>NZ_JBEOSB010000023.1:0-203329 GCF_040302705.1 Streptomyces sp. NPDC097640
GCCCGGCGGTGCGCTGCTGGTGGTCACCCCCACAGAGCGGCATCTCGCCGAGAGCACACCCAGTGGGTGTGCTCTCGCCGCGCTCGGTGCCTTAAGTCAAATCGATGGACTTACGCCGGGCGCCCTGGAGCTCCCATGCATGCGCGACGGTTCAGGGCCGCTGCACGCTGCCGTCGGTGTTCCGCAGCAGCGCCCACCGGTCGTGGCCGAGAGGCTCGGGCACGGGGTGGCGTCGGGCCGCGGCCTCGTCGAAGCCAACGCCGTGGCCCGGCACTCCGGAGGGCACGAGCAGCCCGTCGTGTGCCACCACGGTGCCGGGGAACACCTCGTGCGCCGGCTCCTTGAAGACGGCTGCCTCCTGAACGCCGAAGGCCTGGCTGCTGACGTCGAGCGCGAGGGTAGCGGCCTGGGCGACGGGGCTGACGTCCGCCGGTCCGTGCGGGGCGAGGCGGACCCCGTGCAGTTCGCACAGGGCTGCCAGCTTCCGGGCAGGGGTCAGGCCACCGAGGGTGGGGATGCGCACGCGCGCGAAGTCGATGTCCGGTCCCCTCAGGAGCGCCACGAACTGCTGTGGATCGCTGAAGAGCTCTCCCACGGCGAGGGGAACCGGCGAGACGGCGTGCAGCCGCGCGAAGTGCGCGGCATCCTCGGGGGCGAGCAGGTCCTCGACGAAGTACAGGCCGATGTCCTCCACACGGCGCAGAAAGTCCGCGGCCTGGCGAGGATCGAGCCGTTCGTGCACATCGTGCAGCAATTCGACATCCTCGCCCACGAGCTCGCGCACCCGCGCCAGCACCCGGGGGACGGTTCGCAGATACGCCGCGGAGTCCCATGGCACCCGGCGCTCGCGCACCGCCTGCGGATCGGCACCACCACCTGCCCCGTATGTGTCCGACCCCGGCACCGCGGCCTGGATTCGCACATGCCGGTATCCGCGCTGCCGGGCCGCGCCCACCTTGTCGGCGATCTCCTCGGCATCGGCTCCGTCGACATGCGTGTACGCTTCGGCGCCGGTGCGCACGCGGCCGCCGAACAGGGAGTACAGCGGCACGCCCAGGCGCTTCGCCTTGAGGTCCTACAGAGCCACGTCGACGCCACCGAGGGCGTTGCCGGTCACTGAACCGCCCCGCCAGTAGGCGCTGTTGAGGATCAGCCGGTGCAGGTCTTCGATGTCGTCCGGCTCGCGTCCGGTGAGCAGCGGGGCGAGGTAGTCGTCGAGGACCGAGCGGACGGCGAGGGTGCGCTGCGGATCGCTGGCGCAGCCCAGGCCGTGCAGCCCTGGTTCGTTGGTCTCGACCCGGACGATGAGATGGGGGCAGCCGTGCGGGGCGGTCAGGAAGGTGCGGACGGCCGTGATGCGGATCTTGGACCCGCGCTCATCGACCCAGGGGGCCGGAGCGAGCAGGCGGGCGGAGGCAAGGGCATCAGGCTGCGTCATACGGACTCCAGCATTCGAGTAACAGAATGACGTACTGCTATCCGAACGTACGAAGCGGGATCCTTTTTGTCAACGGCCATGCAGATACGGCACTTGAGGGCCGGGGGCACGAACTCCCGGCCCTCAAGCGCGCATGGCACCGCGCGTGTGCGCTCAGTGCTGGCCGAGGCGCTTGAGGAGCATGCTCAGCGAGTGCGCCGCCTCGGTCACCGCCTGGGCCACCTCCTCGATCCGGTCGTCGCCCATCCTGCTGCGCGGCGCCGAGCAACTCACCGCGTCACCGCCGTCCGGGGACACGCCCAGCGGCACGGCGACGGACCGGATGTCCACCGCGTTCTCCCCGTCGTCCATGGCCCAGCCGCGCAGCCGCGCCTCCGCGAGTTCGGCCAGGAAGGCGTCCGGGTCGACGACGGTGTCCGGCGTGAGTTTCTCCAGCGGCCAGGTGAGCCGGCGCTGCACCTCCGCCTGGTCCAGCTGGGAGAGCACGGCCTTGCCCAAAGCCGTGGCGTGCGCCGGCAGCCGATACCCCACCGCGGAGTACGTCCGCAGCGCGTGCCGTGACTCGCGCTTGGCGAGGTGGACGACGTGCGTGCCGTCGAGCCTGCCGAGATGCACCGCCTCGCCGGTCTCCTCGGCCAGGGCGTCGAGCACCGGCCCGGCCAGGCTCGCGACGTCGTCGCCGGCCAGATACGCGGTGCCGGTGAGCAGGGCCTTCAAGCCCAGGCTGTAGCGCGTGCCGGACGGGTCGACGTCCACCCAACGCCTGGCCTGCATGGTGCGCAGGATCGCGTGCAGGCTGCTCTTGGGCACGGCCATCGCGCTCGCCATTTCCGCGAGCGAGAGGCGGGCGCCGTCCCGCCCGAGGAGTTCGAGGACCTCCAGGACCCGAGCCGCGGACTTGACCTCTTCGACCTTGCGGACCCCCGCGGCGTCCGTCACCGATTCCACTGCCCCTCCGCTTCCCGCCCAGATCCCGACTGGACCGTCACCCACGCTCAATCCCGCCCTGCGTCTTGACGCTATATCACGACGAGCCTAAGTTCAGTCACTCCAACGCCATTCGGCCTTCTGAACGGTCGACCCTAGGTAGGGGTTCATGCGTATCTCAACTTCCCGCAAGGCCAAATACGTCGCCACCGCCGTGGCCACCGCGCTGTCGCTCAGCGCCCTGACGGCTTGCGGCAGCAGCGGCTCCGGTGGCTCGGACGCCAAGAGCCTCAAGATGTGGACCTTCAAGCAGTCCCACGTCAAGGCTCTGCGCAACGCCGCCAAGGAGTTCAAGAAGGAGACCGGCATCTCCGTCAGCATCGAGGTCTTCACCCCTGAAGAGGCCTATATGACCAAGGTGCAGAGCGCCGCCAAGACCGGCGATCTGCCCGACGTCCTCGAGGTGCACTCCGACGGCGAGGACCGCGTCCTCGGCGCGGCCGGCATCGCCGTAGACCTGCGCGACGACTACAAGGGCGACTGGCTCAACGAGATCCAGGACTCCGTGCACGAATCCGGCCTCATCACGCCCGAACGCTTCAAGAAGTCCCAGAACACGAAGTCCTCGGACAACGGCATCAAAGAGGGCGCGCGCTACAGCGTCCCGCTGACCATCGGCACGTTCGGCATCGTCTACGCGAACAAGCAGAAGCTGGCCGACGCCGGGATCAAGCAGCCCCCGAAGACCTGGGAGGACCTGATCTCCGCCCTCAGGGCGACGACGAAGAAGGACCCGAAGAACGGCGGCCTCACCACAGGTCTCAAGGCCAAAGGCCCCGGCCTCAACTGGATACTTCAGCCGCTCGCCTTCGCCCAGCTGGGCAAGAAGGGCTACGAGGACCTGTGGGGCAAGGACAAGAGCGCCGACTTCGGCTCCCCGAACGGCGTCAAGGTGCTCTCCCAGTACAACCAGCTCACCCCGTACTGGACGCCCGGCACCCAGTCGCTCGACGTCGACCAGGCGGACCAGGCCTTCGCCCAGGGCAAGGCGGCGTTCGACGTCGGCGGCACGTTCACCCTCGCCTTCCTCCAGCAGAGCGGCATGAACCCGGACGACGTCTACGCCTTCGGCCTGCCCGCCCCCAGGAGCGGCGCGGTCCCCGACCGGGCGCTGGCCCCGATGGCGCTCACCGGTATCACCCTCAGCTCGGCGAGCGGGCAGCCGGACAACGCCAAGAAATGGATGCGGTTCCTGGCCGGCAAGAAGGTCGCCGCCCAGTTCGCGCAGGACGCCACCGACCTGCCGGCCGCGGACCTCGGCGCCGACGCCGCGAAGGCGCTCGGCCCGACGCTCAACTCCATGGTCCAGAGCTTCAAGGGCACGCCAGAGACGACGTACGACGCCAACCTCAACCAGAACTTCCAGTCCCCCGGCTACGAGCAGAACGACGTCGGCGACATCCTCGCCGACATGTCCCCGCTCAAGCGCGCCTCCGTCGAATCCACCGCCCGCAAGATCAGCGATCTCAACCAGTCGTACTGGAAGGCAGCCGGCCAGTGACGCTCCAGCCCACGCTCCCCGCGAGGGTGGAGAAGGGCCGCGCCGCGGTGCCCGGGAGCGGGCCCTCACGACGCAAGGACCGCCGGTACGAGGCGCTCACGGGCTATCTGTTCATCGCGCCGGCCGTCGTGCTGTTCCTGGTGATGGGCCTGTACACGGTCGGCTACGGATTCACTCTGTCCTTCGCCAAGTGGAACGGTTTCGCCCCGAACTGGGAGTGGGTCGGCCTCGACAACTACAAGGACCTGTTGTGGCGCGACCCCGTGTACGCGCCCCGCGTCCGGCACGCCGCCGCCAACACGATCTGGGTGATGGTCGCTGCCCCCGCACTGACCGTTGTCGTCTCGTTTCCGCTCGCGGTGCTCCTCAACCAGGTCAAGCGGTTCCAGGGCGTCCTGCGCTCGGTCTACTTCCTGCCCTACGTCACCAGCGGCGTCGCGGTGTTCTTCGCCTGGCAGTACATCCTCCAGCCGGACGGGGCCATCAACTCCCTGCTCAGCGGCCTGGGTCTGGGCTCGCTCCAGCAACCGCAGGGCTGGCTCGGCAATCCCTCCACGGCCATGCCCACCATGATCATGATCACCGTGTGGGGCCATGTCCCCGTGGCGATGCTGCTGTACCTGACGGGGCTACAGGGCATCGACCGCAGCATCCTCGAAGCCTCCGAACTGGACGGCGCGGGCTGGTGGCGCACCAACATGTCCGTCGTGTGGCCGCTGGTCAGGCCGATCACCGCGATCGTCCTGCTGCTGAATCTGCGCGAGGCGCTCCAGGGGTTCCAGACGTTCCTCGTGATGACCAACGGAGGCCCCGGAGACCACACCAATGTCCTCGGCCTGGAGGCCTACCGGCTGGCCTTCCTCAAGAACCTCTCCCCCACTCTCGGCCTGGCAAGTGCCCTGGGCTGGCTCCTGTTCGCGGCCGCCCTCGTCCTCGCTCTGATCAACCTGCGAGCGCTGCGGAGCAAGACATGACAACGATATCAACGGTCCGGCCCCAGCCGGTCCGCCCCGCCCGACGAGCGCCATCCGGCCGCTCGTCGGCCCGGATCGTCATGGGCGTGCTGCTCACCCTGTACGCGCTGGTCAGCATCTACCCGTTCCTGTGGATGGTGTCGGCGGCGTTCAAGGACCAGGTCGAGGTGGTGCGCGGCGGTCATCTGATCCCGGACCACCCCACGCTCCAGACCCTGGTCGACACCTGGAACGAGCTGCACTTCTTCGACTTCTTCGTCAACAGCGTCCTGGTGACGCTGTACACGGTCGTGCTGACGGTGGTGTTCTACGCGGCGGCCGGCTACGCGTTCGCGGTGCTGCGCTTCCCAGGACGCGGTGCGCTACAGAAGCTTTTCGTCGCGCTGCTGTTCGTGCCGGGTGTGACGGTGATGCTGCCGATCGTGCTCCTGGAGAACAAGATGGGCATCCTCGGCACACACTGGGGGCTGGTGCTCCCGTTCGTGAACGGCGGCGCACCCCTGTCGATCCTGCTGATGACCGGGGCGTTCGCCGCGGTCCCCATGGAGCTGCGCGACTCCGCGCGGGTCGACGGCGCCGGGGAACTGCGCATCTTCACACAGGTCTATCTGCCACTCGCCCGGCCCGCGTTGATCACCGTCGCCCTGCTCACGGCGATCCCCACCTGGAACGAGTACCTGCTGACCCGTGTGTCGCTCAACGATCCGTCCCAGTACACCCTGCCCCTCGGTCTCCAGGTGCTCTCCTCCGAGAACGTGCCGCACTACAACAACCTGATGGCGGGCGCCCTCATCGTGGTGGTCCCCGTGATCCTCCTCTTCCTGTGCCTCCAGAAATACTTCGTCAACGGCCTGGTGGGGGCGGTGAAGGGCTGATGCGTGTCCTGATCACCGGCGCCGCGGGGCACATCGGCATCCATGCCACCCGCGCACTGGCCTCCGCAGGACACGAGTTAACGCTCACCGACCGGGTACCGTTCGACGCCCCTGCCCGTACCCGTGTCCTGATCGGCGATCTGCGGGACGCCGACCTCGTCCGCAAGGCGGTGGACGGCGCGGAGGCCGTCGTCCACCTCGGGGCGATCCCCCACCCGAACGCCGAGGACGGCAGCGCCCTGTTCGCCGCCAACTGCCTCACGGCCCACCGCGTCCTCGACGAGGCCGGACGGGCGGGCGCGCACCGCATCGTGGCGGCGTCCAGCCTGGCAGCCGTCGGTCTCGCCTGGTCACCGATCCCCGTCTCACCCCGCTACGTGCCCCTGGACGAGGAACACCCGACGCTCGTACGCGACCCGTACGGCCTGTCCAAACTCGTCCTGGAGGAGACGGCCCGCAGCACACACCGACGCTGGGGCACGGACATCGTCTGTCTGCGCTTCCCCTTCACCGGGACCGGTCAGCGACTCACGGACCAACTGGCCCACGTCGCGGCCGATCCCGGCGCCCACCGGCACGACCTGTGGGCCTGGCTCGACACCCGGGACGCGGCCGCCGCGATCAGCCGTGCCCTGGCGGCCACCGTGACCGGCTGCCACGTCCTCAACGTCGCGGCAGCCGACACATCATCACCGCTGAACACCGGCGAACTGCTGCACCGACACCACCCGGGCGTACCGGCCTTCGAACCGCTGCCCGACCGCATCTCACTGATCGACACCAAGGCATGCGCGGACCTGCTCGGCTTCACCCCGCGCCATACCCGTCCATCCGTCCAAGGAGAGTGACCCGGATGACCGCACACCCCAGACCTCTGTCCCGTCGAGGATTCCTCGCCGCCGGCGCCGCCGCGACCGCCGCCGTCGCGGCGGGTACCGGCAGCGCCACGGCAGCCCCGGCACACAAGCCATCCGCACGCGCCCACATCTTCTACTACCCCTGGTACGGGAACCCGCAGGTGTACGGCGAGTGGCGGCACTGGCAGCAGGGCGAGCTGACCCCGCCCGAGGCGCTCAGCTCCAACTACTACCCCGTGCTCGGCCCCTACGACTCCGGTGACCGGCGCGGCGCCGTCGACCGGCACATGCGCTGGCTACGGCAGGCCGGCACCGGTGTGCTGGTCAGCAGCTGGTGGGGGCAGGGCAGTTACGAGGACCGGATGGCACCGGTGGTCCTCGACGCCGCGGCCGCCGCCGGCCTCCAGGTGGCGTGGCACATCGAGCCGTACGAGGGCCGCGACGCCACCTCGGTGGTCGCCGACATCCGCTATCTCACCGAACACTACGGCGACCACCCGGCCTTCCACCGCGACGCGGAGCGCGGCGGGCGGTGCGCCTGTTACGTCTTCAACAGCCTTCTGACGGTGGACTGGTCGCCGCTTCACGAGGTCGACGACCGGGCGATCGTGATGGCCCAGACCTGGGACCTCTCCCGGATCGGGGACTTCGGCGGCGTGTACACGTACGACGCGATCGCCACGGCCAACAAGCCGGACTGGTCGCAGGTCGCCGCCTTCTGCGCGGAGCGCGGCATGGTGTGGGCGCCGTCGCTCGGCCCCGGCTACATCGACGACCGGGCCGTTCCCGGCAACACGACACCGTCCCTGGACCGGGCGCGGGGACGGACGTACGACCTGGAGTGGGAGTACGCCCTGTCCACCGGGGACTCGGGCGGCGTCCCGGACTGGGTGAGCATCACCTCGTTCAACGAATGGCACGAGGGCACCCAGATCGAACCGGCCACCGCCGACACTCCAGGCCCTCTCGACTACCTCTCGTACGAGGGAGCCTACGGCCGCAAGGGCGACCGCGCGCAGACGGCCTACCTGGACCGCACGGCATACTGGGTCGCCCGCTTCGAAGCCGCCCACGCTCGGCAGCGGGACTGACGCGGCGTTGCCGGTGCCCGGGGCGCTGCACCCCGGGCACCGGGGGGCTCACCTCTTCTGCTCGACCCGGACCCAGTCGATCTCCGCCTGCACTCCCCCGGCGGCGATCTTGTCGACGCTGGACTGAGGCAGACCCCAGTAGGGGGTGGTGACCTGGTTCCATCCGGCCGGGTAGGCGCCGCCGAGGGCGAGGTTCAGGATGACGTACTGATTGCGGTCGAAGACCCATTGGCCCCGCGTGGACTCCAGCTTGTTGCGGGTCGTCTCCTGAACCAACCGGTCGTCGACGTAGAACCGCATGGTCGTCGGCGCCCACTCCACGGCGTAGGTGTGCCACTGGTCGGCGCGGCCGCCGCTCGGGTAGATCTGGCGCGCGCCGATGTTGCCGTCGGCGGAGTAGCCGGGTCCGTGCAGTGCGGTGCTGGTCCAGTCGGCGTAGCCGATGTTCTCCATGATGTCGGTCTCACCGGAGGAGGGCCACGACACGGCCGGGTCGTCGACATTGCTGCCGAGCAGCCAGAACGCGGGCCAGAAGCCGTCCCCGACGGGCAGTTTCATACGGGCGCTGACCCGGCCGTAGGTGAAGTCGAACTTGGTGTTGGTGTCGATGCGTCCCGAGGTGAAGTCATAGGTTCCCCCGCCCGCCTGGGTGCAGCCCTTGCAGTACTTCGCGCGCAGGATCAGGTTCCCTCCCTCCGTGCGGATGTTGTCGGCGGAGTCGACGTACGCCTGCGATTCGCCGTTGACGGAGCCCATCTCGGTGCCGGTCCTGACCACCCGCCACTTGGAGCGGTCGAGAGAGGCCGCGGTGAAGTCGTCGAAGAACGACGTCTGGTAGGTGCCGGACTGCTCGCCGGGCAGTGCCTGGTACGCGGCGGCGGCGCTGCCGCCGGTGCCCCATACCTGGAACTCGTACAGCGAGTAGCCGAACTGGGCGGTGGCCGGTGCCGGGTTGTAGAAGGAGCGCCGTTCCTTGCCCAGCATCCGTACATAGCGACCGGTCGCGGGCTGGGACAGTCTGATGCTGTCGTGACGGCCGGTGGCCTCGGCCGGGGACTTCACATCGGCGCGCCGGGCGGCGACCTCGGCCGCCGTGGGCTGGTGGACGGTGCGCCAGGTGCGGTTGTCGTCGGAGACCTGGATCTCGTAGTCGACGGCGTAGGCCGCCTCCCAGTACAGGTCGACGGTGTCGATGGTGGAGGTGGCACCGAGGTCCACGGAGACCCAGCGGCTCGCGTTCCAGTCGCTGGACCAGCGGGTCTGGTCGGCCTTGAGGTCGGCGGGCCAGCCGCCGTCGGTGACGAAGGCCGGGGAGTTTCCGGCGTGCTGGTAGTAGTTGCTGTAGGCGGGGTGGTTCAGGGCGAGGTTGGTGCGGGTGGTGGAGGCCGGGGCGGGTGTCCCCCCGTAGACGCGGAACGAGTACAGCGAGTAGCCGTAGGGGGTGGCACGTTCGACACCCCGCAGCCGGACGTAGCGGCCGGTGACCTCCTGCGGGTAGGTGTGGGCGGTGACGGTGCCGCCGGTGCCCGCGGTCTCGCTGTAGAAGGGCGTCCAGTTGGTGCCGTCCCGCGACACCTCCAGGACGTACCTCTTGCCGTACGCAGCCTCCCAGTCCAGGACGACGCGGTCGACCCGGATGGTGGAGCCGAGGTCGATGCTCAGCCAGGCGGTGTCGGCGAAGTTGCTGGACCAGCGGGTGGCGCCGTTGCTGTCGAAGGCGAGGCCCGGCGCGGAGTCGGCGTTCTCGCTGCCGGATGCCGTGACCACACCCGGGTTGGCGGCGTAGGCCGCCGCGGCCCAGTCGGTGTCCCAGGCCGCGACGGCCACGGTGTCCCTGGGCGCGGCGAAGGACGGACCTGTGACGAGGGACAGGGCCGAGGCGACGGCCAGGGCGGCCATGAGCGTGCGGGGGCGCGGGGCATGTGCATGGGAAGGCATACGGCTCTCCTCATTGCGGTGGGGGTGCCCGAAGGTGTTGGCGGAAGGTGCCGTGGAGCGGGGAGTCGAGGGCTCCTGCCACCGGAAGGCCCGGGGCAGGATGATGCGCACGCCCGGCCGTCAGGTGCGGGCGGCTGCTCCGGCGAGGAACCGGGAGGCGACGGTTCCCGGCGGTGGGCGGCCGGAGCCCGCCGGGCGGTCGGTCCGGGACGGTCAGTCCCCGACGGCCGGCCCCGTACGACCGGCCCCGGGCGGCCGACGCCGGGCGGTCAGCCCGCCGCGGCCGGCGCCGACTGCCGTACGACGAGTTCCGTGGGCAGGACGACGGGTAGTGCCGTGGCCGTACCGCCCGCAAGCCGGGCGAGCAGCATCCCCGCAGCGGTCTCGCCCATCCGCCGCATCGGCTGCCGGACCGTGGTGAGCGAGGGCTCGGTCAGCGGTGCCGTCGGGATGTCGTCGAACCCGATGACGGCCACGTCGTCCGGCACACCGCGCCCTGAGGCGCGCAGGGCCGCCATCGCGCCGACCGCGCCGAGGTCGTTGTGCGCGAAGACCGCGTCGAAGTCCCGTCCCTCGCGGACCATTCGGCGTACGGCCTCGCGGCCGTCGGCCTCGGTGAAGTCGCTCTCGACGACCAGACCGGAGTCGAGGGTGTGCCCGTGCTCGGCATACGTCGTACGGAACCCGGCAAGCCGGTCGCGTACGCAGCCGAAGCGGGTCGGCCCCGTGAGGACGAGCGGCCGGCGGCGGCCCATGCTCAGCAGATGCCGGGCCGCCGCCGCCCCGCCCTCGTGGTTGGCGGCGGTGACGTAGGGGAAGTCGGGGTGGTGGCCCCGGTCGTCGATGAGCACGACCGGAAGCCCCTTGCGGTGCAGTGCCGTGAGCATGTCCAGGGTGTTCTCCGGTTCCACGACGAGCAGCCCGTCGAAGGCCCGCGCGGACACCTGGCTGGTGAAGCGCTCGACGGACTCGGTTCCGCGGTTGCAGGTGAACAGCAGCAGCCCGAACTCGGCCGCCTCCAAAGTGTCGACGACGCCCTGGACGACCTCGCCCATCCACGGCCAGGTCAGCGACGGGACGAGCATGCCGATGGTCCGGCTGCTCCCCCGGGCCAGGCCCACAGCGCCCGAGCTGGGTACGTAGCCCATCCGGTCGATCACCTCACGGACCCGTGCGGCAGTCGACCGGTCCACCTCACTGCGGGTGTTGAGCACCCTGGACACGGTCGTCTTGCTCACGCCCGCCACGCGGGCCACATCCGCGATGGTGACGCGCATCGCTACCTCCAGGGTTGGAGTCGCTGCCCTCGACGTATGGCAGGAGCACCACGGAAGCGGTACCGGAACCGGTTCCGGCGCTGGTCGACGAGTGAACAGCACTGTCATGGTGACGTCAATACTTGGCGTCAGAAGTGGTACGGCGCTGGGCGCTTGACCGGGTGGTGCCGCGCGTGTCCGCGCGGTTGCCTTGAAGTCTTGAAGCCATTGATGGCTGCCGATGGAGCAATGTCTACGAGAAGTATTGACGTTTGCATGACATGCGGTTTCACTCACGAAACAGGCCACGGAACCGGTACCGGAACCGGTTCCACCATCCGCGTTTCCCCACAACACGGAGGAGGAGTGCCGTGTCAGGCAGATCCCCCCGCACATCTGACGAGCGCCACCCGAGACCGCGCAGGAATCGCCGACCCGTCGTCCTGGCGGTTCTCGGCCTGGTACTGACCATGCTGTACGCCGGTTCGGCACCCGCGAGCGCCGAACGCGGCGGCGCCGCCCCGGCCGCCGCCGGGCCCGAGGTCGTCCGCGTGGCGGAGTTCCTCGCCGAGTGCCCCTACAGCCACCGTCTCCCGGACGACCCGATCGTCTACCCCGGGCTGCCCGGCGCCTCGCATATGCACAGCTTCTTCGGCAGCCGGGTGACGAACGCCCATACGAACGTGACCGATCTGGTGGGCTCCGCGACCACCTGCGGTCCGACCGTGGACACTTCGTCCTACTGGGTGCCGACGCTCTACCGGAACGACCAGCCCGTCGAGCCCACCGGCACCACCTTCTACTACCTGGGCGAGGGGGTGCGTGACGATGTCATCGCACGCATCAAGCCCCTTCCCCTGGGCCTGCGGATCGTCGCGGGCAACGCCAAGGCGACCGGCGTGGACGACCCCAGCTCCATCGCCCGCTGGTCCTGTCTGCACCACGGCGAGGTCAATCCCTCCAAGGACTTCGTCACGTGCCCGGCCGACTCGATGCTGGAGTCGTACCTCGACTTCCCGCAGTGCTGGAACGGCAAGGACCTGGACTCCGCCGACCACAAGAGCCACATGGCCTACCCGGTGAACGGTGACTGTCCCGCCAGCCACCCGGTGCCGGTCCCCAAGCTGCGGCAGGTGCTGCGGTATCCGGTGACGGGCAGCGCCCAGGGGCTGCGGCTGGCGTCCGGGCCCGGCTACACCATGCACGGCGATTTCTTCAACGCCTGGCCAGAGCAGGAGATGGCACGACGAGTGGCCAACTGCATCAATCCCATCATCAAGTGCGGGGCGGACGGCAACCCGTCCTGATCCGCGACGCGCGGCAACGGGCACGGCGAAAGGAGGCCATCATGACGGGACCCGCGGCGCGACTCGGCCGCCCCGGCACGGCCCTGGTCCTCGCGGCGACGCTCAGTGCCCTGGCCGTGTCCGGATGTGCCGGCCCCGAAGCACGGGCCGGCACATCCGGCGCGGCAGCGGCCACGGCGACGGGGACCGGACCGGAAACGCTCAACCCCACGGACCTCGCCTGGCTCCAGCTACAGCTGGCCATGGACGAACAGGCCCTGCACATCCTGGAACTCGCGCCCGGATCCGGCGCCGACCCCGAGCTGAAGCAGTGGGCGGCGAAAGTGGCGAAGGCCCATCGCGCCGACCTCGCCGCCCTGCGCGAACTGCTCACGGCGGCCCGCGTCCCCGACACCAACCCGCACGAGGGCCACGACATGCCGGGCATGGTCAACGCCACGGAACTCCACGCGCTGGAGGCCGCCGAAGGCCAGGAATTCGACCGTCTGCTGCGTTCCGCGCTGCGCGACCACCTCACCCACGCGGAGCGCATGTCCGGCGAGCAGCGGAAGGCGGGATCGGACCCGGAGGTGAAACAATGCGCGGCGAGCATCGGCCGGTCCGCCTCCGACCACCTGCGCCGTATGCCGGGGTGACGGCCCCAGGGCTGCCGGGCGGCCGGAACATCAGATGTCGAGGTATGCCCGGGGCGACGGCGATGGCTCTCACCGACGGGGGACAGCGACGGCCGTCCCCCTCGGACAACGACGATCAGCAGGTCCTTCCGGCATACCGGGCCTCTTGTACGGCCGGCCGGCCCGGAGCGTTGATTACTAGACCTTGAAAGTCTAGTCTCGACGGGATACACCGTGACCGGTCCCCGATGGAGGAAGCGTGAGAGCCGCCGACCACACGGCGCGCCCCGGCCGCCTGGCCTGGATGGACACAGACCTGTGGAAACAGCAGGTGAAGCAGCGCGCCGGGGACGACGGCCTGGCCCGCGCCCGCTCGCGGGTCCTCGAGGCGCTCCTGACCGCGTACGCCGAGGGGGCGATTGATGCGCCCGTTCCGGCCGGCAGCACGTTCGGCACGGCGGAGCGGGGCGGATGCCGCGTCTACCTCGATGAGAGAGTGTGCGAGAGGGCCGAGACCAGGTGGAAGATCCAGGAGCAGGCCCGCCGAGGAGGCGACCCCGGGTTCGGGCTGCTGTGTGAAGTGCTGTTGAGAGAGTACGCCGAAGGGCGCGTCGAACTGCGGATCACCGCGGCTCCCACCGGGAGCACAGGGAGCGTGGCGGCATGAGTGAAGCGGCAGCGGACGGGCACGGGCCTCTGATCCCACAGCCCAAGAACACAGCGGAGGACCTGCGCGCGGCTCTGGCGCGGATTGCGCCGAACCAGGTGGCCGCGTTCGACGCAGAGCGGACGGCGGCGGTGGAGGCCGCCCGCAGCCAGGTCGACGCGGCCCCCATGCGCCGGTTCCTGCGGCGGTGGGCGCTCGCGGTGGCGATCGAGCGCGTTCCCGCGCGGGCCGCGCGCCTGAGCGAGCTGGAGGCCCGCGCGGGGCAGGTCGAGGATCTGGCCGAGGGGCGTGCCATCGCCGCCGAGGTCGCTGCCATCCACGCAGAGGCGGCGGCCGAGGCCGGGATCGACGGGCGGACCGCCGGGTGACCGAAGACACCCGACAGGGGTGGCACTGGGAGTACGAGCCGGACTACGAGCACGTGGCGAAGGGGCTGTCCGAGCGCGTGGTCGGGGAGGTGGAGCGGCTCGCCGGGCAGCTGGTGGACCTGGCCGAGATGGGCATCGACGTCACGGCGATCGGAGACGGCCCGAGGCCGGGAGCCGCAGGCGGCGTGCGGCGCCTCCCGCTCCTCGAAGACGGGTTCATGCTGGTCCTGCCGCTCCCCCGGCTGCGCCTTGTCGCCGTCACCTATATCTGCCCGCCGTTCGCCGACCTGTAGGCCCTTTCGCACACCTGAGGACCGCAACCCCGCGCGGACGGCGGGCCATGCGGCGAGGCACACCCCCGACCCCGTCGCCGTACGACGGAGCGGGGCGGGGTACGGGGGCCCGGTGGTTCTGATCACCTCAAGGCGAAGGGGAACCCGGACAGACCCACGACGATGTGTATGTCGGCTAGCGCTGTCTTGCGTCGCCTTGCACGTTCTTGCGCTCGCGTTGGTACGCCCCCGGCGGCACGCCCACGATCCGCGTGAAATGCCGGTTGAGGTGCGGCTGGTCGGTGAACCCCACCAGGGCCGCCGCCTCGCCGGGTGCCGTCCCGGCGTCGAGCAGCCGCCGCGCCCGCCGCACGCGCGCGTCGGTGAGCCAGGCGTGGGGCGGCATGCCGTACGCATCGCGGAAGGCCCGCAGCAGCGCGAACGGACTGGTCCCCAGGTCCCCGGCGAGCCGTGCGAGGGCCGGGGGCTCGGCCATCCGCTCCTCCAGCACCTCACGCGCGCGTGCCGCGATCCGCGCCCCGGCCGTCCGCACCTCGCGCCGGGGCAGCGGGCCGCCGTTGAGCCGCAGCAGCCGTGTCACGGCCACCCGCAGCAGGGTGTCGGCGGCCAGCGCGTTGCCCTCGTCGGCGGCCCGCAGCACCTGGTGCACCAGGGCGACGGAGTACGGGTCGTCGAGCACCGGACTCAGGAACCCCGGGGTTCCCCGGATCGACGTGGTCTCGGCCGCGATCCCGGCCACGACCTCGGGCGACGGGTACACGGCCCCGTACCGCCACCCCTCCGGCACCCCGGCCCGCCCGGTGTGCGGGGTGTCCGGGTTGAGCAGCCCGAGCGCGCCCGCCCCGGCGTACTGGTCGGTGCCGTGGTGGTGGAAGACCTCGACACCCTCGGCGATGGCGGCGATCACGAAGTGCTCGTGGGTGTGCCGCACGAAGTTCTTGCGCACGTACCGCGCCCGCAGCAGATCGACGTCGGGCAGGTCGGCGTACCGCCAGTGCCGCGCCACATCACCCGATCCCGCCATGCCCTCAGGATGGCACGTGGTGTGTCCACCGGTCCGCGCCGGCCAGGTGACAGTCACAGTGGTGCCCTCGGCATCAGGCTCAGAACACCGGGGCGAAGAACACCCAGCGCCAGCCGAGTTCGGTCAGCAGCCCGCCGATACCGGCGAAGACCAGCAGGGCCTTGTCACGCTGCGCCCCTCCGCAACCTAGGCCGCCCCCTTATCCGTACCCGGAGGTTCGTGTGAGTGCCCAGCGCAGAGGTTAAAGATCAAGCTAAGCTAAGTTCCCGTTCCACATCCCGAACCCGTTCAGACCAGCAGTGCATGACCAGCCATCATGAATTCCGACCGGTAATGTCGATAGCAGCCGCACTGACGCCATAATGGCATATCGAGCTTGTAATGAATGCAGGTGATTAATCATGTCCGAGGTCAGGGTGGCGTTTACCCGGGGCGTTGAGTTTGATGAATTGGTCGAGCATGCTCGCGATCAGGGCTGGAGAGCGGAGACGCCTTCAGGTTATCCGATTCCCGCTACCGACCCCCTTGAAGCAGATGCCTACTATTTCGTCTGGCGGTTCGGTGTCGATGGAATCGCTCGATTCGTGGACGACGAGGTGACTGAGGTCCAGTTCATCCAACTGGACGGAGAGGGTGCTCATGCTGCCGCCACCATCTTGGCGGAAAAATTTTCAACCGTAAGTTATGCCGAATGCCTCGATCTCCTTAATGGCCAGATTTCCACCGACGAGGGCGAGAAGGCCTTGGAAAGGATTGACTTAATCGCCCCTCGCGATTACGCCAGTGGTGTTCATGAAGCCATTTTGAGAGGCCTGGAAAGCGACTCGTCCGTGGTCCGCACTGCGGCCATCTCAGCCATCCTTCAATTGTCTTGGGTGGAATTTAGATCCGCCTTGCGGAATGTCGTCGACAGCGATCCGGATCCCAATAACAGGGCCTGTGCAATTAACGCTTTGCACGCTCTGCCGCCGGTCTAATCGGCTATAGTTCCATCATCCGAAAAGCCGCTCTGCTGATGTCCGCCCCGCGCATGACAGGATGCCACGATGGACGACCATATCTGGTTCATCGGCCTGCCCTACGACGACGACCGTGACGGTTCCACCCCGGCCGACCAGAAGCGTCTCGCCGAGGTCCTGGAGGAGCAGGACTTCCGGACGGCGCCCGTTGAGTTGGGGCCGTCGCTGGAGGTGTGGCTGCCGGGCCTGTCGGATTTCGTGGCCTCAGTCCACCTCGGTGACAGCTGGATGGTGCAGGTCGCCGTCGACGAGGGCCGACTCGACGAGGACTACGACGAAAACCGGGGCAGCAACGACGCCCTGGCGAAGCTGATCGGCATAGTCACCGAATTCGCGAGCACGTACCTCGGGTTCGTCACCGCCGACGACGATGACGATCTGTCCTTCATGGAGGAGAACCCGCCGGTCCAGCTGGAACAGCCGCTCGCGATGGTCTATCTCGGACGGCGCTACCTGAGCGACTGGCCGACCGAGCCGGAGTGGGCCGCGGGCCCCAAGGCACGCTGGGAGTTGCCGACCGGAATCCTGCTGGTTCCGGCAGCCTCCCCGCTCGAGATCAGCCGGGCCCAGCCTCGCCGTTTCGCTTGAACGGCGTCCGCCTCAACGCAACGCCACGCGTTGCGCAGGCGTCTTTCGGCGCGCTTGACACCTACCGGTGCGGAGCGGTCCGAATCGCGTCGGCTGCGGCACGCAGAAGGCAACAACTCTCAGGATGACACTCCGTAGCAGGTGGCAATCGCGGCGGCGCGGTCGCGCAAGGAGGAGCGCAACCACTGCGGGGCCAGGGCTTCCGCGTTCGTGGCGAGCTGCCACAGCGCCCATTCGGCGTGTCGTGAATCCTGAAAGGTCACCTCCAGCCGCAGCCAGCCGTCAGGGTCGGTTTCTTCGGCGAGGACGGCCAGCGCTGTGCCCACCAGGTCCTCGCGCCGCGCCGGGTTCACCCGTACCAGCACCGCGACTTGGTCGCCGCCGGTCCGGAACCGCGTGCTGCGTTCCTGCCAGGCCCGGTCCAGGTCGACCCGGTCTGGTCGCTGGGCGGGTTCGTCGAGTTCCTCGGCGGCCAACACCCGGGCCAGCCGGTAGGTGCGGTCCGCGCCAGACCTCGTGGCCAGCAAGTAGCCCTGGCCGCGTACGGTGACCAGGCCGATCGGGTCCACGGTGCGCCACTTCGGGGCCTGGTCCACAGCCGCGTAGTGGATGCGCAGCTTGTGTCCGGCGAACACCGCGCGCCGGACCTCGGCCACTACGGTGTCGGGCACCTCCTCAGCGACCGCGCGGCGCGAGAGGAGGTCGGTCTCCGGGTCGATGAGCAATCGCTGCGCCGCGCCGGCCGCGGTGTCCCGATGGCCTTCGGGCAGCGCGTCAACCACCTTGAGCATGGCCGAAGCGAGCGCCGAACCGAGACCGAATACCTGCGCGCCACGTCGTGATCCGGCGACCAGCAGGGCGAGCGCCTCGTCGTGGTTCAGTCCGGTGAGCTCTGTCTGGAAACCGGGCAGCAACGCGAAACCGCCGTGCCGACCGCGTTCGGCGTAGACCGGGACGCCGGCTGCGGACAACGCCTCGATGTCACGCAGCACGGTGCGGGTGGACACGTCCAGCTCGCGGGCCAGCGTGGCCGCGGACAGTCGACCGCGCTGGCGCAGCAGCAGCACCAGTGAGACCAATCGGTCGGCGCGCATACGAAAAACTCTACCGGAATACACGACACAGGATGTCGTGGTTCGTTGAGAGGCTTTCAACACGACGTCAGCGATTGGCCGGCAACCGAGCCGATGGACGTACGTACGCCCAATGAATCGAATGGAGCCGATGTGGCATTGGAACGAACGGCAGTCAACCCGGTGACGTGGTCGACGGAGATGGGATTCAACCAGGGTGAGATCGTCTCCGGACACACCCGCACCCTGTACTGCTCCGGGCAGACCGCGATGAGCAACGACGGCAAGCCCCAGCACGACGGTGACATGGCGGCCCAATTGGCCCTGAGCCTCGACAACTTGGAGGCCGTTCTCGGCGAGGCCGGCATGTCTCTCACGAACCTCGTCCGGCTCAACGTCTACACCACCGACGTCGATCTGCTTTTCCAGCACTACGGCGTGCTGGCGTCGCGGTTGGGCGCCGCCAAGGTAGCGCCGACCACCACGATGCTCGGGGTGACACGGCTGGCGATCCCCACCCTGATGGTCGAGCTCGAGGGGACCGCCGTCGCGTGATGCGACCTCGCCACCTCCGCTGCTCGTGCCGGTTGAACCGGCACGAGCAGCAGGCAGGTGGGTGGGTGATTTCCGGTGCTCAGCAGTCGAGGGCGATCTCGCCGACGGCCGGGTGGCAGAAGGCCCTCGTGAGCATCGGCGCGGCCTGTACGTCGTGCCGTTCCCAGAACCGGGGGAAGTCGGGGCCGACGTTGTGGAGTTCGTCGATGGGGCCGGTCACCGCGGGATCGGTGGGGTAGCGGGCGAGGGTGGCGCGGAGCTGCATCACGACGCTCAGCCGGAACTCGGCGGCGTCGGAGATCCCGTAGAGCGTCACGTCGGCGCGCTGTGGCCCGGGGAAGGCCCGGCGCGCGAGGTTGCGGTGCCGGGCTGTAGCCGCCATCAGCCTGCGCAGTGGTGCCCCCTACGATCCAGGTCAGCCGTACATCGCCACGCGGTACAGAGTCGCAAGCGCGTCGTCGATAGGATGGGGCTGCGGCCTGCCGAAGGAGTCGAGCCTGTTCCACCTCTGCATGTTCACCGCGACTGCCATCTGCCGCGTGCCGTCGGCACGGGTCATGGCCAGCGCTCCACCGCCCCAGACCGTGCCGCCATGGCCCCAGAAGGTGCCCTGACCGGGACCTTCCATTGGGTGCAGGCCGAGGCCGTAATCGATCGTCCTCCCCTCTTGGGAGATGACCGGGACAGTGCGCTGCATCTGCGCCAGCGACGACGGACTGACGATCTTCCCGGCCAGCAGCATGCCGTAGAAGCGGTTGAGGTCCGAGACGGTTGATATCAGCGAGGCCGACGGCCCCACCCATGACATGTCGTAGACGCTGTAGTCGCGCGGCGGGTCGATCATGCCGAACCACGCCTCATAGAGCTGCGAGTGCGGCCCGTTGACGTGCGGTCCGGCGGGGAGTTCGGTGTCCCGGAGCCCGGCGCGCTCGATGACGTTCCGGGTGATGTACCGCTCCGCCGTGACGCCGGTCGCCTGTTCCAGGAGTTGGACGAGAAGCAGGTAGTTGGTGTTGGAGTACACCCCCGGAGTGCCGCCCGGGGCGCCGACGGCAGGTGCGGTGACCCCCATCTCGATCAGTTCAGTGGGGTCGAACCGCGTGAGCCGGTGGTCGTCCAGGCTCTGGGGTCCGGTGTCCGCGAGGGCGGGGTACGCCTTGAGTGAGGGGTAGGCGTACGGGAGGTACTCGGCGAGGCCGCTGGTGTGGTTCATCAGCATCCGGACCGTGATCGCGTCACCGCGTTCTCCGGGAACCAGCTTCGGAAGGTACCGGCCGATCGGTGTGTCGAGCCCGATGTGGCCGCTCTCGACCTGCTGTAGGACCGCGGCGGCGGTGAAGGTCTTGGTGATGCTGCCGACGCGGTGCCGCATGTCGGCGGTGACGGGGCGGCCGGTGGCCACATCGGCGACCCCGGCGGCGCCACGCCAGACCTGGTCGCCGTCTCGCACCTCGGCGAACAGGCCCGGCATCCCGGCGCGGTGGACGACTTCGATGGCCGCGTCCAGCGCCGCGGAATCCAGTGGGTTCTTCACGTCATGCGTCCTTTCGTAATCCCCGGGGTGAGCCACGCATTGGCGACCTCCTGCCGGGCCGTCGGGCATGCCCATGCCCTCATTATGCACGCGGTGCGCGCAACGCCAAGCGCATAGGTCAGGCCAGGACCGGCGAAAGGAGCGAGTTGGCAGGCCGAAGGTGCTGGTCGACCGAGGAGATCCTCCGCGCCGCATGGTCGCAATCTGATCATCCATGGGGGCGCGTTGATCACTTGAGAGTGCCATCGTTCGACGGCAGGGAAAGGCGTCCCGCCACGGAACTGGTACGTCCACGACGCCGGCGTATGGCGGCCTGGCCGGCTCCTGTTGTGGGTCGGACGGAAACCGGCGCGCTGAGAAGCCGCGAAACTCAGATCATGCGGCGTAGCGCGGTCTCAACGGCATCGATCAGCGCATCACCTTCGGACCGTGGGTGCCGTGCGAGACCGAATTCAATGTCCGGCAGGGTGGGCAGGGCGTCCGCGTCGCGGCAGACCATGGCCGGTTCGAGATTCGTCGGCAGGAGCGCCGCGACGCCGAGTCCGGCCCGTATCGCGGCGAGCACACCAACCAGGCTGTTGCTTTCGAACGCCACCCGCCAGGGTCGATCGGCACGTTCCAGCGTTTCCAGCACCGACGTACGCCAGGAGCACGTGTTCGAGAACAGCACCACCGGCAGGGGATCGACAGCCACGTCGACACCCTGGCCGATCGCCCAGACCAGCGGGCGGCGTACCGTCCAGCGCGGCGGTCCGGGAACGGCCGGCACCTCGTTGAGCACCAGTTGGACGCGGCCCGCGTCGTAGGCCTCCCGCATCGCGGCGTTGGACATGCTGAGCACCTCCAGCGTCGCGCCGGGGTGCAGCCGGGCGAGGTCGGCGAGGGCCTGCGGAAGCTGGGACGCGGCGAGGTCTTCGAGCAACCCGACGCCGCAGCGGCCGCTGAGCGTGCGCCCGGTTTCGCTGAGTGCCTGTGCGGAGAGCGAGAGAATGCGTTCGGCGTACGGCAGGAGTTCCTCGCCCGCCCTGGTCAGCGAGACACCGGACGGTGATCGGTGAAGCAGCGGACGGCCGATGGCCCTCTCCAGCTTGCGCACTTGCTGGCTGAGCGCGGGCTGGGTATGTCCAAGCGTGGTCGCGGCGCGGCTGATGCTGCCCGCCTGCACGATGGTGACGAAGGACCGCAGCAATGCGGTTTCAAGATCCTTGGCCATAACTGTTCATTATGTCGGCTCCAGCAAGTGAACCACTACCTATGTCATGGCGGAGGATCTAGCGTCACGCAAGTGACCGGATACCGACAGATACTCGCCATGCCAGGGATGGCATCGCTGTTGGGCGTTTCCTTTCTCGCCCGTACCGCGATCACGGCTGTCGTCATGGCGCTGACGATGTATGTCGTGCTGGGCCTGAACATGAGCTACGCGGCAGCCGGCGGTGTCGCGGCAGCTCTGACCATCGGGCTGGCGCTGGGCGGGCCGCTGCTTGGCCGCATGATCGATCGGCGGGGCCTGCGCGCGGTGCTGCTGGTCACTGTCGCAGTGCAGGTCGTGTGCTGGCTGAGCGTGCCGATCCTGCCGTACAGGGCCCTGCTGGGTGCCGCTTTTGCGGCGGGTCTGCTGATGGTGCCGACCCAGTCGGTGACCAGGCAGGCGATCGCCGCGATGACGACGGCGGGACAGCGCCGGGCGGCGTTCGCGCTGGAATCGGTGCAGGGCGAGCTGTCGTACATGGTGGGGCCGGCGGTCGTGATCCTGTGCGCCGCGAAGGTGTCCCCCGCTGTGGTGGTGTGGGGGCTCGGCGCCGCGATCGTGGCCGGCGGAACCGGGATCGCCTTGCTCAACCCGCCGCTGCGCGCCGAGGACGAGGCGGATGCCGGAGCGGCCGGGCGGCCCCCGCGACGGGAGTGGTTGGGCATCGACATGATTGCCGTACTGGCGATGGCGTTCGGTACCACAACGCTGCTCAGCGGCGTCGACCTCGCCATCGTCGCCACGCTCGAAGAAGCAGGTCAGGTGTCCTGGGCCGCCGTGGTCGTGGCCGTGCTCGGCGTGACCTCTGTCGTCGGCGGGCTGATCTACGGCGCGCTGTCCCGGTCGCTCCCCATGTGGTTGCTGCTCGGTTTGCTCGGGCTCGTGACGATTCCCGCCGGGCTTGCCCACGACTGGCCCTGGTTGTGTGTGGCCGTTGTCGGCACCGGGCTTTTCACCGCGCCGACCCTTTCCGCGGTGGCCGACGCGGTGAGCCGACTGACGCCAGCCGGCGTGCGGGGTGAGGCGACAGGTCTGCAATCCTCCGCGCAGAGCGCGGGTTTCGCGCTCGGATCCCCGATCGTCGGGGTGGCGATCGACGCCTCCGTACCGGCGGGCGGCTTCGCGGCCGCCGGGCTGGCCGGCCTCGCCGCCGCGCTGGCTGGATGCCTGCTGTCCCGGCGCCGTCCCCCGCCCCGGCCGCCTACTCCGGCTCGTCGCGAGTCGGTGAGAAGAACAGAGGCGACTCATGTTGGCGACGCGTGAGGCCCCCGTGACGTGTACGCGCCGCGGCGACCACCGTAGCCCCCACGAGCCCCAAGCACACCTGCCAGCCGCGCCCACTCGACCTCGTTCGCCTCCTTGTCCAGGTCGACGCCGGCGTCGTCGTCCAGCATCCAGCTCTTGAGGTCCAGGGAAGCGATCACCGCGTTCGGGTCACCGGTGACAACGAACGGCTCGTCCCCGGCCGGCCCGACGCGTGGAACATCGCACCGTTCGACAGCCACACGATGTCCTCGGTGTGCTCCATACCAGCGTGGCTCTCCATTCAGGTGTGCCGGTTCATCCGATGTATTGATGATCGGCGTGTTCCGGCCGTGCCCGACCACGAATCCGGCCGTTCCTGCACCAAGCTCCCCCTCGGGTTCGGCGAACCCCGAAATCGGTGCACACAAGGAGCACGCACATGAGTCCTGAGTGCAGGTCAGCGTCCCTGCTGGGACCGCAGCCCCGTCGCCGCGCGTGGACGACCGGCAGGGCGCTCGCCTCGCTCGCGCTGGTTCTGGCGGCCGGGGTGGTCAGCCCGGCCATGGCGTCGGGGCACCCGGTCGGCGCCACGGGGGCGACCAGGGCAAGCGGGACCTTCGCCAATGTCGGCGCGAGCATCTTCGCCGATTCCAGCCAGACGATCCCGACCAACATCCCCACCAAGATCAATTTCACCGGTGCGGACTTCGATACGGACTTGATGTTCGATCCGATGAACTCGGCCCTGGTGGTCCACACCGCCGGTCGGTACCTCCTCGAGGGAAGGATTCTCTGGGCCAACCTCATCCCGATCCCGGCAGAGGGAGCGAATCGGGAACTCCTCATCAACCTCAATGGCAACGCCATCGCCGGAGATGCACAGAACACCGTGGACCCCGGCGGCTTCGAACTGTCGCAGGACGTGTCCACGATCGTTCAGCTGAACGTTGATGACGTGATCTCCCTCAGCGCCTTCCAGACCACCGGACACGACGCCACCTCGTTGCACTCCAGCGGAGGGATGTCAGGGAAAACACTGGCCCCGCAGCTCGTGGCGGAATGGCTCGCCCCATAGGCAGTAGGCAGCGCCCAGTTGGACGGTCCTACGAGGCGTCTGCGGGCAGGATCTCGACCGTGGTGGCGGCCCAGTCGGCGGGGATGTCGAGGACGGCCGAGTCCGGGGCGGGGGTGGCGCCCGGCGTCTTCCGCGCCTGACCGCTGGATGAATGAGTCCGATGCTTTCAGCGGTCGTGCACGATCAGCGGGCGTTTGACCGCGCTGATGGCGACCGGCCCTCCAGAACAGGGCCGCCTCGCGTAGGTGTTCAGCCGCGGAGTCCAGCCGAACAACTCGGTGACATCCACGAGACGGCTGAAAAGAATACCGACACAGGATGTCGGGTTTTGGGTCGACCATGGCTTCACCGGTTGGCGCCGAGGGTGGACGCGGACCGGGCCCCACAGACAGACAAGGACCTCCATGCGCGAAACACCAGAAGATCTCAAAGAGCTCCAGGCCCTCCTTGACTCCTCCCTCTCCCGCTCCACCTCGCACCTCCGCTCAATCATCAACACCACGAGCACACTGACCGCAGATCAACTCACCCGCGTCCTCACGGGCATGTGCACCCTCGCCCTGTCCACCGTGACAGCGAAGGGTGAACCGCGGATCAGCGGCGTGGACGGGCACTTCCTGCATGGGAAGTGGCACTTCGGCACGGCGCGCGGCGCCGCCAAGGCCCGCCACCTCGCCGCGCGGCCCGCCGTCAGCGCCGCGCACATGCGCGGTGAGGACCTGGGCGTGTTCACGCACGGCGCGGTGGAGATCCTCAACCCCCAGGGCGGTGAGCCGGCCGCGGACTGGCCGGACCTGCTCGCGTACTTCAAGGACTTCTACGGCGACGACCTCTTCGACTGGGACAACGACGTGGTCTACTACCGGCTGCATCCGCACTGGATGACCGTCTACGCCCCCGACATGGCCAAGCTCACCGCGACGTCCCCCTCCTGATCCACGGCACGGCCCGGCACCGGGACCGGCCACGTGATGAGAGACGTCCGCCGCATTCGTCGCGAAGCGCCAACGCAGCAGGAACGCATCATCACGCGGTACCCGAACGAGGACAACGAGATCCAGGGCGTGCACATCCCCGCAGGATCGTGCATCAACGTCCAGCCCGGGCCGAGCACACCTTCGTGGTCGGCGCCGACCACTCCCCCACGCGTGGCAGAAGTGCCTGCTTTCATTAGAATACCGCCATGACCGTCCATCGAGTGGCTGTGCTGGCGCTGGACGGGATGGCCCCGCTCGACCTGGCCATCCCTTTGCAGATCTTCGGCCCGCGCACGGAGACCCCCTACGAGGTCTCCGTGTGCGGACCGAGCAGTCCCGCCTCCACCACCAGCGGTTTCCCGCTGGCCGTCACCAGCGGACTGGACGTCCTGAGCGGAGCCGACACGCTGATCGTGCCGGGGTTCGGTCCGGGGTTCCGGTCACACCCGGGGCCATTGCCGTCGGCGGTGCTCGACGCGCTGGCCACGGCCCGCGACCGGGGCCGGCGGGTGGTGTCCATTTGTACCGGGGCGTTCGCGCTGGCCGCGGCCGGCCTGCTCGACGGATTGCACGCCACCACACACTGGCAGCACACGGACGAACTCGAACGGGACTACCCCTCCGTGCACGTGGATCGTGACGTGCTCTACGTGGACGAGGGCAACGTCCTCACCTCGGCCGGGGTGTGCTGCGGCATCGATCTGTGCCTGCACATCGTGCGCCGCGACCTGGGCGCCGTCGTGGCCAACCGGATCGCCCGGGGCATAGTCGCCGCTCCCCACCGCGAGGGCGGCCAGGCCCAGTACGTACCCGCACCCGTCACGGTCACCGGCGACACCGCGCTGGCCGACACCCGGGCCTGGGCTCTGGAACGCCTCGGACAGTCGCTCACCGTGACCCAACTCGCCCGCCACGCCGGCATGTCCGAGCGCTCCTTCATGCGCCGGTTCGTCGAGGAGACGGGCACGACACCGTTGCAATGGCTGGTGGGCGCCCGGCTCGGCCTGGCACGCGAACTCCTGGAGACCACCGACCGCTCCATCGACCTGGTGGCGCGCGACTCCGGCCTGGGCTCGGCCGCCAACCTGCGCCTGTATTTCCGGCGCGCGCTCAACACCACCCCGACCGCTTACCGGCGCGCCTTCACCCGCCACGTCCCGCACCCACCCGCATGACGTCCGATCGAGCAGGCGAAGTGAGTCACGTGCCTCGGAACACCACCGTGGCCGGCGCTGTCGGTGAGGACGAGCGGACCGGCCCATGCCCTCGTCCCCTGTTTCCCGTGCCGTCCTCCCGCCTGCGTCGAGTCGCCGTCCTTGTGCTCGAGGGTGCGAAGCCACTTGACGTCGGCATCCCCGCGCAGGTGTTCACGACCCGGGCGAGTATGCCGTACGAGGTGCGGGTGTGCGGTGCGGCACCGGGGCTCGTGGCCGGCGGCGACGGCCTGGCGCACCACGTCGCCCACGGGCTCGACGCGCTCGCGTGGGCCGACATTGTCTTCGTCCCCGGCTATCGGTTCCCGGACCGCGACGACCCGCCCCAGGCCGTCGTCGATGCGCTGATCGCCGCACACGACCGGGGCGCACGGCTTGCCGCCATCTCGACGGGCGCCTTCGCGCTCGCCGCCACGGGCCTGCTCGACGGCAAGCGCGCCACGACGCACTGGCACTACACGCGGGCGCTCACGGCGAAGCATCCGCTCATCCGGGTCAACGAGAACGTGCTGTTCGTCGACGAGGGCAGCGTGCTGACGTCGGCCGGCGCCGCCTCGGGCATCGACCTGTGCCTGCACATTCTGCGCGGCGACCTCGGGGTGGCCGCGGCGAACCACGCGGCCCGGCGCCTGGTCGCGGCCCCCTACCGCAGCGGCGGCCAGGCGCAGTACGTGCCGCGCAGCGTGCCCGAGCCGCTCGGCGAACGGTTCGCCGCCACCCGCGAATGGGCCCTGCACCGGCTCGACGAACCCCTCAGCCTCGAAGCCCTCGCCCGGCACGCGGCGGTCTCGCCGCGCACGTTCTCGCGGCGCTTCGTCGAGGACACCGGGTACACGCCGATGCAGTGGGTCATGCGCGCCCGCATCGACCTGGCCCGTGAGCTGCTCGAGCGTTCGGAGCGCAGCATCGAGCAGATCGCGAACGACGTCGGACTCGGCACCGGCGCGAATCTGCGCACGCACTTCCAGCGCATCCTGGGGACCACACCGAGCGAGTACCGGCGGACCTTCACCCGGGGAGAGTAGCCCGCGGCCCGGCCTGGCGCGATCCTTTCGAACCATGGCGCACACGCCACAGCCGCGGCCGCATCGCGCACGCGAGGCTGGTGACGAACCGAAGGGACACCACTCATGACTCGCATCGCCATCAACGGATTCGGCCGCATCGGGCGCAATGTGCTGCGCGCCCTGCTCGAGCGCGACAGCGACCTCGAGATCGTCGCCGTCAACGACCTCACCGAGCCGGCCACCCTCGCCCGGCTGCTCGCCTACGACACCACAGCCGGACGGCTCGGACGTCCGGTGACCGTCGACGGCGACACCCTCGTCGTCGACGGCCGCCGTATCAAGGTGCTCGCCGAGCGCGAGCCGGCGCAGCTGCCGTGGGCCGAGCTCGGCGTCGACATCGTGCTGGAGGCGACCGGTCGCTTCACGTCGGCCAAGGCCGCCGGCGCCCACCTGGACGCGGGTGCGAAGAAGGTGCTGGTCAGTGCGCCGTCGGATGGCGCCGACGTCACGCTCGCGTACGGGGTCAACACGGAGACGTACGACCCGGCCGTGCACACGATCGTCTCGAACGCCTCCTGCACGACCAACGCGCTCGCGCCGCTGGCCGCGGTGCTCGACGAGCTCGCCGGCATCGAGCACGGCTTCATGACCACGGTGCACGCCTACACGCAGGAGCAGAACCTCCAGGACGGCCCGCACCGCGACGCCCGCCGCGCCCGCGCCGCCGCCGTCAACATCGTGCCGACCACGACGGGCGCCGCCAAGGCCATCGGCCTCGTGCTGCCCAACCTCGACGGCAAGCTGTCGGGCGACTCGATCCGCGTGCCCGTGCCGGTCGGCTCGATCGTCGAGCTCAACACCACCGTCGCCCGCGACGTGACCCGCGACGACGTGCTGGCCGCGTACCGCGCCGCCGCGCAGGGCCCGCTCGCCGGCGTCCTCGAGTACTCCGACGACCCGCTCGTCTCGTCCGACATCGTCGGCAACCCCGCCTCGTCGATCTTCGACGCGGCCCTCACCCGCGTCGAGGGCCGCCACGTCAAGGTGGTCGCCTGGTACGACAACGAGTGGGGCTTCTCCAACCGCGTCATCGACACGCTGGAACTCCTCGCCGCACGCTGACCGGGCCCCGAGCCTGCCGGGGCGCGCCTGTGGCGCAGGCGGTCTTGTGGGCCTCGCAGCCCACAAGACTGCCGTGATCCCGGCCCGGGTTTTCAGCCGCGCGCCGTGATGGCGGGTTGAGGGAACGTGACGCCGGTCAGTTCCTCGGAGACGGTCCACAGGCGTCGGGCGGTGACGGGGGCGCTGGCGGCGGGCGAGCGGCCGACCAGGGTCGGGGCGCCACGCATTTCGAGCCTGCCGTCGGGGCCGACGTAGCTCCCACCGGGCAGATCCTGGACCGCGGCGTACAGCGTGGGCAGCGCACCGGCCTGGCTGTCCTGGGCGATGAGCCGGTTGCCCAGACGCATGAAGAGGCCGCGCAGGAGGCTGGCGTCGTGGCCCTGGAGGTTGGTGGCGGCCCAGCCGGGGTGCGCGGCCAGGGCGCGCACGGGCGAGCCCGCCTCGGTGAGCCGTCGCTGGAGCTCCAGCGTGAAGAGCAGGTTGGCGAGCTTGGACTGGCTGTAGGCGGCCATCGGGCTGTACTCGCCGGTCAGGTCGAGGTTGTCGAAGTGGATGCGGGGGCTTCCCGGGGTCTTGTGCGCTGCGGAGGACAGCGTCACCACGCGGTCGGTGATGCGCGGCAGCAGCAGATTGGTCAGGGCGAAGTGGCCCAGGTGGTTGGTGCCGAACTGCATCTCGAAGCCGTCCTTGGTGCGGCCTTCCGGGATGTTCATGACGCCGGCGTTGTTGATGAGCAGGTCCAGGTCGCCGTCCCAATCGGCGGCGAACTCGCGCACGGACGAGAGGTCGGCCAGGTCGAGGCGGCGCACCTCCACGCTGCCGTTCATGCTCGCTGCGGCGTCCTCGCCGCGCTTCGGGTCCCGTATGGCGAGCACCACGTGGGCACCGGCGCCGGCCAGTGCCTTGGCGGTGGCGAGGCCGAGCCCGCTGTTGGCGCCGGTCACGACGGCGGTACGGCCACTCTGGTCGGGAATGTCACTGATGGTCCAGGGCTGTGTATTCGCGTTCTTTGCCATGCCCCCAATGTATGCGGTGCTCACAATGTTTGCAACGACTACAATGTGTGCGTTGCTCACACCGGGCTAGGCTGAGGGCATGACGAACCGCCGTTACCACCATGGAGACCTCCCTGCCGCCCTGCTCGCCCGCGCCGAACAGACCCTGCGCGAGCGGGGAGCGGGTGCGCTGTCCCTGCGGGAACTGGCCCGTGACATCGGGGTGAGCCCGGCGGCGCCCAGCCGCCATTTCAAGGCGAAGCAGGAACTCCTGGACGCCCTTGCGCGGACCGGCTTCGAGCGGCTCGCCGAGGCCATCGCGGACTCCCAGGAGGGTGCCGGTGAGTCGTTCCCCGAGAGGCTGGATGCCGCTGCTCGCGCCTACGTGGGCTTCGCAGTGGACAACGCCGCGCTGCTTGATCTGATGTTCTCCGTCAAGCACAGCCCGGAGGCGTCAGAGGCGCTGGGGGCGACAGCCCACCGCTGGTCGGAGCGGCTCCTCGAACTGATCAGTTACGGGCAGCGCAGGGGCGAGGTGCGCGACGGGCCCCTGGAGCGGGTCGCTCTGCCTCTCTTCGCGGGGCTGCACGGCTACGCCGGCCTGAGCGTGAGCGGCATGCTGCCGCCAGAGGTGGCCGAGCACGGACTGGACGACGTGATCGCCTCCCTCCTGCGCGGCTGCGAGCCGGATTAGAACCGTGCGGGACGAGCGGGTCGGCCCTGGTCAAGGTCGGCCCTGGTCAAGGTCGGCCCGGGCTGCGAAGGCCACGGCGGCGGAAAAGGGCGGCTGCGCTGATGGCGGCTCCTGGAATCGCCGATGGGGCGTCCGGAATCGCACAGTGGAAGGGGGCGGTCCCAGGCACGTCGGCTCGTGGAGGAGTTGACGGGCAAGCGGGTGCGGCACCGCCGCACCCGGTCCTCACCTCTCCGAACCTCTCCGATACGGAGGACAACGTCATGGGTTCTCTTGATCTGACCGGACGCGTGGCCCTGGTCACCGGAGCGACCAGCGGCATCGGCGCCGCCACTGCGGCGCTGCTGGCCCGCCGGGGCGCGCATGTGCTGGTCGCCGGCCGGGACGCCTCCCGCGGCGAGTCCGTGGTCGCCGCCATCCGCGACCGCGGCGGCAAGGCCGACTTCATCGCCGCCGAGCTGGGCCAGGTGCAGTCGGTACGGCAGCTGGCGCGCCGGGCCGTGGAGCTGGGCGGCGGCCGGGTGGACATCCTGATCAACAACGCGGGCATCTACCCCTTCGGGCCCACCGAGCAGGCGACCGAGAGTGAGATCGAGACCGTCTACGCGCTGAATGTGAAGGCGCCGTTCCACCTGGTGGCGGAACTCGCGCCTGCCATGGCCGAGCGCAACACAGGCGCCATCGTCAACGTGAGCACCCAGGTCGCCGCCTACGGGGCGCCGGGTATGGCCCTGTACGGGTCGAGCAAGGCGGCCGTGGAACTTCTGACCAAGGCGTGGGCCGCGGAGTACGGCCCGCGCGGGGTCCGGGTCAACGCCGTCCGGTCCGGGCCCGCCCGGACGGAGGGCACGGCGGGCATGGGCGAGGACCTCGGCGCGCTGGCCGCCCAAGCCCCGGCGGGCCGCCCGGCCGAGCCGGAGGAGATCGCCGAGGCGATCGCCTACCTGGCCGGCGACGCGGCAAGCTTCGTCCACGGTGCCGTACTGCCCGTCGACGGCGGCCGCACCGCCGTCTGACCTCCCGGCAGGACACCGCACGGCGGTCGGCTGGTCGAACCGGACTAGGCTGCCCGAGCGCGGGAACTGCGGGACCCGTCTGGTCAGCCGGTGACGTTGGCGAAGGGGCGGCCATCGCCGAACGCGAGCCGCGCGAAGTTCTCGCCGATGCGGCGGTGTCCTGCGGGATCGGGGTGGACCTCGTCGGGCAGCGGGAACTCGGCATAGTCCCTCTCGCCGTACAGGTCGCGGCCGTCGAGGTAGTGCAGGTTCGGGTCGTCGGCCGCACGCTGGTGGACGATCCGGGCGAGTTCGTCGCGGATGACGTTGAGCGTCAGGCGCCCGGCGGCGCGTTCCGCCGGATCGCCCGTCGCCTTGAACCGCAGGGTGCCCCCGTCGAAGTCGGGCGCGAGGGGGCCGGGGGTGTCCTCATGGACCGGGCACAGGATGGCGGACACGAGCAGCAGCGGCGTGGCCGGATGTCCCTCGCGGATGGTGTCGAGGAAGCCGTGGACCGCGGGGGCGAAGGCGCGCAGGCGCATGACGTCGGCGTTGACGATATTGATGCCGACCTTGACGCTGATCAGGTCCGCGGGGGTGTCCCGCATCGCGCGGGCGGTGAACGGGTCCAGCAACGCGCCGCCTCCGAACCCCATGTTGACCAGCTCCACTCCGCCCAAGGCGGCTGCCAGGGCCGGCCAGGTGGCGGTCGGATTCGTGGCGTTCGAGCCGTGGCTGATGGAACTGCCGTGGTGCAGCCACACCCTGCGCCCGCTGTCCGGCGCCCGCTCGACGGGGGCGTCGGTGCGCAGGGCGATCAGCTCGGTGATCTCCGTGTGCGGGAGCCAGATCTCGACATCCTTGTCACCCGCCGGCAGACCGGTGAACCGCGCGGTGCCGGCCGGCCCCTCCGACAGCTCGGAGGACTGGGTGACCATGTCGGTGATCGTGCGCACGTTACCGCCGGCCACCGTGGCCTGGGCAGCGAGACGGCCGTCGACCAGCAGGTCGTACACGCCGTCCGCCGGGGCCGGGAAACCCCGGTAGATCCGCTTGGTGGGCAGTGTGTCCAGTTCGATCGTGGTGGCCCGGGTACGGAAAACCAGCCGCACGCCGGAGGGCTGGGCCTCGGCCACGGCCAGTTGGCTGTCAGGGATCTGCCAACGCGCCCGGGCGGGCAGCCGGTGCGGGAGCAGACCGTGCGCGGTCGCTTCCACGTCGAGATGACCGCGCAGGATGTCGGCGGTGACGGGTGTGGTGATCGTGTCGTGCTCGGTTTTCATTGCTTCAGCCTGTTGATCAAGATTTGACGGTCCGGGGTCAGCCCGGCTCCAACCATAACCTCGCCCACATAAAGCGACAACCATCATGCGATCACCTAATGGATTTAGGCAAATGATCGATACGTATGGTCCGCCAGGATGACGCTGCCCGACGGGCACATCGCCGAGTTCACCGCCGCCTGACCACTGGGAGTGGTGCGGAAGGCGGCGGTGGGGGGCCGCGGGAGGGACGGATGAGGCACGATCCGCCCCTCCGGCGGCGCCGGGGGCGAGGTCCTCGTCAGCCCCCGGCAGGCGGAATCGGGGCATCGGCGGATTTCCGCTTTCCGGCCACCGGACGCAGCGCGGTCGGGGTCCGGGTGTCCGGGGGCATCTGTACGGCCAGGCCGTCGGCGTTGTCGGCGAGGGCGAGTTGGGAGATGGCGTTGACCAGGGTGAGTGTTCCGTCTGTGGCGGTCAGCTGCCAGCGCTGTGTGCGGGTGTTGTCCGAGCAGGTCTGCTGGGTGATGGTGGCGCCTGCTTCCAGGGGCGCTCCGAGGTAGCGCCGGCCGGTGGCCATGTCCAGGCACTTGCCGGTGGTGGTGCCGCCGCGGACCGCGCGGATGCGGTAGTAGCCGTCGGGGGTCGCCGACAGGGCCCAGGCCGCGTCGGAGTCGGCCGCCAGCCTGGCCGGGGCTCCTTCCGTGGTGCCCGCCGTGGTCAGGCGCTTGGCCGTGCCGGGGAGGGTGAGGGCGTAGGTGCCGTCCTTCAGCGGGAGGCGTGTCACGTTGTTCCAGCCGGGGGCGTGGCCGAGCCGGTCGGCGAGTTCGGCGAAACCGGTGTAGGCGGGGGCGGGTTTGGGGCTGCCCCAGGTGGTCTGGGCGATGAAGCGCAGCGGCATGAACGCGTCGGTCTCGACTTCGTTTTCGGTCTGTTCGGATGCGAAGTCGGGCCACATCGTGATCTTGGCGCCGGTGACCCGGGGCTGGGGGCCGGTGAGTGTCTCTTCTTCGAAGCGCAGGGGTGTCCAGTCGCTGTCGTACAGGGCCTGGGTTCTCATCTTCGAGCCGCCGCGGATCAGGTAGAGGGAGTAGGCGGAGTTCATGACCTGGTGGCCCTGGGCGAGGAGCGCGGAGGGCGGCTGCTTTGCCTCGGGGGTCCAGTGCTCGACGTCGATGTTCGGGTCGAGAGAGATGGTGTTGTCGCCGGTCAGCCCGTCGTTCCAGATCCGCAGGGTTCTCCCGCCGGCCCGCACGTGGGTGTTCACGCGGTTGACGAAGTCGATGAACGCGTCCTGAGGAGTGGCCGATGCGCCGTATTTGGCCTTCGCGTAGGCGGCGATCTGGGGGTAGGCGGCGTAGTCGGAGCCGAGCATGTACTCGTCGGCGCCCATGTGCCAGTAGGGGGTGTCCCAGACCGTGAGGGCCTCGTCGAGGAGCCGGGTGTAGAAGGTGTAGGCCTCGGGCCGGGTGATGTCCAGCCGCGAGGGCGAAGGAGTGCCGGAGGAGTCGGTGAGCTGGAGTTCGGGGTGGTTCTGGAGGTAGGGGTCGATGTGTCCCGGGGAGTTGATCTCGGGAATGAGGGTGATGTGGTATTTCTTCGCCATGGCCGAGAGCTGTCGTATCTCGTCCTTGGTGTAGTAGCCCCAGAACTTGGTCTTCGGGTAGTCGTCGCTGGCGACTTTCGCCTCGATCCACAGCTGGTTGAGCTTGAGATAGGACATCTCCCGCATCAGCCGCTCGAACCAGGGCATCGAGATGTGGATATAGCAGGCGCACACTCCCACGCCGCGCTCGGCGTACCGGGGGACGTCGACGGTCCGGCCGCGCGGCAGCTCGGTCTGGGGCTGGCCGTTGAGCATCTGTAGCACGGTGCGGGTGCCGAGGAACACTCCGTCGGCGGTGGCTCCGGTGACCCGTACGGTGTCGGAGACGAGAAGTTCGTATCCCTGCGCGCCGAGGTCTCCGGCGCCGGAGTCCAGGCGCAGGACCACGTCGCCGGTGCGGGGCTCCTGTCCGGTGACCACGGGCAGTCTCAGTCCGGTCGCGCCGGCCAGGTCGTCGGCGAACGTGGCCGCATCGGCCTGGGCCTGCCCGGTCGCGGGCGCGAGGATGCGGGAACCCTGGTGCAGTTGGAGGGTGCCGGTGCCGGCGGTCCATCCGGCAAGGGCCGGTATCACCTGGGGCGTGGCGGGGGTGCGGGCGGCGGCGGACGCGGGGGTGAGTGCCGACGCGGGCAGGGCCGGTGGCACGAACAGGGCCAGGGTGGCGAGGAGGCAGACGGCCCAGCGGGGGCGTCCACGCGTGGAGCGCAGTCGTTGGATCACTGTGTCCATGGGCATGAGGGTTGTTACCCACTTCCCAGCCGTGGACACGGTTACTAGGCTCGTCGGCCGTGACCGGTGTCCAGGCATCGAGAGGCGAACACATCCGATGAATCTGTTCCCGTACTCGAGAAAAAGTTCCCTGCGCAGCGCTCTGACCGCCGCCGCGATCACGGCGTTGACCGGGTTGGCGGCCCTACCGCCCGCAGCCTCAGCAACCACCACGACCACTGCGGCCACCGCGGCCGAAACGGCGGCGGGCGGCGCCGCGGGGTGCCAGGAGCCGGTGACGCCGGCGCCGGTCATGGCCGTGGAGGAGTGCGACAGCCCCGCGCGCGTCATCGAGAAGGCCGCGAACATCGTGCCGCGCCCCTCCCAGGTGGCCTGGCAGCAGCGCGGCATCATCGGCTTCACCCACTTCGGGATGAACACCTTCACCGACCGCGAGTGGGGCTCGGGCATGGAGAAGGAATCACGCTTCGCCCCGCCGGACGTCGACGTGGCCCAGTGGATGCGCGCGTACCGGGCGATGGGCGCCAAACAGGTCATCTTCACCGCCAAACACCACGACGGCTTCGTGCTCTACCCCACCCGCTACAGCGGCCATTCCGTGATCGCCAGCCCCTGGTGGGTCAGCACCACGGGCTGCGAACAGGCCGAGGAGGCCACCGCCGCCCGGGCCGCGGCCGAACGCGAACGTGACACCGACCCCGCCGCGTACTGGCGGGCGCGGAAAGCGGGCTGCGAGCGGCAGGGCGGGGACATCCTCGGCACATACGTGAGCGCGGCCCGCGCCGCGGGACTGCGGGTCGGCGTCTACCTGTCCCCCTCCGACGGAGCCGAACTGCCTCCCGCATGGCACCGTGACACCTATATCCCGGCCATCAAGGCCAAACCGGCCGGCTCACGCTCGACCGCCGAGAAAGCCACGCTGGAAGACGCGCCCGCGAGCCCGGCCGGCCACGGCCGGTACGGCAACTCCAGCAAACCCACGGCACGCACGATCCCCACCCTGGTCCCCGGGGACGACCGCACCCGCGCCGTGGCACAGGGCACCCTGCCGGTCTTCGACGTCACCGCGGACGACTACAACGCCTACTACCTGAACCAGCTCTACGAACTGTTCACCCAGTACGGGCCGATCGACGAGTTGTGGCTGGACGGCGCCAATCCATGGGCGGGCTCAGGGATCAGCGAAACATACGACTTCACCACCTGGTTCAAGATGATCAAGGCGCTGTCGCCGGACACCGTGGTCTTCGCCGGCCCGCAGGGCACCCGGTGGGTGGGCAACGAGGCGGGGGTGGCGCGGACCAGCGAGTGGAGCGTCACACCGGCCACCGGTGACCCGGACACGGCACACAACGAAGGGCTGATCCCCGGCGGCGCATGGGCCCAGGACATCGGCTCCCGCACCGTCCTCGCCCGGCCCGATGTGCGCTATCTCCAGTGGTTCCCCGCCGAGGCGGACTCCTCGATCAGGCCCGGCTGGTTCTACCACCCCGGCGAACAGCCCCAGACCGCGGCCGAACTCGTCGACAAATACCAGCAATCCGTCGGACGCAACGCCGTGATGCTGCTCAACGCGCCGCCCGGCACGAACGGGCGGATCGCCGACAGCGACCTCGCCCATCTCACTTCCTTCGGCACAGCCATCCGCGACACCTACCGCACCAACCTGCTCGCCCCCCAGCAGGATGCGACAGGCGCCGCGCTGACCGACGAGGACCTGACCACCGGCTGGTCCCCCGCCGGCCAGGCCACCACCGGCAGCATCACCCTGAATCTCCCCCAGGCACAGACCTTCGACCAGATCCTCCTCCGCGAGAACATCACCCGCGGCCAGCGCATCGAAGAATTCGCCATCGACACCTGGAACGGCACCACGTGGACCCAGGCAGCCAGCGGCACCACCATCGGGTACAGCCGCATCCTGCGACTGGACGCGTTCGTCCGCACCGACCGCATCCGCGTCCGTATCCAGGCCGCACGCGCCACGCCACAGCTGGCAACCGTGGGCCTGTACCGCACGGTCACACCCGCCACCCCAAAAGAATCGGGCGGCGATGTCGAGAATCCGTAGCCGGCTCCGTCCCCGGGGTGAAGGTGACCACAATGGGTGGCACCAGCACCAAGGAGTGACACGATGGCCAAGTACTTGCTGCTCAAGCACTACCGCGGCGCCCCGGCTCCGGTCAACGATGTGCCGATGGAGCGGTGGACGCCGGAGGAGGTCTCGGCGCATGTGCAGTACATGCGCGACTTCGCGGACCGGCTCGAGGAGACCGGTGAGTTCGTCGACAGCCAGGCGCTCGCCCCTGAGGGGACGTTCGTCCGGTATGACGGTGAAGGGCGCCCGCCGGTCACCGACGGCCCGTTCGCGGAGACGAAGGATCTCATCGCCGGCTGGATGGTGATCGACGTCGACAGCTACGAACGCGCCGTCGAACTGGCCGGGGAGCTGTCGGCGGCTCCCGGGGCGGGCGGGGAGCCGATCCACGAATGGCTGGAGCTTCGCCCGTTCCTGACCGAGCCGCCCACCATCACGCAGTGAGCTCACCGATGGACGATGCCCTGCTGAGGAGCCTGACGCCGGGCGTGCTCGGAATCCTCGTCCGCCGCGGAGCAGACTTCGCGGCGGCCGAGGACGCCGTGCAGGACGCGCTCATCGAGGCGGTCCGCGTCTGGCCCACCGACCCCCCGCGCGATCCGAAGGGCTGGCTGGTCACCGTGGCCTGGCGCCGGTTCCTCGACACCGCCCGGGCGGACGCCGCCCGCCGCCGGCGCGAGGACCGTACCGACGAGGAACCGGCGCCCGGGCCCGCGCCCACGGTGGACGACACACTCCAGCTCTACTTCCTGTGCGCCCACCCGTCGCTGACACCCGCGTCCGCGGTCGCGCTCACCCTGCGCGCCGTCGGCGGGCTGACCACCCGCCAGATCGCCCAGGCCTACCTGGTGCCAGAGGCGACCATGGCGCAGCGCATCAGCCGGGCCAAGCGCACCGTCGCCGGTGTGCGGTTCGACCGGCCCGGCGACGTCGCCACCGTGTTGCGCGTCCTCTACCTGGTCTTCAACGAGGGCTACTCGGGTGACATCGACCTCGCCGCCGAGGCCATCCGGCTCACCCGTCAGCTCGCGGCCGCGATCGACCACCCCGAAGCCGCGGGGCTGCTCGCCCTCATGCTGCTCCACCACGCCCGGCGCGCCGCCCGGACCGCGCCCGACGGCAGCCTGGTGCCGCTCGCCGGGCAGGACCGCGGCCGGTGGGACACCGCCGCGATCGCCGAGGGGATCGAGATCCTCCAGGCGGCCCTGGCCCGCGACCGGCTGGGCGAGTTCCAGGCCCAGGCCGCCATCGCGGCACTCCACGCGGACGCGCCCACCGCCGAGGAGACCGACTGGGTACAGATCGTCGAGTGGTACGACGAGCTCACACGCCTGACCGACAGCCCGGTCGTCCGGCTCAACCGCGCAGTCGCCGTCGGCGAGGCCGACGGGCCGCGCGCCGGCCTGGCGGCCCTCGCCGCCCTGGACGCCTCACTGCCCCGCCACACCGCGGCGGCGGCCTACCTCCACGAACGCGACGGCGACCCGGTCACAGCGGCACGCCTCTACGCCGAGGCGGCCCACAAGGCACCCAACCTCGCCGAGCGCGACCACCTGACACGCCAGGCCGCCCGGCTCAACACCCACCTGCGCCGCTGACTGATCTCCAAGGTGGCGCGCGCATGAACGCGGGCGCTCCTCATCAGCTCGGGGTTGGGGATGGCCGTCACCGCAGGGCAGCGGGCGCGGGCCGGGGAGCTGGGCGTTCCCCGTTCGGTCGGTTTGACCATCTGTTAGCGTGCGCGGATGGAGCATCTGGGACTCGTGGCTTGGCCGCCTGAGCCGATCAGGACCGAGCGGCTCGTGCTGCGTGAGCCCGAGGCGCGGGACCGTGCGGCGTTCATCGAGCTGCTCGCCTCGCCAGAGGTGAACACCTACGTCGGCGGTCCCCGCCCGCGTGACGAGCTTGAGCGCGAGACGCCTGAGGTGCCCGAGCGGTGGCCCGGGAGTTTCGTCGTTGATCTCGACGGGGCGATGATCGGCCAGATCCTGCTCAGGAGAGCAACCGGGCACCGTCGCCCGGCTGCCGTGGGGAAGGCCGATCTCGGATACCTGTTCCTGCCGCGGGCGTGGGGATTCGGGTACGCCGCCGAGGCGTGCGCGGCGGCACTCGGCTGGTTCCACGGCGTCCTTCCCGGCGAGCCGGTGGTGCTCACCACCCAGACCGCCAACGTCGGCTCGATGCGCCTCGCCGCGAAGCTAGGGTTCACCGAGGTAGAGCGGTTCGAGGCATGGGGCGCCGAGCAGTGGCTCGGCATGCGGTCCCCGGTCACGCCGTCCAGTTGAGTTCGTAACGGAACCCCCGGGGAGTACCCGCCCGTACGCGCCCAGGCTGCGGCCCGCTCGTGTGCTGGGCGACAAGGGCTACAGCTCCCGCGGGATACGTACCTGGCCGTGGCGGCACGGCATCGCCCACACCATTCCCGAGCGGGCCGACCAGAAGCGCAACCGGCCCGCCGCGGCAGCCGAGGCGGATGCCCGCCCCGCTACGACAGGACCGCCGAGTCCTACCAAGCGGCCGTCACCTTCGCCTCGCTCCTGAGGTTCGCTTCTTCGCCGCGCCCGCTTCGCGCCGTAACCCGAAAAACCAGTGGCCGCGAGGGCTCGGGGCCACATACGTTCGCCTCCATGGTTGACGCAATGTTCGGACATCCGCGCCTCGCTGCCATCTACGACCCACTCGATCCGGACCGCAGCGATCTCGACGCGTATCTCGCGATGGCGGAGGAGTTCGGCGCGCGGTCCGTGCTGGACATCGGGTGCGGTACGGGCGTGTTCGCGCTGCTGCTCGCCGAGCGCGGGATTACGGTCACCGGGATCGATCCCGCGCGGGCGTCCGTCGACGTCGCGCGTGGCAAGCCGGGCGCGGAGCGGGTGCGCTGGCTCGACGGCGACGCGGGGGACCTGCCGCCCATGCAGATCGACCTGGTGACGATGACCGGGAACGTCGCCCAGGCGATCGCCGATCCGCAGGCGTGGCGTACGACGCTGCGCGGCGCGTACGAGGTGCTGCGGCCCGGCGGGCGGCTTGTCTTCGAGACGCGCGATCCGGCGCGGCGCGTGTGGGAGGAGTGGGCGGAGTGGACGCGTGAGACCACGTACCGCATGACGGACATCCCGGGCGTCGGCCACGTCGAGACCTGGGCCGAGCTGACGGACGTGAGCCTGCCGCTGGTGAGCTTCCGGGGTACGCACGTGTTCGCTGCGGACGGGGACGTACTGACCTCGGAATCGACGCTACGCTTCCGCGAACGTGCGGAGGTCGAGCGGAACTTGCACGAGCACGGCTTCGTCGTCGAGGACGTACGCGACGCACCCGACCGGCCGGGCAGCGAGTTCGTGTTCGTGGCGATGCGCGGTACCGCGGAGCCCGTCCTTCCCGGAATGCCCTAGGTCGTGTCCGCACCACACAGCGCCGGGCAGACGGGACTTTGAAGACGCTCGCTTGGCCGAACTGCCGCACCCGCCCGGCCTTTCGGTAGCAGCCGTAGCCGACGTGCCAGAGGTCACCAGGGTGCAGCCGCCGCCTACAGCCGTCAGCCGTCAGCCGTCAGCCGTCAGCCGCTCCAAAGAGCCACTTGCCGCTCCGCCACCCACCAACCGCCGCTCCACAGGACGGATCGCCACACTCGCCACCAGCGCCAGACAGCCGACCACCACCCACGGCAGCACCCGGTCCACGCCGTACAGGACGCCGAACAGGCCGGGCGTCACCATGTCCGCCGCAGCGAACGAGTACTGGAACACCGCCAGATAAGTCCCCCGCACCCCCGCCGGCGCCGCGTCCGCGGAGAGCGCATTCGACGCCGGCCCGTGCAGCATCTCCGCCACCGCCCACAGCAGCATCACCAGGGCCAGGTAACCGACCAGCAGTGGCCCACGGGGCAGCAACACCGCCGCGGCGGCGGCCGCGCACCACACCGCCCACAGCCTGCCGCCCCAGGCCATCGCGCCGCCCCGGGAGGTACGCCGCCGGGAGCGGCGGGTCACCCCGGCCGTACAGGTGGCCACCACCACCGTGGTGACCGTGAGGAAGGCGCCGACCGCCCAGCCCGGCGCATGCAGCCCGCGGACCACGTAGACCGGCATCGCCACGGCAAGGAAGACCGTGCAGATGTTGAACAGAACGTTCACGGCGATCAGCCCCAGGTACGGGCGGTTCCGCAGCAACTGCCGTACCCCGTCCCCAGACCGACCGCCAGAGCCGCGAGTCGGCTGCCGTGCACCGCGGACGAACAGCCCGACAGTCACCGCCGCCACGACGAATGAGACCGCATCCACCAGCACCATTCCCTGGTACGCGTGCCGCGAGGCCAGCGCGAGCAGCCCGCCCGCGAGCACCGTCCCGGCACCCGTGCCGGCCGCCCGGATCATGCCTGCCCGGGCGAACCACTCGTCCTTGGCCTCCCCGTCCGCCTGCTCGGCGATCAGCGCGAACACCGACGACCAGTACACCCGCAACCCCACCGCCTCGACCAGCGCCGCGAGGAACAGCGACACCGGACCGGCCACCCCCAGATACAGAAAGAACCCGGCGGCCTGCGACAACAGCCCCGCGATCACCACCGGCCGCGGCCCGACGCGGTCGACGATCCGTCCGACCAGCAGCGGCAGCACGAGCGAACAAGCGGTCGCGGCGGTCAGCAGCAGACCGACATCGGCCTCCGACAGGCCGGTGACGGCAAGGAAATACACCATGGACAACGGCAGATAAAGCCCGGTGCCGACGGCATCGACGGCCAGCGCCACCGGAATCGCCCAGGCGGCCCCGTCCCGGGCCCGCGGCCACCTCACCGCCAACCGGGCACGGCCCACACCGCCACCCGGCGCCCCTCCGCGAACACGAAGGCGACGGCCGCCCCGCCCGCGACCGCACCCCACGCGGCTGCGCCGCGGCCTTCCCGCTGACGGACACCACTCGCTCGCACGGACCAGCCCTCCATTCCCGTATGCGATCATCAGGACCTGCCGGAAACCACTCCCCGCCACGAGGCGCGCGAGCAGGCCAGGGCCGCAAGATCGGCGAACCTCACGTTCTAGCCACAGGCACACGCCAACGTCAACGGGATTCCACGGGGCCACCGGTGATGGCGACGCCCCGTCGCATGGCACCCTGGCGGGGCAGCCGTCGGCGACGTGCCGGAACTCAGGTTCGGGCAGGCAGATCCGCTCCTGGCTGCCTGCGTTCGAAATCACACGCGATCCGCTCTTCGAGCTTGGCTCGGCAGTCAGGCCACTCCCCGCGGTGATCGAAAAGATCGCAGAGTCACGGAGCCTGCCGTCCTCGCCCGGAGCCCAGGACCGGGAGTGTTGCACCCAGTTCTCGAACGCGTGCCGGAACAACAAGTACTTGGCCTCAGTGTTCACGCCCATGCCCTGGGCCGAGGCCGCGAGCCAGGTGAAACCAACCTCGACCGCGCACAGACCGTCTCCTGTGGGCCGCAGTCGCGGGTCCCAGTAGGCCGTGGCCCCGACCACCCGTCCCGACGCCTGTTCCACCTGCGCGTACGGGGCCAGCTTCCCAGCAACGGCACGGGCGGTAGACGTGCTCCAGCGCCGCCGGCACGGCGAGTTTCATGGCGCGTGTGAGGGTGGGCCGGCCGACCCGCAGGCAGGGCGGCGGGGAGCCCTGGTCCATGCCTTGGTTGAGTGAACATGCGGATGGATTCAAGCTGTTCACACGGCATCGGGCAGCCTCGCGTTCGGCCAGCAGGACCTTGCCGTCTTCGCCCTGTCGCCCGAGGCCACCCTCTCAGCCTCGCCCAGGACGAGGTGCGCTCCTTGCACCAGCCCCCTGTTCACCCGACACACAGCTCCGATCGGGGCGCGCGGATGCACAGTTCCAATATGCGGTGAATACTGGAGGCGAGCGCTTTGGCTCCACGAGTTCGTCACTCTGCAAGTGGCGTACGTACCAGAACCGGGCCCGGGCCGGGGCAGCACAACGTCCCTCACCACCATTACAGCAGGCCGATAGCGCGATGCTCACGCGACGGTTCAGCTTGTTGTTGTCTTCTTCCTCGCGGTGGTCCTGACGAACCTGACCCGTGGCTCGAGGAACGAGAAAGGACAGCGCCATGGTCTATGACAACTCGTGGTCCTTCAATGTGTGGGGCTGGGGAAATGCCGATCACACCACAGTCTTCAATGTACCTGACCAGCCGAGGCCAATCTTCACCTACGGGAATCTGAGTGGACTGATCGGCAGCGCGAAGGCAGGAATCGCGAATTTCACCAGCGATGGACAGCCGACGGTCTCTTTCGGAGATCAATGGCAGCAGCCGACCACGCTCTGGGACGGGCACCTCACCCAGGTGACCTTCGACTTGTGGACTGGAGGGAGCTCCACCGGCTGGTCCATATTCCGCGCAGAAGAATGGACGTGATGCACATGTTCTACGGAACGACGGGAACGAGGGGCATCCAGTCGGTCAAGTGCTGCGTCGTGTACCACCCGGCGACCGGGGTCATCGTTCATGTGCACCGCGTCGTTGACTCGGCAGGTAACCCGGTGACCCCCGACCACAAAGTCAGGGAGCAGGCACTCGATCTCGCCGCCCGAAACGGCCGCGACATAAGCCAGTTCGAGGCCGTTGTAGTACCCGCAAACGACATTGCGCCGGGCTACATCTACCAGGTGGACCCGAATACCAAGCATCTGCGACGAGGCGAGGCCACCCCCGGCTTGCGCCCCCCTGCGGGTCCTTATGGCTAGTTCTCTGACCGGGGAGGTTGTGCTGTGGTGCCCTTACGACCACGAACCGCATGCCAAGCCTTCGACCGCGCTGTTCTGGCGGTCCGCCGCGGAGGTCGGCGATGTCCTCGCCGTGCCGCCGGAACCGTATGAGGCGGACTGGGAAGGCTACGTGCCGGAGCCGTGTCTGCTGGCACCGGAGCAGATCACCGAGTACCCCAACAGTCTCGATCTGAGCGCAGAGGTGCGGCAGTTGCTGGGGGACTGGAGCAGATGGCAGGCAGCTGACGTCGGCGTGGACAGCTCGTACGCGGACTATCCGGCGGAGTTCTATGCCTGTGAGCCGACTGACGCTCCCGGCTGGAAGGTCGGCGGCTGGCCCCGTGGGGCCGCACCGACCCGTATCCCCGATTCTGCGCTGTCTGCGACGCTCAGATGGTCCCGCTGCTGACCATCGCCTCCTTCGAATGGGACGGCGGTACGCTCGGCTGGGCACCGTACGAGGATCAAGCCGCCGCGTCTTCCGCCGGTCACGTCGCTGGCCAGAACCCCGCGCAGCCGACCGCGGTCGAAGTCGGCAGCACCGACAATCTGCAGCTCTATGTCTGCCCGGCATCTCCGGAGCATCCGCACACCGACCTGATCCAGTGACCTGTCGCTGAGCCCTCTTTCACGAGGCCGCACACACCGCAACAGCCCTGGGCGGGACCCGGGTTCGGCCGACCGTGCGGCGGTCGGGGATTCAGACACTTCCCGAGTATCAAACCGGCCGGACTGGCCGCCCGACCACAGTCACTGGCGAAGTCGTTGGCGGTCGTGGAGCGCTGTGGCCAGCAGTTCGGCGTGGGCGTCGCGCAGCGGCTTGAGCGCTCGGTAGGTGGGGTGTTCGTCGGGCGTCTTGATCGGTCCCATGCGCCACATCATCCGGCTCTGCCGATGACGACTATTGAGCTTCGGCTCATCGCTGGAGGTGTGGTGGCTGAGCCTGTCCGTGTGCGCAGGTTGACCGACCAGGAAGGTCAGAAGCTGCAGCAGATCGTGCGCCGGGGAAGCACGAGTTCGGTGCGGTACCGGCGCGCGATGATGCTGCTGGCTTCGGCCGGCGGGAACCGGGTTCCGGTGATCGCCAAGTTGGTCCAGGCCGACGAGGACACCGTCCGGGACGTGATCCACCGGTTCAGCGAGATCGTCCTGGCCTGCCTGGACCCTCGGTGGGCGGGAGGCCGTCCCCGCCTGCTCAGTCCTGACGACGAGGACTTCGTCGTCCAGACGGCCACCACCCGACCGACCAAACTCGACCAGCCCTCACCGTGCCCGCATGGCAGGCAAGCGGCAACCGTACTGGCCAACCCTTGGGACACCGGCGGCCCCGTCCCGTCCCGACCCACGGACAGATGGCGGTACGCCGTCTACTTCGCCGAACCGGACGGCGTCGCCGACGGCGCACTCGGCGATCCCGCATCCACTAGCGGCCGGAAACAGCCCTGGCGTACTGCGGCGCGCCGGTCGACCCACGCGGTCAGCGGACCGGCTACGACTCCTCTCCAAGCTGTGCCCAAGTATGGGTGTCCAGGCCGTCGTAAGGGCCGATGCGGGAGAGTTCGGAGCCGTCATGCCCGAGAGCCACAATGACGGGACGGGCTCCGCGGTCGGCGTGAGGAGACATCCAGGCGGCGATGAGCTTGCGCTGCTCGGGAACCTTGATCCGGCGGTTGCCGATGAGGACGTGGCCGACGTCCTGCCCAAGGTGGACTTCGACACAGCTGATCCATGGGGCCGTCGCGATGGAGTGTGGTGGATCATGGCGGCGAGTGAGGCTGCGCACGCCCCCGCCGCTGTGGATTTCGATGACGTCGACATCGACGGCGTCATTCACCGGGCCACTTCCGCCGCCCACGTACTGCCACTGCTCGCCGTACCACTCCAGGAGTGCGGTGTGCTCACGGGCCCGCGCGGACTTCGGACGCCACACGAACCAGACCGCCCCGACGCCGCCGGCGGCGTCGATATCGGCCGACACCACCGTCAGCGCGCGCCGCGGCACCCATCGCGGCTGCGGCTCTGCGCCCTCCAGCACGCGCCGTACCACCCGCCGCAGAAGAGTCTCCTCCCAGCGCCCCGCCCACAGACCCTGTCCCCATGCCCGCATACGCTTGGGGTACCCGGTGCGCCAGGACATCAAGCCGCAGAGACGCTCATGACCAATAGACCCCGGTGCCACCTTCACCGCAGACGGCGGTGGCCTGGTCCGCGCCGCGCTCCGCCCGATCGAAGGGGGCGAGCGGATCGCCGGTCGGCGATGGCGCTGGACTCGTCGCCTTCGCAGACGATCTTCGGCGTGAGGCCTCGTGCGGCGAAGAGCCGATCGAGCAGGCGCCGTTGCCAGTGCCCCTTGCGGGCGGTGATGAGCGGCTGGTCGGCGAGCTCGTCGATGCTCACCGACGCACGGCCCGCCATCGGGTGACCAAGTGGCGTGGCCACCCCCACGGCATCGTCGAGCAGTTGCACCTGCTCCAGACCCCCGGCATCGATCGGCTGGGAGGCGACGTCAGGGCGCACGTGGTCAGAGATGCTGAAGCCGGGGGCGCAGGAGGCAGAATTCGTTGCTTTCCGGGAGGCCGACGTCGGCGGGCCTGGCGCCGAGCGCGAGCAGCCGCTCCAGCTCGGCGTCCTGGTCGTGGTCGGTGGCGTTGACGTCGATGTGCAGTGGGAGCTTCCCGGTCCGCGGGTCGCTGCTCGGGCTGAGTTCGAACCCGGCCTGCCGGTCGAACGCCCCCAGCCCCTCGTTGCGTGCACAATCACCCCACCGGCCTGCGGCGATATCCAGTGGCAGGCCCCTGCCCCGGGTCGTGAAGATCGAGGCATGCATATCTTCCTGGAAACCGAACGGCTCGTGCTGCGCCCGTTCACCGACACCGACGCCGACGCCGACCACCTCTTCGCACTGGACAACGACCCCGAGGTCATGCGCTTCATCAACGGTGGCAAGCCGGCCGGCCGCGAGACGATCCAGCGGCAGACCCTGCCCCGACTCCTCCACGACTACCCCTGCTGGGGCACCCGCGGCTACTGGGCCACTGAGGAAAAAGCCACCGGAGTGTTCCTCGGCTGGTTCGAGTTCTGCCCCCTGGACGAACACAGCGCCGCCGTGGTCGAACTCGGCTACCGACTGAACAAGACCGCCTGGGGCAAGGGGTATGCCACCGAGGGATCCCGGGCGCTGACCAGCAAGGGATTCACCGACCTGGGGGTCGAGCGGATCACCGCGAACACCATGGCGGTCAACACCCGATCCCGGCGGGTGATGGAGAAGTCGGGCCTGTCGTTCCTGCGGCACTTCACCGGGGACTGGCCCGAGGCGATCGAAGGCTCCGAGCACGGGGAAGTCGAGTACGGCCTCACCCGGACCGACTGGGAGCGGCCCCGGTAGCCGCCCCCTGCCCAGCCGACCGGCCCGTTCCCGCGACTCCGGGACCAACCGCACGTCCTGACCGTCGCTCCCGGAAGTCCCGGCGGGAGGGAACGGCCCGGCGATGAGTTCCGGGGAGGGGCATACTGCGTCTACAGAGCGCAAGGACCGCTAAGGACCGCTGTAGAAGAGACCGGCCAAGTCCATCGCAGAGCCCCCACAGAACGCCGACACCACGACGGACCTGACCGCTCACGGCTACAGGGTGGAGGACATCCGCGACGCGCCTGACCGGCCGGGCACAGAGTTCGTCTTCCTTGCACGACGTGGATAGGCCAGCCGCCCAGATGTGTGCCATGCAGCGCTTACATCAGGACATGATCGATAGTACTGCCGCAACCGAACATAGAGTTTGCGGAATGAGTTGTTCCCCGTGTGTCGGCCCTCTGGCGCCTACGGCAAACAGAACGAGGCGTCCGCTCCTCGGCCCCAGTTGGTTCGCGGCCGTGATGGGCACTGGCATCGTCGCCAATGCGGCGGTCACCCTGCCAAGGAGCTTCCACGGGCTGCGGACTGCCGCCATGGTGGTCTGGCTGGGCGCCGCGCTCCTGCTGCTCCTGCTGGCTGTCGTTTATCTCCGGCAGCGGGCGCTGCGGTTGCACTCCGGTGATCCGGTGACAGCCCAGTTCTTCGGCGCGCCGCCGATGGCGCTGCTCACGGTGGGCTCCGGGGCGCTGCTGCTCGGCCACCGGCTGATCGGGCTCGAGGCGGCGCTGGACGTGGGCTGGGTGCTGTGGTCGCTCGGTACCGTGCTCGGTCTTGTCACGGCCTGCACGGTGCCTTATCTGATGGTCACCCGGCACCGCTTCGCGCCGGACGCGGCGTTCGGGGGCTGGCTGATGCCGGTGGTGCCACCGATGGTCTCGGCCGCGACGGGCGCTCTGCTCGTCCCTCATGCGCCGGCTGGACAGGTACGGCTTGCCCTGCTGCTGGGCTGCTACGCGATGCTCGGGCTCGGCCTGGTCTCGGCGCTGCTGGTGCTGGCCATGATTTACGGCCGCCTGGTGCACCATGAGGCCCCCACTGGAACGGTGGTGCCTACGGTGTGGATCGGGGCGGGGGCGTTGGGCCAGTCGGTGACGGCGCTCGGAGCGCTGGCCGCGGTAGCTCCGAGCGCGCTGCCCGCGCCCTACGCGCGGGGCGCCGCGGTGTTCGCGCTGCTGGGCGGGATTGTGGTGTGGGGCTTCGCCATGCTGTGGCTGGTGCTGGCCACGGGGCTGACTGTACGGGCGATCCGGGCCGGGCTCCCTTTCGCGCCCACCTGGTGGTCGTTCATCTTCCCGGTCGGCGCCTGCGTGACGGCCACCGGCGCCCTTGCGGCGCGGGCCGGTTCGGAAGTGTTCGTCTGGATAGCCGTGGTGTTCTACGGGCTGCTCGTCATCGCCTGGGTGGTGGTGGCCGGCCACTCCCTGCGCCATGCCGCCCGGCACGTGTGGCGTCGGCCCGTCGGCGGACACGCGCACCGGGGGACCGTCGGGCCGGAGGGGCGGTGACGCGACCACTACACCACCGTCGCCGGGTACCCGAGCAGTCGTCGATCGGCTGGGCCAACTGCGGACGGAAGTGGTCGCAGGCGCGCAGCGTCGCCTCGACGATCCCGGCCCGGGTGAATCGCGGGACGGTTGTTCGCCGGTCCGACTCCGTCGGGCGGCCTCGCGCAGTACTGCAGGCCGGGCCACTTGCCGACCCATAGGGTCGCGACCGTCGCCTGCAACCACCATCCGGACAGCAGTGACCTCGGGCCGCGGGGACTCACGGCGTCGGATCACGATGCGCGGCGCCATGGCAGCATTCCGCGCAAAGACCGCCGGCGTGATGCCATGTCCTCATCTGCCGCCGTTATGGCACATTCACATGTCTCTCTCATCTCCCACACTGTCATACCGTCGATGGCGTGACGGTCGGATGGGTTCGCTTCGTCAGCGGATACCAGGTGGAAACAGCGCCCTGGGCGGATGGGGATAATCATCCAGACTGGCCGTGTCCGCCATGGGTCGCATGGAATGAGGAAAGAAGGCGATCCACATCGTGGCGTCGCAATCCCGCGCCGGACAGCCGGCGCTGTATGGGCTGGAATTCGGCCTCAATGAATGGCTTGTGGACGAACAGTACGAGCGGTACATACGCGACCCGGGCTCGGTCGACCAGGCGTGGAGGGATCTCTTCACCTCCCTCGCCCCCGCTCCGGACCGGCGGGCACGCAACGCCGCGACCACTGTGAGTGACAATGTGGACGAGGCGGCGGTCAAGGCGGTCCGCGTTGCGGCGCTCATCCACGCGTATCGCGTGCGCGGACACCTGATGGCCGAGACCAACCCGCTCGCAGCGGAGCAGGGGGGCGCACACCCGGAGCTCGACATCGTGGCATTCGGGCTCGGTGACGAGGACCTGGGCAGGAGGTTCGTCGTCGACGGCTTCGCCGGGCAGGTGACCATGACTCTTCGCGACGTTCTCCAGGTCCTGCGGAAGTCCTACTGCCGGACCGTCGGCACCCAGTACATGCATATCCAAAGCTCCGAAGAACGTTGCTGGGTCCAGCAGCGGATCGAATCGCCTCACCCCCGGCCGGACCGCGCCGAACAATTGCAGATCCTCTACCGGCTGGGTGCAGCAGAGGCCTTCGAGATATTTCTGCACACCAAATATGTAGGCCAGAAAAGGTATTCACTCGAAGGCGGCGAGTCCGCGATCGTACTGCTGGACGCACTGCTGCACCGCTCGATCAGGCACGGGGTGAGGGAAGCCGTCATCGGTATGGCACACCGCGGCCGGCTCAATGTTCTGGCCAACATCGTCGGCAAGTCCTACGGAGAGATCTTCCATGAGTTCGAGGACGCGGTCGATATCCGGTCGGTCCAGGGATCCGGGGATGTGAAGTACCACCTCGGTGCGGAAGGGACCTATCACGCACTGGGCGGCGGCACCATCGCTGTCTCCCTCGTGGCAAACCCCTCACATCTGGAGATCGTAGGGCCGGTGGCCCAGGGAGTGGTCCGCGCCAAGCAGGAGGCGGCCGCAGACGGTGGCGACACCTTCCCCGTCCTGCCCATCGTCGTCCACGGGGATGCCGCGTTCGCCGGTCAAGGCGTGGTCGGCGAGACGCTGAACATGTCACAGCTGCCCGGATACCACACCGGCGGGACGGTTCACATCGTCATCAACAACCAGCTTGGCTTCACGACCTCACCCGCCCACGGCCGTTCGAGCACCTACGCCACCGATGTGGCACGGACCATCGAAGCCCCGATCTTCCACGTCAACGGAGACGACCCCGAGGCCGCCGTCCGCGTCGCACGGTTGGCCTTCGACTACCGTCAGGCGTTCCACAAGGACGTCGTCATCGATCTGATCTGCTACCGCCGCCACGGCCACAGCGAGGTCGATGATCCATCCATCACCCAACCGGCGATGTACGACCGCATCGCCGCCAGACCTTCGGTGCGCAAGCAGTACGCCGAGACGCTGGTCCGCCGAGGCGACATCGGCGAACGGCAGGTGGAAGGCGCCCTGCGGGACTACCGGGAACGCCTTGAGCGCGCCTTCGTCGAGACCCAGGCGCTGTCGCTGCCCGACCGCTCCCCGGAACACATCATCTCCGAAAACACCGAGGGCGCAGCCGCCACTCAGGTGACCACCGCGATCACGGAGGCGACCGCCCGGCACATCATCGCGTCCCAGACCGGTCCGGCGCACGACTTCACCGTGCACCCGCGCGTTCTGCCGCAGCTGCGCAGACGTGCCACGATGCTGGATGCGGGAACCATCGACTGGGCTACCGGGGAAACTCTCGCCATTGGCTCCCTGTTGCTGGACGGGGTTCCGGTGCGGCTGGCCGGGCAGGATTCCCGCCGCGGCACGTTCGGGCAACGGCACGCTGTGCTCACCGACCGGCGCACCGGCGTGGAGTACACACCGCTGAGCTCCCTCGGCGCGACCGCCGCGGACTTCTCGCCCTACGACTCGATGCTGTCCGAGCTGGCGGCCCTCGCCTTCGAATACGGCTACTCCCTGGCTCGGCCGGACGCTCTGGTGCTGTGGGAGGCCCAGTTCGGCGACTTCGCCAACGGCGCCCAGACCGTCGTAGACGAGTACATCGCCTCATCCGAACAGAAATGGGGGCAGCGCTCCGGGGTGACGCTGCTGCTGCCGCACGGCTTGGAAGGGCAGGGACCGGACCACTCCTCCGGAAGGGTCGAGCGATTCCTCCAACTGTGCGCGCAGGGGAACATGAGCGTCGCCATGCCCTCCCTGCCCGGCAACTACTTCCACCTGCTCCGACAGCAAGCGCTCAGCGAGCGCGAGCACACAAGGCCATTGGTCGTGTTCACTCCGAAGTCGATGCTGCGATCGAAGGCAGCCACCTCCACGCTGACGGAGTTCACCACGGGCGCGTTCCGTGCTGTCCTGCCGGATGAGACGGCCGATGTCGCCCGGACCGCGCGCCTGCTGGTGTGCTCGGGCAAGGTCTTCTACGACCTGGACGCCTACCGGCGAAGCTCAGACCTGTCGGACACCGCGATCGTCCGCGTGGAGCGTCTCTACCCGTTCCCGGAGCAAGAGCTCAGCGCGGAACTCGCCCGTTTCCCCGCCAACGCCGAGGTGCGGTGGGTACAGGAGGAGCCGGAGAACCAGGGAGCCTGGTCGTTCGTGGGGCCACACGTGCAGCGGCTGGCGAACCGTCCCGTCGGATGCGTCAGCCGACCCCCGGCGCCGACGCCGGCCGTGGGCTCTGCCCGACGGCATGCCGGCGAGCAGACGGACCTCGTGGCATCCGCTTTCCGCTGACCACGCCGCCTGCCGCGGTGCGGAAGGCGGGTTCCCGCGCCACAGCGCGCGATCCGCTGTTGCGGACCCCTCTCGACCACACCCGAGGGGGTCCGCTCGTTCGGGACCACCACCACGTCTGTGACCTGGTCCACTGCCATGACCGCGAGGTCTACGGCGAGACGGGTTCGGACTCCGAATCCTTCGTGCCCACGCCGGTCGTGCGGAAACTGACCCGGTAGGCACCGGGCGTCACACCCAGGTGCTGTACAAATGCTCTGCGCATCGACTCAGGCGAGCCGAAGCCCGTACGCCGCGCCACCACCGGCAGGGAGTCATCACCCGTCTCCAGCAGCACCCGGGCAGCTTCCAACCGGACCTGCTCCACATACCGGGCCGGGGTGGTTCCCACCTCGTCGTAGAAGAGCCGGGTCACGTGACGGACGCTGATGCCTGCCCTGCGTGCCATGGCCGACACGGTGTGGTTGGCCCCGGGGTTCTGAGCGACCTCGTCCAGCATGCGGCGGAGCGTCTCCCGGCGGGAGTGCGGGACCTGGGAGCGGACACTGAATTGGGACTGGCCCCCCGGTCGCTGCATGAAGACGACCATGTCCTTGGCCACCGCTCGCGCAACCTCTGCACCGTAGTGATCTTCGACGAGCGCCAAGGCCAGGTCGATGCCGGCGCTCACACCTGCCGAGGTCATCATTCGCCCGTCCCTCACGAAGATGGCGTCTGGTTCGACCCGCACGGACGGGAAACGCAGGGCCAGTTGCCGTGAGTGCCGCCAGTGCGTCGCTGCGCGACGCCCATCCAACAGTCCGGCCGCGGCCAGCAGAAACGCCCCCGTACACACCGATGCCGTGCAGCGGGCGTTGGCATGCAGCCGCCGAACGGCATCCAAGAGCGCGTCATCCTTGATCAGCGTTTCCCATTCCGGACCGCCCGGGATCACCAAAACGTCGGACGGCTCATGTACGTCATCGACACGCAGGTCAGCGCTGAGGCGGGTCCCGGCGGAGGTGATCACCTCCGCCCCGCCCTCGGACGCAATCTGCACTCGATAGCGCCCGCCGAACTCGTTCGCCGAAGCGAATACCTCGATGGGGCCGGTCACATCGAGCAGCCGAACCCCCGGGAAGACGAACACCGTCACGGTGAGCGGCCCCGTTCCAGGGCATTTGTGGTTCCCAGGGCGCTTGTGGTTCATCGGATGCCTCCGGGCCGATGCGCGGTGCGGAGACCAGCGACCCGTTGCGTGCTGGTCGGCGAGTGTTCCAAGGCGGATCAGGAAGCCGATCACAGCCGGGCCGGACCCCCGTTCGCCGGATTTCCCTTCGCCCATTCTGCGCCTTCGGCCAGAACCGAGACCATGACCGGCTTGCTCCCTGCTGGGAGGCAAATCCTCCCAGTCCGCTCTTCATGCCCGTCCAGGCCGCGCACGCCCTTTTCCTCGGCACCGGACAAGATCACAGCATTTGGTCACGCCACATGCCCGGAAAGGGTGCCTTGGCAGCGCGGGAATGTGGAGCCACCCTGGGAACCATGGCGGCGGCCGAGGTGATGGGCGCGGCTCAGCGCGCGCCAGGGCGAGGCGAGGCCATGCTGCACCAGTACGTGGAGCAGCGTTCGGACGCGATGGTGTACCGGCGGCTCGCCGAGTTGCTCCGGGACGGGCACCGACGAGGACCGGTGGGCATACCGACAGCCGGCGACGATGAGCAGGAGGTGGGCCCGTGAGTGGGGTAACCGACAGGGTGGCCTTGGTGACGGGGGCCAGCAGCGGAATCGGGGCGACCACCGCGGGCCTGCTGGCCGAGCGGGGGATGCGCGTGGTGGTCAACTACCTGCACAGCAGCAGCGCAGCCGAGAAGGTCGTGGCCGACATCGAGGCCGCAGGAGGCCGGGCCATGGCCGTGCAGGCCGATGTCCGCGAGGCAGCGGCGGTCCAGAGCATGGTCGATCAGGTCAAGGCGGCATGGGGCGGCATTGACGTGCTGGTGCACAACGCGCTCATCCCGTACGCGATCAAGTCGTTCCAGGACATGACATGGGAAGAACTGGGCGGCAAGCTCAACGACGAGATGCGTGCGGCGTTCACGGTCACCAAAGCCGTCCTGCCCGCCATGACCGAACAGGGCTGGGGGCGCATCGTCTACATCGGTACCGGCCTCAGCCGCCGGCCCCGGGAGTACATGATCGCGCTGGGCACGTCCAAGGCCGCCCTGGAGCAGTTTGCCCGGTACCTCGCCCAGGAACTGGGCCCGCAGGGCATCACGGTCAACATCGTCGCGCCGGGCCCGGTGGAGGACACCCGCATCGCGGATGTGCTCGACGATGCGCACAGGCAGCGCCAGCTGGCCGCCACCCCTCTGGGCCGCCTGGCACACCCTGCCGACGTCGCCCAAGCGGTCGCCTTCTACGCCGGCGAGGACAGCGCCTTCATGACCGGCACCACGGCCGCGGTCAACGGCGGGATGTCCATGTACTGACGTCCCGCGCACGCGGCACGCGCGGCCGCATGGCGGTGCCACGACCAAGGGAAGCGATCATGTGCACGATCGATCTCGCCTACGTCGGGCGGGGCCTGCACGAGGAACTCGTCGCCTACATCGCCGACCAGGAGGGCTACTACGCCGACGAGGGCGTCCACGTCGCACTGCACGACGGCTGCTCCTGGGACGAGGAGCGGCTGCGCCGCGGCGCCACCGTCGGGCTGGGCCGGGCACTGCTGTCCCGACTGACCGATGGCATCCCCTGGGTCGCACTCAGCGTGAACACCTACAGCCCGCTGTTCTGGTTCCTCGCCGCCCGCCCCGGGCTGACCTCCCTGGCCGACCTGGCCGGCCGGCGGCTGGCGGTGCACGCCCCCCACACCGCGCCCGGGTGCTTCGCCCGGATCGTGCTGCGCCAGGCCGGCCTCGACCCGGACCGCGACGTCCATGCCGTCGTCCGCCGCCCCGGCGACTACGGCATGGACCTGCGCCGACTACAGGACGGCAGCATCGATGCCGCCCTGGTCGGCAGCACCATGGCACCGGAGGCGGTGGCCGCCGAGCACGGCTGGCAGGTGCTGGCCTGGGTCGGCGGTCACTTCAAGATCCCCACCGTCGGCGTGGCCGTCGACACCACCCGCACCGACCCGGACGACCCCGCGGTCCGGGCCGTCGTACGAGCCCACCGGCGCGCCCTCCAGGTGATCCACAACGACCCCGACACCACGGTGCGGCACATGCAGACGTTCCTCGGCCGACATACCGAGGACGAAGTCCGAGCCCACTACGAGGCGTTCATCGCGCCGCATTACACCACCGACGGCCGAGTCGACCTCGCCGTCGGCTCCACCGCGATCACGACGGTCGCCGCCGAACTCGGTGTCCCCGCCACCGTCACCGCGGCCGAGTTCTACCGCACGGTAACCACCACACCGTAGGGGGTGTCCGGCGGATCTTTCCGCACCCCGCCCCTTCCCTCAGTGTCGAGCCCCTGCCGATGTGCGGCTCCGCCGCGCGGGGCTCCGCCGCGTGGCAGGGGCTTTGACGGGCGCCTCGGCGAGCACACCCGCACCGCCTGGCCACAGCTGGAGCAGTTGCACGTCCGCCACCGCGGCGCCTTCGCCCATGTGGAGGCGGAGCTGGCCGACGGCGAACAGGTCAAGCTGATGCGGCTGTGCTGGACCGGCGCCGTCGGCAGGTGGGGCTTCGCCCTCTACTACGCCGGCAGGCCGGCAGCGACCGCTGCGAGGACTCCCTGCTGCCCACGGGCGACGCCACGGGCACCCCGGCGTACCGACGAAATGGGGCTGTGTGGGTGACGAAACGCAGTCCGTCGTCGGCCGGGCGATTGGGCTGACGCCGATCCCGCCGAAGGCGGCTCCCGTGTGCGGGAACTTCTGCGTATCTGCGCGGGATACACGCCCTGCTGGACTTGCTGGCCCACCATGCCGGCGCATTGCGTCGGTGGCCCGATCGCCCATGTGCATCGACGCGTAGTACCGCCGGCGAGCTTCCTTGACGTCCTCCGGGAAGGCGTCCACCAGGCCGAAGTCGGTGATCGAGTTGTCGAGCTCCTCAATCGCCGTGTGCACTCCGGAGGTTCGCCGCGGCCCCAGTCTCGGGCAGTGCGGCCTCGCGCCGATGGTCCGCGGCTCCTTACTCTCCCCCGTCAGCGGAATGGAGCTGGAAGTCGACGACGACGCAACCAACCCGTCCGTCATCGGTGCGGCCGATCCAGACGGGGTAGGCCCCGTCGCCCCGGCCGGCACGGAAGGCGATGAGGTTCGGCTCGGGCTCCGTGCCGGGCAGTTCGACGGTGAAATGGCTGTCGAGGGGTACGAACAGGTCCTCGTCCAGCCGGCCTTCGATCACCGTCCGAGTCGCATCCATGAAAGCCGCTGTGCCGGTATCCACGCCAACCCCGTAGAACTGGCCCTCGCCGAGCAGCCCCAGGTCCTCGTCGGGCCGGACGGCCATTTCCCACTCACGAGGCGGGATGTCCAGGAACGTCACCCTGGCCGCGGCGACACCGGCCCCGCGTGTCGTACGCAAAAGCGACAGCGTGACCGGGAACTCGCCCGGTGGCACAGCGACGGTCCGCGGGGTCTCTCCGATCCAGCCGGGGTCCGAGACCGCCAGCTGCCCTGACGTGATCCGCAGCAGGCCGGCGTCAACGGGCTCGACGACGGCCGGCCCATCCGGAGTGTCGCACGCGCCCGGACTGAACAGTTGCTCGATTCCGGTGGCGCGCAGCGGTCCTGATCCTTCGTCCACCGACACGTCACTCAGGACTACGGTCGTGGCGGGCTCGTGGCCCTGCTGGGCGAGGAACGGCGCGAACACCTGCCAGTCGCCGAATTCCGGTACGGGGCAGAGGAAGCTTTCGACGGGCGCCGGGAACCGCCGCACGGGGACGCTCGACGGGCCGGATGTTCGAGCGTGCAGTGGCTCCGTCGACGCTCCCCTCGGCCCGGCGAACTCGGACCTCACCTCGACCTGCCCGTCGGCCGAGACGGTCGTGGTCTCCTGAACATCCCACTTCCAGGACGAGTGCTCCTGCTCGTTGGAAAACTGCCATCGGGTGTTCCGGTGAGCCAACAACATCCCCGTGCTGTGCGGCTTGAGGTCGATCATCTGCATGCGCCAGGACCTGTCGTCGAACAGATACACACGCCACATCCGGCGCGGCCAGTACTCGACCAGTGCCAGCGGTCGCTCCCGCGCGGACAGCAGAACCGCGTACTCCATCCCGGCAGCATGTCTGCGTGCCGCGACCGCGCGCGACATCGGGTCCGGATGGGTCATTCCCTGATGGGAACCCCACATGTCGCCGTACGACACATCAAGACTGTCGAAGATCACAGCCGCGCATCTCCCCCCGTGGCACCAGCCGCCCCCGAGCAGTGGCGCTCGACGGGTGACCCTGCCGCATCGCCCTGCCCCTCCGGAGCTTCGTTGTGCCGCCAGTCTGCCACTGAGGTGTGACACACAGGATCGTGGGAGGCCGGCAACCTGAACCCCCCGCAGAAGCGCTTGACGGCGCCTGCCGGCTCCACCCCGCCGCCCCCGGCATCTGGCCAGACACCGACCGCAACCGTCCTGTCTCAGTCGATCTTGCTGCCGGGGGATGCCCTGACCTGCGGAAATACAAAACCAGGTGCGACACCGGAACCTTGCTGTCTCACGTGAAGTTGTCGGCAGAGCGGGAGTGGCGGTCTCCCCTTCGCGCGAGGTTTGTGTTGGACTGTCCCGACATAATCCGTACACGACAATGGGGTGAATGCGATGCCTCTTGAGGGCGAGTACGAGCCGAGTCCGGCGCAGTGGGTGCGCGAACAGGTCGAGCTGTATGAGAGTTCGGGTGGCACACAGGGCACAACGCTCTGGGACACGGGCCTGCCGGTCGTCATTGTCACGATGCGCGGCGCGAAGAGCGGCAGGATCCGGAAGATTCCGCTGATGCGCGTGGAGCACGAGGGGCGGTACGCGGCGGTGGCCTCGAAGGGCGGCTTCCCGCGCCACCCGGTCTGGTACTTCAACCTCAAGGCCGACCCGCAGGTGGCTCTCCAGGACGGCCCCGAACACCAGGGCATGATGGCCCGTGAGCTCACCGGGGACGAGCGGGCCCAGTGGTGGCAGCGCGCGGTCGCCGCGTATCCGCCGTACGCCGAATACCAGGAGAAGACCGACCGCGTGATCCCGGTCTTCGTACTCGAACCCGAGCACCTGGCCGGTCCGGCGAAGGCCCCGGCGCCGACGAGGAACTGAGCTTCGGGCCTCACTCGCTCGGCCCGGCAAGGCGCCGCGCGGCTGGGGGTAGGAGCCCGGCGCCGGCCTGGACAGACTCACCTACCTTGTTCCCGGAATGCGAACTGAACAAGGTCCGGTGAGACAGAGGCGAGGTCTCGTGAGACGGGACAACACCCCTGCCTCCGCCGTCAACTCCCGAAGGACTTCCGGACCGGACCACTTAGGAGCCCGGCGACGCCGACACCTCCCAAGGTGCAGGCAGCGGCTCAAGACCGCCCAGGCGGAACCGCCGCCGTCTGCTGACGTCCGCCAGGGCGGGCACGCCTGCTCCCCTACCGTGCCGGTGGGACAGCGGGACGCGGCGTCAGTCGTCGGTGTGCAGGGACTCGGCTGCCGCGGCGGCAATCGTCTCCGCCACGAGTGCGAGTGCCGGCACATCCAGCTTCCACTGCTGCCAGTACAGCGGCACATCGACCCGCCGCCCCGGCGCCAGTTCCGTAAGCGCGCCCGACCTCAGCAGCGGTTCCGATTGCGGCTCCGGAACCAGGCCCCAGCCGAGACCGGCGGCCACCGCGTCGCAGAAGCCTTCCGACGTGGGTACGTAGTGCCGGATCCGACTGGCGCCCGCCCCGTCAGGTGTGAGGGACCGAACGAACCGGTCCTGGAGTTCGTCACGCCGATCGAAAACAATCACCGGCGCGTCGGGCAGACAGCGCTCCAGCGGCCCGGTCGACAGATGGCGCTCCGCAAACCGCGGGCTCGCCACCGCCAGGTACCGCGCCCGGCCCAGCGGGCGCACCATGCAGCCCGCCACCGGCTCCGCCGACGATGTCACGGCCGCCATCACCTGCCCCTCGCGCAACAGCGCCGCGGTGTGTGCCTCGTCCTCGCGGTGCAGGTCGAAGCAGACCGGCGGGCTCTGCGGCACCCGCGTCAGGGCCGGCAGGAACCAGGTGGCCAGGGTGTCCGCGTTCACCGCGATGGGCAACCGGGCCGGACCGGCTCCGGCTGCGATCCCCAGCTCCGTCTGCGCCTCCCGTTCCAGGGCGGCCAGCTGGCGCGCAAACCGCACCACCACCTGCCCGGACTCCGTCGGCCGGACCGGCTTCGTACGCATCAGCAGCACCCGCCCGGTGCGCTGCTCCAGTGTCTTGATCCGCTGGCTGACCGCGGAAGGTGTCACGTGCAAAGCGGCGGCCGCGGCGTCGAAGGTGCCCTCGTCGACGACGGCCAGCAGCGTACGCACCTGATCGATGGGCAGCTCTGTCATCATAATCACTAATGGTAGGTAAGAAACTTTAGCTGTACTAATGCCACGGTGATCCATAACGTCGGAGGCCATGAACAGCGGCATTCTCTCGGCGGGCATCGCCGGATTCGGTACAGGCCTGTCCCTCATCGTCGCCATCGGCGCGCAGAACGCTTTCGTCCTGCGCCAGGGCGCGCGCGGGCAGGCTGTACTCGCGGTGGTCGGCATCTGCGCCGCGTCCGACGCAGTCCTCATCGCCCTCGGCGTGGCCGGGCTCGGCGCCGTGGTCACCGCGTGGCCCGCCGCACTGACCGCGGTCGGCCTGGCCGGTGGCGCCTTCTTGATCTGTTACGGCATTCTGGCCGCCCGTCGCGCGCTGCGGCCCGCCACCGGGCAAGCGCTGACGACGCGGGGCGCCTCGGCGGGCTCCGTGCGCACCGCAGTGCTCACCTGCCTGGCCATGACCTGGCTCAACCCGCACGTGTACCTGGACACCGTGCTGCTGCTCGGCTCGGTCGCCGCCGACCGCGGCTCGCTGCGCTGGGCCTTCGGCCTCGGCGCGATGCTGGCAAGCCTGGTCTGGTTCGCCGGCCTCGGCTACGGCGCCCGGCTCCTCGGCGGCGTCCTGTCCCGCCCCACCGCCTGGCGGGCGCTGGACACCCTCGTCGCGGCCACCATGCTCGTGATGGGCGCCATGCTCCTGGTCCGCACCCTCTGACCGCGCTTCCACCGGACCTGCCGTGTTCTACGGGGTGCCGTGGCCGTCGCGGAAACGAAGCAGGGCGCTCACCGCGGCCTTGTCGCGGGCGCGCATCGCTTCGGCGAGATGGGCAACAGCAGTTCGCCATCGACAGGAAAGCCGATCCCGGCGGCGGCAGCTGCCACAGCCGACAGCGACACCGTGCTGTTCAGAGCGCGAACCGTCTGCCGGTTGAGCGGACGGAGTTCATACACGTGGCGCACCGCGTCGATATCCACCGCGGTCTCGTAGTAATCCTCGGCGAACCTCTGGAACGCTTCCGGCGTCGGGTCTGTCAGCAACTGAAACAGCCAGTCGGCACCGTCGGGGTCCGCGTACCCCTCGGGGAAGTGGATATCTCCTGTCTGCCACCGGTCGCTCGCTGCCTCACGCCACATGCAGGCAGTCACGCGGGGCATGCCATCGTCGCCGAAGGCCGGCTCCAAGACGTGTCCACGAAACACATGGGGAACCGAGTCCACAACCCCGGGCCACAGCCCGTCGTCGGCGTAAGGACTCATCGGCGACTCGTGGTCGAAGCCCCGGACATACGCGCCCGCCGGGGAGAACACGACATCGAACTCGTCACCGGAGCCATTGCGCATCGAGGCGATCTCCTCCGTCGGTGACCACGTCGCGCTGAACGAGTAGTACCGCTCACCATCCGGGTTCAACAGCGCCTCCACCATGGCCATCGACCGGCACAGATCCCGAAGGGCGGGGATGTCAGGAAGAGCTCGCGCAACATCATGAACCGTCATGCGGACATCCAAGCCGACACCACCGACACTCCAGAACCCTCGTCTCCGCCCAGGCATACAGCCGCCCTGGAGAAGTTGGCCAGGTGGACGACGCCGATATCAAAGGTCGCCGACCAGGCCGAACGCCAGGGCCCGCCGCCAACCTGTCCGAAAACACCGCCCACCGCGAGATCCCGTCGGTGCCGCGGTGAACGGTTCGCCACCGAGGGGCCGGTGGATCGTTAGCGCTGGCGGAGGCTGCCGACCCTGGCGGCCCGGGAGGGGAGGTCCGGAAGTGGTGTGGAGCGAGGGAGCGTTCGGCGACTCGCCAGAGCTGCGCGAGGCGTACGAGGCGTGCGAGACCGAGGTGCGGCAGTCCCTGGCCGCGCTGTGGACGGCGACCGACACGCTGCCCGCAGCGGTCAGGCGGTTCGTCCACGCGATTCACGGATGGACTGTGCAAACGGACCGGATCGCCGACGAGGGCTCGCCCGAGGGCCGCCAGGAGCGTTTCGCCCGCTGGCAGGCCGACACCCTGGCCGATCTGCGATCCGGGCACAGCACGCATCCGGTGCGGCGGGCGTTCGTGGACACGGTGCACAGGTGGGATCTCGACCAGGCGCTGATCGAGGAGTATCTCGACACCGTGCGGGCCGACTGCGCGGCCGTGCCGGTGTACGAGACCTTCGCGGACCTCCGGCGCGACTACCTGCGCGGGATCGCGGGTGCCGTGGCCGAGCTGTGGGTGGCCCTGCTGGAGCCGAGCGGCCCCGAGGCCCTGCGGCTGGTGTCGACGCTGTTCGAAGCGTGCCAGATGGCGGACATCTTCGAGGACCTGCCGGCCGACCTCGCGGCGGGCCGCTGCTACCTGCCGAGGGAGGACCTGCGCCGGCTCGGGCTGGAGGTCGGTGACCTGCGAAGCGGCGCAAACCGGCAGGAGCTGGACGCGTTCGTGGACGTCCAACTCGTCCACTGGCGCGGACTGCTGGATGAGGCCGCACCGGTCACCGGGATGGTAGGGGTGCAGTACCAGCCGTTCCTGCACACCCTCCTGCTCGGCGCGCAGCTGCCCTACGACGAGGCGACGCTGCTGCGCTCCCAGGTGCTGGCGGACGGAGTGGATCCGACGAGCCTGGACGGCAGTGCGCGCCGCCGCCCGGCGCGGCCGGATCAGGGACCGATGCCCGGCCATGTCGCAGTCATCATGGACGGAAACCGGCGCTGGGCCGAGGCCCGCGGCATGCCGGTGCCGCAGGGCCACCGCGCGGGTGAGCGAGCGGCCCTGCGGCTGGTCAACGCGGCTTTGCGGCTGGGCATCCGGCACCTGAGCGTCTACACGTTCTCCACGGAGAACTGGGGCCGGTCGCCGGAGGAGCTGGCAGCCCTGTTCGACACCCTCGCCGACGGGATCACCCAGGGTGCGCAGTGGCTGCACAGGCTCGGCGTGAAGGTGCGCTGGTGCGGGCGGCGCGACCGGATCGACACCTCGCTGGCGTCCGCGCTCACGCTGGTGGAGAGCATGACCTGCCACAACGACGTGCTCACGTTCACTGTCTGCGTGGACTACGGCGGGCGGGAGGAACTCACCGCCGCCGCGCGTGCGCTGGCCGCCGAAGCGGTGGCGGGCACGGTCCGCCCCGAGAACATCGGCCCCGCCGACCTCACCCGGCATCTGTATGTGCCGGAACTCCCCGACGTCGATCTGCTGGTCCGCACCTCCGGTGAGCAGCGGATCAGCAACTTCCTGCCCTGGCACCTCTCCTATGCGGAGCTGGTCTTCGACCCCACCCTGTGGCCCGACTACGACCTGGCCCGGCTACGCGACGCCGTCACCGCCTACGCGGCGCGCGAGCGCCGCTTTGGCAGTCGTCGTGGCCTGCCCGCTCAGGCCGGCCGTGAGGAGCCGGCCCGGACCGGCTGAGCAGTCCGGGCCGGCGATGCCTCACGCCTTCGGCGGCGGCGTGTACACGCCCTCGGCGGTCACGTGCGCCAGCACCGTGTCGGTGGTGAAGTCGGCGTCGCCGAAGGTGTTGCTGAACGTCTCCACCAGCTCCGGCGTGGGCCGCAGCGGCACATCGGTCATCCGGACTTTCATCGGCTTGCCCAGCGGCACGCTCTCCGTCTTCAGCACTCCCTTGTCCAGGCCCGGCCGGACCACCGCCTGGTGCCCCAGGTCGACTCCGTTGACCACACACTTCCCGGACGCGAGCCCGTCCTGAAGAGCACCTTCCAGGCCGGTCACCCGCACGTTGCCATCCGGTGTGCGGATGTCGACTCCGCCGTCGAGCCGACCGTCGCCGTGAGCCCTCGGCGGGTCGGCCGCGGACGGGTCGCCCTGCCCGGACCGCACCGGGAAGCGGATCGCCCCACCTTGGGCGTCCCGCACCAGCTGGGCCGGGGCCACCGCCTCCACCACCGCCTGGAAACGGTCCAGAAGCACCTGGGCCTGCTCGGTCCAGCGGACCTCGACCCAGCCCTCGGAGACCGTGCCCAGCGTGCCCGGCTCGGCGGTGGCGGCGGATGCCGCCCCTGTGAACTGGGCCAGTAACGGCCCGGCCATGGCCGCGCCCAGCACCGAACGTCGCGTTGCGCTCATCGATGTGCCTCCATCCCTTCTCGGGCCGCAGGCCACGGCCCGGGGGTTGGGATCATCGGGCCACGCGGGCACCTCCGGGATCGCAACGAAGAACAAACCACTCGAAAGCGCGACAGCCAAGGCCAACACGCTTCACCCCCGCCACGGCGACCCCAGCCGACCCCCTTGCGTCGCGCCTCGCCCGGCCACGTACCACGGCATCGTCGCGAACGGGTTCGACGGGGATACCGGAGCCTTCCGGGTCCATTACGTCCGGTTGCCTCCGCGCCGCCAGATTGGAGGCGTCGTGCGAGCGGCAGCGCGTGCATAGGGGCCGTCGCAGACCGGCTCTCCTGGTTGCCCCGGGCCCCTAGGGCCTGTCGTCAAAAGTCACGTCCACATCAGAGGGCAGGAACCATGAGCGGGTCCTCGCACGCCGTACGGTCGGCAGCCGTCGGCGTTGTCATGGCCAGCTGGCACCATGGTCGGTGTGAGTGAAACAACTGGTTCTGACGAGGGTGTAGTTGACGCTGTTCTGACCACACCGCAGGAGTGGCGTGGCTTTCTGGAGCGGTACGGCGAGCGGTACTTGAAGAACTGTGCCGACGGCGACGAGTTGGTCGATCTGCTGGATGAAGATCAGCTGGACCTGCTGGATCGGGAGGGTCGGGTCGATGTGTGGTTGGGTGAAGCACCGGCTCGGGAAGAAGCCCTGGTGGCATCCGAGGAGCGCCTCGGGGTGCGGTTCCCGCCGAGCCTCAGGGGGTTCTTTCTGGCGAGCGACGGGTGGACGCGCCTGGATGCCTGGGTGGAAGGTGTTCATCCGTGCGGCCGCGTCTCATGGATGCGGGACGGCGATGCCGGCAGGCGCGTGACCGAGATCTACGACTCAATACCCGGCAACGAGAACGATGTACAGCTGTTTCGCCGATCCGTCGAGATCGCCCGGGGAGAAGACTTCTGGTTGCTCGATCCGACCGACGTCGGGCCGGACCGCGAGTGGGCCGCCTACGAGTTCGCGCCGAAGTACGGCAACCCGACGAAGTACCCAAGCTTCTCAGCGCTGTTTCACTCCGGGTACGAGAGCATGGACGGGTACGAGGACCTGGCCTAGGTTCGGTCGTCAGATGTCACGCCCACATCAGGAGTGATGCGAGGGTGACGGCGGGGTCGTAGGACTCGATGGTCTTGTCGTAGCGGGTGGCGATGCCGCGCCATTGCTTAAGGCGGTTGATGTCGCCCGCCGCGTCTGCTTTCGCCTGAGCAGCCCGCAGCATCCGCTCGAACGTCCCGTCCATCGCCCACCTGCGGAAACGTGTATGCAGCGTGGCCCACGGGCCATAGCGCTCGGGCACGTCCCGCCACGCTGTCCCGGTCCGGAACTTCCATACGATCCCGTTCAGGATCTTGCGGTTGTCCAGCCGCTTCCGCCCCCGCAACGACTCGGGCAGCAACGGCCGAACGAACTCCCATTCGGCATCAGACAGTTCATGGCGAGGTATCACGACACCATGATCCACCAACGCTGATCATTTGAAGACACTGCCTAGCGGCACCTTCGCCAAACGGCACGGCCACAGCGGTTACCCGGTTAGCGGTCTCATGGAGGGGATACGGAAGTGTTCACAGCTTTTCGAAGGGGTCGTGCTCGGCGAGCAGCTTCTCCATCCGCGCCTGGTCGACCCGGCTGACGATCTGCCCGGCCTCCTGCCGGTCCCGAATCACCTTGGCCAGAGTGAAGGCGGAGGTCACCAGGTAGAGCACGGCGATGGCCAGGAAGCCGCGCACCCAGGCGTCGGCGTTCAGTCGGAAGATGCCGATGGCGGTGGCCGCCATGGCGACAGCGAACGAGGCGACCGCCTGGCCGTAGAACGCGGCCGTACTCTGCTGCTTGACCGGTGTCTCACTCATGCGGGCAAGAATCGCTGAACGTGGCCGACTCCGCATCCGACCAGATACTCAGGAGGTACTCAGAAAACGGGCGCCCTCCGCAGAACCTCGTGGTGCACCGCGCAAGAACCAGGTACCGCCACCGCGGTCTCCGCGATCCGTTCCGGCCACGCCCGGCTTGCTCACCGAGAAGGCGCGGTTCACTCCTGACTCCGCTCTCCCAGTTCAGCCAACATGGGGCCAAGCCTTGTGGCGAGTTGGGAGACGAGCGTTGCTTCAAGTGGCACCGTCATTGTCATGGGGAGCAGGTGGGCGCCTTTCGCGTGGACGGCTGTATGGCCGAGGCGTAGGCACGCCAGTGCCACAACATGATCACGTAAGGCGCTGATCCAGTATTCAGCCTGCCATGCCCGGCCTCGCTGGATGGAGATGTGGGCATGCAAAGCGTGGTGCCAGGCGAGGCCGATCAGGGCGTCACGGTCGGGCTGCGGGAAGGGGGCCAGGGATCGTTCCTCACCGAAGATGGTCCGCCACTACGGGCCTCTCGGGCCGAACTCGTCGTGGAGCCACTGTGTCCAGCGGCTCGAGGACACAGCGAGTTCGTCGCGGATCGCGAGAACCAGGTCAGTGTCCGACCATTCGTCGCTGTGCCCGTTGGCTTGTGAACCGGTGAGAGCCGCTCCAGTGACCGCCTCGTCAGCTTCGGCAAACTGGATGAGACGTTCTCGGAGGCGGTCCCGATCTTCGACATCGCGCGCTCCGTGATCAGTGGCGAGCCCTGTGTGGTCGGCGAGCGCTCGACTGGACGGTCGGGCATCGCCGCGTCGACGGAAAGATCTCTCTTCTATATATGACGCCACATGTCATAAATGCAGCTTTACGGTGGGAGTGTTCCCATCGAGTGATGGCCCCGAGGAGAAGCGCGATGACTGACAACCGTTCGCCCGCGACTTCGGCGCGCTGGAGAACCTGCCGGCCGGTGAGGTGACCGGCAAGTAAGGGTACCGGGAGTTCTGGGAGGACTTCGCCCCGATGGTCGCCGCCGGTGGCACGATCATCCGCAGCCAGTTCATCGTCGGCACCGCGCCCACCGCGAACCTCGAGGGTGGCTTCGTGGCCCGCGCCAAGGGCGCGCGCAACGCCTGACCGAGCCGGACTCCCCGGGGAGAGCTTCACTCCATCACGTCTATTAGTCATCGGAGCCAACAAGGAGATGCGCTGTGCGTTCGGAGCGGCTACTCGCCCTCCTGCTCCTGCTGCAAACGCACGGGCAGACGTCCGCCAGGGAACTGGCCGAGCGCCTTGAGGTGTCCGTGCGGACGGTGATGCGTGACATCGAGGCCCTGTCAGCGGCCGGCGTCCCCGTCTACACGGAGCGCGGGCCGCACGGCGGCATCGCGCTGGTGCCCGGTTACCGTACGGACGTCAGCGGTCTCACGGCGGACGAGACACGGGCGCTGTTCGTGCTCCTGTCCGACAGTGCCCACGCCGATCTCGGGCTGGGCCAGGCCATGGGGTCCGCCCTCCGCAAGATCATGGCAGTGCTCCCCGAGGTCCACCGCCCGGAAGCCGACCTGGCCAGCCGCCGGGTACTCATCGAGCCCGACCGGTGGCACACCGGTGCCACTCCCGCTCCGGTCCCCGGAGCTGGCCTGCCTACAGGACGCGGTGTTCGGCGACCAGCGGCTGCGCGTCCGTTACCGCCACGGCCGTGACGGAAGCGAACGCTCCTACACGTTGGATGCCTACGGGCTCGTGAACAAGGCCGGCGTCTGGTACCTGGTAGCCGACCACCAGACGCGGCCGAAGCTCTTCCGCGCCGATCGGGTCGTGACCGCGCGTGTCCTGTCCGAGCAAGCCCGTCTCCGCCCCGGCGTGGAGCTACAGCATGTGTGGCAGGACCTGCGACGCGAGGTGGAGAGCGTGGAGCGACCCGTAAAAGTCACGGTCCGCGTGGCTCCTGACACCCTCGCCCGGTTCCTGCGGGTCCACCACACCGACCTCGCCGCCCCTGCAGGCACACACAGCCGCCCGGACACCGAGGCAACCGAACTGACATTGCAGTTCCGTTCCCTCGGCCACGCCACCACCCTGCTGTCCTTCGGTCCGAAGGTCGAGGTCGTCGATCCACCCGAGCTCCAGGACGCCCTCCGGGAAGCGGCCCAGGCAACGGCGGCCCTCTACCCTCGAACCTCCCCGAGCACCCTCGCTCCCCCACCGGACGGTTCCTGAATGGTCTGCGCACAGGCATCCGCACCACTGCCCACAGCCCGTCGCCGGGCGCCTGTTGCCGCAGGTCAGGGGCCGGTCCCGGCACGGGAGGCCGCGTACTCGGACATGCCGGTGAACCACGCCGGCTCTGCCCGTGGAGTCAGGACACAGGAAAGGAGAAGGAGACCGCCATGCCCGCCGAGGACATCCATGTGACCGACGGCATGATCCACTTCGCCGCGCCACTACAGCCCGCGACGATCATCCGCCGCCCCAACCGGTTCATCATCGAGGCCGACATCACGGGCACATCCGTGGCCTGCCACTGCCCCACCACCGGCCGGATCGGCAACTTCGTCCTCGACGGCCTGCCCTGCCTGCTGTCCCGCAGCGACAACCCTGCCCGCAAAACCACCCACACCGTCGAGGCCATCTCCCTCGATCCACCCGAGACACCCGAGCCCACCTGGATCGGCATCAACCAGAACGCCGCCAACCGCTATATCGAGACCGCCCTGCGCCACAACCTCCTGACCGACATGATTACCGCCCGGACCGTGCTGTGCGAGCAGACCCTGGGCCACTCCCGCCTCGACTTCCTCGTCAACGACGACACCTATATCGAGGTCAAGACGCCGCTCCAGCACGTCCAGGCCCCGCTGGGCAGACACATCAGGACGCGCAGACAGGCTCCCTTCGATTCCACCGACCGCATGATCCGGCACATCGGCGAACTCGGCGACAGCCTCGCCGGCCACCAGCGCGCGATCCTTATCGTCTGCTTCCTCTACGACAACCCCGGCTTCCAGGTCGGACCCAACCCCAGCACCCGACACGCCGCCGTCCGGACGAAGGTCGCCGCGGCCGTCGACCAGGGCGTCGAGATCTGGCAGGTGAACTTCCTCCTCGACGCCGACGGCGTCCGCGTCGGCCGTCAGACCGAACTCACCGCCCAGTTCACCCAACGACCCGCGAGGCCCGCCGGCCCACACTGATCCCTCACAAAGCCGAAGGCGACGGGGAAGTAGTGGTCTCCGCCTTCGGGGCACGGCGATGCCACGGCGAGAAGCACCGGCCGGAATAACGCGGCAGTTCAACAATTCCCCTTACGGCACCGCACCCCGGCAAAACTCCCCACCTGAAGACTTTCATTTCTCGTCAATTTGCAGGCCATCCGATATCCGAGTCGGGTGGCCATTTGGCGTGCGTTTTACCCCGCGGCGATCCGGTAGATTTTCAGTGCCCACACAGCAAGTCCCCTTGTCAAGCCGGACTTTCGTCATATCAGTTTCGGTCCGAACCAGGCAGCGGACGATGCTAGGGTCTTTCTCATTCGCATCCGCGATGCCGCTTTCCGCCGCTGCCGCAGACTTCCACAACGAAGCGTTGGCGCGGCAGTGCCAATTCACTCTCCTCTGGAGCCCTCTTTCATGTCTACCGGCATGTCCACCGACCGCGCGGCCGCAGCCGTCGCACCGGCCGATACGCCCACCGCGCCGCCGGGGCGGGGCCGTCACCTCGGGCTGGCCCTGATCGTCATCGCGGCCGCCCAGCTGATGGTGGTCCTCGACGCCACCATCACCAACATCGCGCTGCCCGCCATCCAGACCGACCTGAACGTCACCGACGCGAACCTCGCCTGGATCGTCAACTCCTATGCGCTGGCCTTCGGCGGACTGCTGCTGCTCGGTGGACGGGCCGGTGACCTCTTCGGACGACGGCGCATGTTCCGGGCCGGCATCGCCGTCTTCACCCTGGCCTCGCTGCTGGGCGGCCTGGCCCCGGGCGAGGGCCTGCTGATCGCCGCCCGCGTCCTACAGGGCGTCGGCGCCGCGCTCGCCGCGCCCAGCGCGCTGGCCCTGATCACCACCACGTTCCCCCAGGGCAAGTCACGCAACACCGCGATGGGCGTGTACGCGGCGATGGGCGGCGTCGGCGCCACGGTCGGCCTGCTGCTCGGCGGCACGCTCACCGATCTCCTGGACTGGCGCTGGGTGTTCTTCGTCAACATCCCCATCGGCCTGGCCGTGCTCGTCGGCACGAACACCCTCGTCGAGGCGGAGCGCCACCCCGGCCGCCTGGACATACCCGGCGCCGTCACCGGCACCGGCGGTCTGATCGCCCTGGTCTACGGCATCACCCGGGGCGGCGAACACGGCTGGACCAACGCGCTGACCCTGACCTCCTTCGTCGGGGCGGCCGTACTGCTCAGCGCCTTCCTGCTGCTCCAGGCCCGCACCGCAGACCCGATGATGCCGCTGCGCCTGCTCAAGGACCGCAGCCGCTCCGGCAGCTACGCCACGATGCTGTTCATCGGCGCGGGCATGTTCGCCACGTTCTACTTCCTGACGCTGTACATGCAGTTGATCCTCGGCTACAGCCCGGTGAGGACCGGCTTCGCCTACCTCCCCTTCAGCTTCGGCATGGCCACAGCAGCCGGCATCAGCTCCAAGCTGGTCACGCACTTCGCACCCCGGCTGATCGCCGGTCCGGGGTTGCTGGTCGGGGCCGCCGGCATGTTCTGGTTCGCCACTCTGGAGCCCGACTCCTCCTATGCCGCGCACCTCATGCCCGCGATGTTCGTCACCGCCCTCGGCCTGGGCATGAGCTTCGTACCGATGACCCTCGGCGCGGTCAGCGACGTCGCCCACCACGACACGGGCATCGCGTCGGCGCTGCTGAACACCGCCCAGCAGATCGGCGGCGCTCTCGGCCTCGCCGTGCTGTCGACGATCGCCACCTCGGCCGCCAACGACAAGCTCCCCGACGCGGCGACCACTCTCTACCGAGCGCTCGCCACCAAGGACGTCGGCCTGGCGAGCCGCGCCGGCGAGGCTCTGACCCACGGCTACACCATGGCCTTCGCCGCCGCGGGCGCCATGTTCCTCGCGGGACTTGCCATCACCGTGCTGGCCATCAACGCCGAACGGCAGCACACCGAGGACGGAGCCCCCGCCGTTCACATGGGCTGACCCCTCGGGCTGAGCACTCCCGAAACCGCGCGCGGTGCGCCGACTCCCCCTCGCAAGACCCCGAGGACCTCAGCGGGACCTGCCGGCCCGCGCACCGCGCGCCCCTCCAAGAGCACCGACTGGCCGCCGAACACCGTGTTGCGTCGTGTTGCGGGCTGACCCCACACTCCTGTCACCATCAAGCCGACCGGTCGGCGAGCACGCGGCGGACGCCGTAGGCGGCGGCGCCGACGGCCACCACCGCGGCTCCGGAGATCACCGACGTGACGGGCAGGGCGAAGGCGAGGACGAGGCATCCGGCCAGGCCGGCGACGGGGATGATCCGGGCCGGGCGGCCCTCTGCCGGGGTGAGGGTCCAGGCGGAGGCATTGGCGATGGCGTAGTAGGCCAGCACGCCGAAGGAGGAGAACCCGATCGCCCCGCGCACGTCCGCCACCGCCGCCAGGGCCGCCACGACCGCGCCGACCACCAACTCCGCCCGGTGCGGCACCTTGAACCGGGGGTGCACGGCGGACAGGACGTGCGGCAGGTGCCGGTCGCGGGCCATGGCCAGCGTGGTGCGCGAGACGCCGAGGATCAGCGCGAGCAGCGAGCCCAGTGCCGCCACCGCCGCGCCCACCCGGACGACAGGGACCAGCCAGCCGGCGCCCGCGGCCCGCACCGCCTCCGACAAGGGCGCAGCGGCCTGGGCCAGACGGTCCGGGCCGAGCACCGTCAGTGCGGAGACCGCGACCAGGGCGTAGACGACGAGGGTGATGGCCAGCGCGAGCGGGATGGCGCGGGGGATGGTCCGTGCCGGATCGCGCACCTCCTCGCCCAGCGTGGCGATCCGCGCGTACCCGGCGAAGGCGAAGAACAACAGGCCGCCTGCCTGAAGAACCCCGCCGAACGAGGCGTCCGCGCCCACGCTCAGGCGGGACGCTGTCGCGGCGTCAGAGGTGAGGGAGGCGGCCACGACGGCGCCGAGCACTGCCAGCACGATCGCGACGATCACGCGGGTCAGCCACGCCGACTTCTGCACCCCGGCATAGTTCACCGCGGTCAGCAACACCACCGCCGCCACCGCCACCGCGTGTTCCCGCCCGGGCCACACGTACGCGCCCACGGTGAGCGCCATCGCCGCGCACGAGGCGGTCTTGCCGACCACGAACGCCCACCCGGCCAGATACCCCCAGAACGCGCCCAGCCGCTCCCGCCCGTAAACATAGGTGCCGCCCGAGGCCGGATACCGGGCGGCCAGCCGCGCCGAGGACGTGGCGTTGCAGTACGCCACCACCGCCGCGACGGCCAACCCCAGCAGCAGGCCCGAACCCGCCGCACGGGCGGCCGGAGCGAGTGCGGCGAAGATCCCGGCGCCGATCATCGACCCCAGCCCGATCACCACCGCGTCCGGTACTCCCAGCCGCCGCGCCAGCTCATCCGGCACCCCCGCCGCAGTAGACGCCCTGCCCATGGCCTACGCACCGCCCCGTGTCACGGACCCCGATATCGAAAAACGATATATGAGCCGGGTGGCCCGGCCTCAAGCACTCACGCCCGGCAGGCACATCCAGGCATGCGGCGGCCCTCGCGGCGGGCGCGGACCTGGCCCGGGCCCTGGCTCGCGGGGCGGGCCGGGGCCGCCGCGCCGGGCCGGACACGCCGCGGGTACAGGTAGAGATCCAGGTCACGCGGCCCGGCTTGGCCCGGGCGGCCCGGCCGTACTCAACGCCCGAGAGGCGGAGGCGAACGATCTGCCGACCGCGCCCCTGGAGGGCCTCACATCGGCTCGATGACGTTCTTGCGCAGGTGCCCATAGACCACCGAGGTGCGTACGTCCGCGAGCTCCTTTCGCTCGGTCAGCTTGTCCAGGACCACCGAGTGCAGATGGTCGGCGTCGCGAACCGCCACATGGAGGAGGAAGTCGTCGGTGCCGGTCAGCACGAAGACCGCGATCACCTCGGGCATCCGAGCCACGAAGGCCTGGAACTGCTCGATGACCGCACGCGTCGGCGGCCGTACCCGCACGGCGATGATCGCCTGCAACCCCCGGCCGATCGAAGGGAGGTCCGCCTCGGCGTGGAACCCGAGCAGTACGCCGCGCTCACGGAGGGAGCGCACCCGCTCCAGGCAGGTGGAGGGGGCAATTCCCAACTCCTGTGCCAGATCCCGGTTGGTGCGCCGACCATCTTGCTGAAGAAGCCGCAGCAGCGCCGAATCTAGTTCGTCCATATTCCGCCAAGCTCCCAGAACGCCGAATTATGTTCGGCCAGCGTGCCACATACACGGACCGATTGCTAGCATCCCCGCGATGTTTCCGTCCATGATTCGCATCTACGCCATGCGGTCGGGCGGAATCGGAGAGTTCGGACGGGAAGGGGCATCAGGGGTGGACGAGCGGAAGACCAGGATCTTGGCGATCGGTTCCGTCGTGGCGGCCGCGCTGTTCTGGAGCAGCTCGTACGCGGTGACCAAGGAGGTGTTGGCGGACGTCGGGCCGCTGACCATCGGGGCCATCCGCTTCACGATCGCCGCCGCGCTGCTCGCGATCATGGTGCGTATGCGCCGCAACCCGGTAGCCCGGCCGGATGCCCGCCAGCGGCGGCTGATCTACCTGAGCGGCCTGCTCGGCATTCTGGTCTACTTCGTGCTCGAGAACATCGGCGTCGAGCTGTCGACCGCCTCCGACGCCTCCCTGATCGTGGCCTCGTATCCGCTGATGACCATGCTCCTGGAACTCGTGGTCTTCCGGACCAGGATGCCGCTGCTCCGGGTCAGCGGTGTGCTGCTCGCCACGGCGGGAGCCTTCCTGGTCGTACGCAACGGGGCGGAAGTCGGAGGCACAGCACGCTGGTTCGGCGATGTCCTGCTGCTGCTCGGCGGGCTGGTGTGGGCCGGGTACAACGTGCTGGGCAAGTACGCGGGTCGCGGGCAGGACGCGGTGAACCTCACCTACTACCAGACCGTGGCGGGCGCCGCCGGCTTCCTGCTCGCCTCGCTCCTGGAGATCGGGGACTGGCGGGTGCCGGATGCCACGGCCTCTGCGCTGCTCGCCTATCTGGCCGTGGCGTGTTCCGTCGGCGGCTTCCTCCTCTACAACTACGGTCTGCACCGGATGACCTCGAGCGTCGCGGTCAACATCCTCAACCTGGTGCCGGTGTTCGGTGTGCTCGGTGCCGTGGTGATCAACGGAGAGACGGTCCGGCTCGCGCAGGTCTTCGGCGGCGTGATCATCATTGCCGGTGTGGCGCTCGGGTTGGTCGAGCGCCGAACGGCCATCGAGGAACCCGAAGCTCCCGAACCGACTCTGGTCGGCGAGCGCACCTGAAGGCGTCCCTCCGCAGGGCGCCCCCGCTCGGGGAAGACAACCGCGCCCCCGGCTTTATCCTGCCTGTGGATGAAGCTCGGCCCGCTTGTGTCAAAGGGGTTTCCGAACCGGACAAACACCGCTACGGTCCTTGAGATGTACCGGTCACATAGGGGGTCCCCTCTCCCTGGACCGGTCACCCCGGCGCGACGGCGCGCGCCTGTGCCAGCCACAGTGGCCTGACGGCCCGCCCGTACACCCCCTCTTTCCACGGAGGATCAGCGTGCACAGGAAAAGGCTTCGACTGCGCGGGCCCCTCGCGCTCGTCACGAGCGGACTGCTCGTCGGCGCGGGGCTCGCGTTCACCGCTCCGCCGGCGGTCGCGGACCAACCCGCCCCGGCCGCCGAGGAGTTCCAGCAGGTCACCCTCGCCAAGGGGGCCGAGGAGACCGGTGAGCCGATGTCGCTCGCCGTACTGCCGGACCGCTCGGTGCTGCACACCTCGCGCGACGGCACCCTGCGGCTGACCGACGCGGCGGGCGACACCAAGGTGTCCGGCAAGCTCCCGGTCTACTCCCATGACGAGGAGGGGCTCCAGGGCGTCGGCATCGACCCGCAGTTCAGCGAGAACCGCGCCATCTACCTCTACTACGCGCCGCCGCTCGACACCCCCTCCGGCGACGCCCCCAACGAGGGCACGGACGCCGACTTCGCCAGGTTCGACGGGGTCAACCGGCTCTCCCGCTTCACCTTGAAGACCGATGGCACCCTGGACCTGACCAGTGAGAAGAAGGTCCTCGACGTGCCCGCCTCACGCGGTATCTGCTGCCATGTCGGCGGCGACATCGACTTCGACACCGACGGCAATCTGTACCTCTCCACCGGAGACGACACCAATCCGTTCGCCTCCGACGGCTTCACCCCCATCGACGAGCGGGAGGGCCGCAACCCCGCCTATGACGCCCGGCGCTCCGCGGGCAACACCAACGACCTGCGCGGCAAGATCCTGCGGATCAAGGTGGCCGACGACGGTACGTACACCGTCCCGGACGGCAACCTCTTCGCGCCCGGCGCGCAGAAGACCCGGCCCGAGATCTACGCGATGGGCTTCCGCAACCCCTTCCGGATGAGCGTCGACAAACCGACCGGCACGGTCTACGTCGGCGACTACGGCCCGGACGCGGGCGCCGCCGATCCCAAGCGGGGACCGGGCGGCGCGGTCGAGTTCGCCCGGATCACCAAGCCCGGCAACTACGGCTGGCCGTACTGCATCGCCGACAACAAGCCGTATCTGGACTACGACTTCGCCACCGGCGCCTCCGGTGCGACCTTCGACTGCGCCGCGCCCAAGAACACCTCGCGCTACAACACCGGGCTCACCGACCTGCCTCCCGCCCAGCCCGCCTGGATTCCGTACGACAACGACTCCGTGCCCGAGTTCGGCTCCGGCTCCGAGTCGCCGATGGCCGGGCCGGTCTATCGCTACGACGCCTCGCTCGACTCCCCGGTCAAGTTCCCCGAGTCCTACGACGGGGACTTCTTCGCGGGCGAATTCGGCCGCCAGTGGATCAAGCGGATCGAGCAGGGTGACGACGGCACAGTGCAGAAGATCAACGACTTCCCGTGGCGCGGCACCCAGGTCATGGACTCGGCCTTCGGCCCGGACGGCGCGCTGTACGTCCTCGACTACGGCCTCGGCTACTTCAACGGCGACGAGCACTCCGCGCTCTACCGGATCGAGAACGCCACGGGCGGCCACTCACCGATCGCCGAGGCGAGCGCCGACCGCACCTCCGGCAGGGCGCCCATGAAGGTCGCCTTCTCCTCGGCGGGCACCTCCGACGCCGACGGCGACACCCTCGCCTACAGCTGGGACTTCGGCGACGGGACCACATCGAGCGCCGCCAACCCCACGCACACCTACCGGAAGAACGGCACCTACACCGCTACCGTCACCGTCAAGGACCCCTCCGGGCGCACCGGCAGCGCCAGCGTCCACCTGACGGTCGGCAACACCGCGCCCAAGGTGACGCTGCGGCTGCCGGCCGACGGTCAGCTGTTCACCTTCGGCGACGAGGTCCCGTTCGAGGTCAAGGTGACCGACCCCGAGGACCGGACCATCGACTGCGCCAAGGTCAAGGTCACCTACATCCTCGGCCACGACAGCCACGGCCACCCCGTCACCACGGCGAACGGCTGCTCCGGCACCATCAAGACCAACGCCGACGGGGAGCACGACCCCAACGCCAACATCTTCGGGGTCTTCGACGCCGAGTACACCGACGGGGGCGGGGGCGGCCAGCCGCCGCTGACCACCCATGACCAGAGCAGGGTCCAGCCCAAGCACCGGCAGGCCGAGCACTACGGCGACAGCCAGGGCGTCTCGGTGATCTCCCACGCGCCGGCCAACGGCGGCAAGACGGTCGGCGACATCCACAACGGCGACTGGATCTCCTTCACCCCGTATGTGCTCGGCAACGCCAAGGACTTCACCGCCCGGGTCTCCTCGGCGGGCGCCGGCGGCACGCTGGAGATCCGCACCGGATCCCCGACCGGACCGCTGCTCGGCAGCGTCACCGTGCCGGTGACCGGCGGATGGGAGACCTTCCAGGACGTCAAGACCACGCTGCGGAATCCCCCGACCGGTAGCACCACTCTCTGTCTCGTCTTCAAGGGCGGCGAGGGAGCGCTCTTCGACGTGGACGACTTCACGATCGGCACCGGCTGACGAACAGGGCCGGGGGCGGTCCGCGCGGCCGCCCCCGGCCCGGAGGAAGGAACACAACGGACATGCACCCGCACTCTTCTCCGCATCCCGGGCCCCGTTCCAGACGCCGCACCGGATCCCCGCGCTCGGCGCGCCTCGCCGCCGTCGGGGCGGCCGCCTTGCTGCTCGCCCTGACGGCGCTGCCCGCCGCCGCGTCCGGGCCCGCCCCGTCCAGGGCCGCCGCGTCATCGGCCGCGGCGGGTTCCTCGGACCGGTCGGACCCGTCGGACCGCGTACTGGTCTTCTCCAAGACGGCCGGCTTCCGCCACGACTCGATCCCCGACGGCATCGCCGCCATCGAGGAACTCGGCGCGCAGGGCGGTTTCGCCGTCGACGCCACCGAGGACGCCGCCGCCTTCACCCCCGACAACCTCGCCCGCTACGACGCCGTCGTCTTCCTCTCCACGACCGGCGACGTCCTCGACCCCGCCCAACAGTCCGCCTTCGAGCGCTATGTGCGGGCGGGCGGCGGCTATGTCGGCGTCCACGCCGCAGCCGACACCGAATACGACTGGCCCTTCTACGAAGGCCTGGTCGGGGCGTACTTCCAGTCCCACCCGGCGATCCAGCAGGCCACGGTGGACGTCGAGGATCGGGCCCATCCCGCGACGGCGCATCTGGGGCCGCAGTGGGAGCGGACGGACGAGTGGTACAACTATCGCGCCAATCCCCGGGACCGGGTGAAGGTCCTCGCCTCGCTCGACGAATCCTCCTATGAGGGCGGGGCGATGGGGCAGGACCACCCCATCTCCTGGTGCCAGGACTACCGCGGCGGCCGCGCCTTCTACACCGGCTTCGGCCACACCAAGGAGTCCTACACCGACCCCGCCTTCCGGCAGCACCTGCTCGGCGGCATCCGCTACGCCACCGACGCCGCCCAAGCCGACTGCCGCCCCGAACAGGGCTACCGCCCGCTCTTCGACGGCACCTCGACGGACGGCTGGAAACAGGCGGGCCCGGGGAGCTTCACTCTCGACACCGCGTCGGGAACCCTCACCTCGACGGGCGGCATGGGCCTGCTCTGGTACCAGGCGCGCGAACTGCGCTCGTACTCGCTCAAGCTCGACTGGAAGGTGTCGGGCGACGACAACTCCGGTGTCTTCATAGGCTTCCCGGCCTCCGACGACCCCTGGTCGGCGGTCAACAACGGCTACGAGGTGCAGATCGACGCCACGGACGCCCCCGATCGCACCACCGGGTCCGTCTACGGGTTCCAGTCCGCCGACCTCGCCAAGCGGGACGCGGCGCTGAACCCGCCGGGAGAGTGGAACACCTACGAGATCCGGGTGCAGGGCGAGCGGCTGCGGATCTGGCTCAACGGCGTGAAGATCAACGACTTCACCAACCAGGACCCGGCGCGCAGCCTGCGGCAGGGATACGTCGGCATCCAGAACCACGGGGAGGGGGACGAGGCCTCCTTCCGTAACATCCGCGTCAAGGACCTGCCGGCGAAGAGCGGCGGCCACCACCACCGCTAGCCGCCCGGTCCGCTGTCCCTACGGCCCGAGGGGAGCCGTAGGGACGGCCGGCGGCGGGAAGGAGCACACCGCCTCCTCCCCGCCGCCACCTCATCCACCCGTCCGGAAGCGGGCCCTGGCCCCCGAGGTCGGGACGCAGCTGCTCGGCCCCTCACCGCGCCCATCCGCGTGACCTCTTGCTCTGGGCCGAATTCCGCACCTCCGGCCCAGCGTGAAGGGCCCGGCGGGCAGCAGCGCGGCGGCGGACGGCGTCCGTTCCCCGGAGCCGTCGGGGTGTGCCCCGCCTGAACGGCAACAACAAACCGTGAAGACTGCCTGATTCCGGCAATGATCTCCCGCGCGTTCAGAGCGACCATTCTCGCACCGGTGGATGGGGCACCAAGGCTCGGGGCGGGCCATATGCCGCCGATTCCTGACGACGTGTGCCATCCCTCGGTTCTGCGTGAAGTCCCCTGCTCGACGTTCGCAAGGAAGGTTCACACGTGAGACTGACCCGCGCTGCCCTGACCCTCGCGGCCACCGCTCTGACACCGGCGCTGCTCCTCGCCGCCACTCCTGCCTTCGCCACCGGCGCGACCGGCGCCTCGACCACCAGCGTGGCGGCGGCGTCGGATACGGACGGCTCGACCACGCCGGTGGACGAGATGTCCGACGACGACGTCCGGGTCGCGATCATGCGCATCATCGCCGACCCCAGCACCGGCAAGGCCGTCTTCGCCGCCGCGCAGGCGGCCATGGACGGCACCATCGAGGACCAGCGGTACTTCCTGAAGACGGGCCGCTGGACAGCCCAGTTCGAGGACGACCGCGTCGCGGTCGTCCGCATCCTCGCCGTCGCTCAAAAGAACAACGACAAGGCGGTTGTCAGAGAGGCCAACAAGGCCCTCGACGACGGCACCCCAGAGGCACTGCGCGCCTTCCTGGAGACCGGCTACCGCCTCGCCCAGGCCGAGGACGACCGCGTCGCGATCTTCCGCATCCTCGCCAGTCCGACCACCAGTGATGCGCTCCGCGCGGCGGCGGAGCGGGCGCTTGACATCGGCACGCCGGAGGCATTGCGGTATTTCCTGGAGCACGGTCAGTACGAGGTGGATGCCTAGCAGATCTGGACCTCCGCCCTCCTGCCCGTCGCCCACCAGCTGATCGCCGCGCTGCTCGAGGGCGGACGGGCCTCCTACGCCGACCTCGCCCACCGCGCCGACGCTTCCCTCCTCACCGCCCGCCGCCGGCTGGAGGCGCTGGTGGGCGGCCAGGTCCTCAGACTCGCGTCCGAAGTCGACCTCGCCCGCCCGGGCAGCCGCTGAGCCGGCCACACCCGGCGGCGGGGCCGGCCGCCGAGCCCGGCCGGCACGGTGCACCGCGGTGGGACCCTGCCGGAGGGCCTTTCGACGTACGTTCCTGGCCACGGTCGCGCTCTCCCGCAGACCTGTAGCTTGCGGGAAAGCCGGGGGAGATGTCATCGACCGGCTCCGCCGCTCGTTATCCCCCACGTCCAGGTACGCAGTCATCGAGCAGGAGAGCACATTGGCCACCGCAGCCCCGCAAGGCGTCCCCTCTTCCTCCTCCCGGCCCGGCTCCGTTCCCCTGCCTCCGGAACTCGACGCGGCGGCCGTCGAGCGGTGGCGGGCTTCCTCGGGGGCGGTGGTCGACTTGCTGGCCCAGGCGCGCGAGCTCGGCGGGGTCAGCGCGGTGCGCCTCGGCCCGCGCCCCACGGTGCTGGTCACCGATCCGCAGGCGGTGCAGCACGTCCTCGCCCTTCATCCCGACCGCTACGTCAAGCGCTCCCACCGGGCCCGCGTGCTGGTTGGGGACGGGGTGCTCTCTGCCGTCGGGGAGCCGTGGAAGCGTCAGCGCCGCCTCCTCCAGGCCCAGTTCACCGGAGCGGGGATCCGCCGCTACGAGCAGCGGATCGCCGGCGCCGCGCGCCGCGCCGCCGACCGCTGGGCGCAGTGCGCCCGTACCGGCACGCCGACCGATGTCGGCGAGGACATGCGCTTCTTCGCTCTGGACACGGTCTGGCGCTCTCTCACCGGCCATCCCCTCGACGAGACCACGAACCGCGAACTCGTCGCGGTCGAGGCGGTGGGGGCCGCCCTGCCGACCACCCCCTCCGGGTCGGCCGGCGCGGCCGAGTTGCGCGCCGCCGTGGCCGCGGACCTCGCGAGGATCGACGCCGTCGCCGAACACGCGATCGCGGCCGCCCGCCGACGAGAGGCGGGCCCGGAAGGCCCCGGCCTGCTGCGCGTCCTGGTGGACGCCGGGGCGACCCACCCCGAATACACCGACCAGTTGATCCGCGACGAGCTGGTCACCCTGCTCGCCGCCGGTTACGAGACCACTGCCAAGACCCTGTCGTGGCTGTATCTGCTGCTCGACCGCCACCCCGAGGCCCGCCCCTGGGCGCTGAGCACGGGACCCGCGGGCTCGCCCGAACGCGAAAGGGCCATCCGGGCGCTCGCCTCGGAGACCCTGCGGCTCTATCCGGCGGTATGGCTGATGCCCCGCCACGCCACCGAGGACGACACCCTCGCCGGCTACCGCGTCGCGGCCGGCACCGACATCTTCGTGTGCCCGTACCTCACCCACCGCGACCCGGCGCTGTGGCCCGAGCCCGAGCGATTCGACCCCGAGCGGTTCACCGCCGCGGACGAGAGCCGGCCCTCCTCCCGGCACGGCGCGTACTACCCCTTCGGCATCGGCGCACGAGCCTGTCTGGGTGCGCAGTTCGCGATGCGCGAGATGACCGTGCTCCTGGAACACCTGCTGCCCGCCTTCACCCCGTCCTTCCACACCACCCCGACCTCGGCCGTCTTCGGGCTCACCGTCCGCCCCGACGGCCCGGCGCCCGCCACCATCACACCCACTCCGGACGGCTCATAGGACGCCAGGTCACCTGCGGGCTCTCAAGGGTGCGCCGGAGCCGCGGGCGCTGATGGCGGGGCGAAGACCGTCGCGGCCTGCCCGACTGCCTCGAGGCTCCCTACGTCCTCTGGGACTGCGTCGGAACGCACGACCACGCGATGGCGGCGGCGGCCAGGTAGGCGAACGCGCCGATGACCATGCTGGTGCGCAGCCCGGTGGAGTAGTCGGTGGCCGTGGCGAGCAGGCTACCGCCGAGTGCTACGCCGGTGGCGCTGCCGATCTGGCGGGTGGTGTTGAACAGGGCGGAGGCGGCCCCTGAGTACGCCTGGGGTGCGGCGCCCATCACGGTGGCGGTCGAGCCGGTGAGGGCGAAGGAGGTACCGAACCCCGCGGCCATCATCGGGGCCACCAGCAGCGGGTAGTCGGGGTCGGCCCCCGCCGCGGCCCAGCCGGCGAGCCCCAGGGCAGCCAGGAGCATGCCGGAGATGACCAGCGGACGGTCGCCGGTGCGACGGGTCAGCCTCCCGGACAGGGCGGAGGCGAACATGGTCATCGCCACGGCCGGGAACAGCGCCAGCCCGGTGCCGAGGGCGCTGAAGCCGCGCTGATGCTGGAATTCGAGGCTGGCGGTGAACACCATGCCGTAGAAGCCGAAGTTGAACAGCAGCCCGATGACGGCTCCGCCGCTCATCGCACGAGAGCGCAGCAGGTTCAGCGGCAGGGCAGGAGAGCGGGCCAGCCGCTCGCGCACCGCGAACGCCGCGCCGGCCAGCACGGCCAGGCCCACCCCGGCGAGTACAGCCGGATCGGACCAGCCCCGCCGTCCGGCCTCGTTGAGCGCCGCGGTGAGCAGCGCCACCGCCGCCACAACCGCGCACTGCGCCGGCCAGTCCAGGGCCCGGGCAGGGCGCCGGGGCGAGCGTGCCACATGCCGCAGCGTCAGCACCAGACAGGCCGCACCGACGGGCAGGTTGATGAGGAACACCCAGCGCCAGCCCACCACGGTGACGAGCAACCCGCCCAGCAGCGGCCCGGCGGAGGCTGCGATGCCCGCCATCGAACCCCACAGCCCGAAGGCCCGCGAGCGTGCGGTCGGTGCCGGGTAGGCCTGCTGGAGCAGGGCGAGGGAACCGGGCACGATCAGCGCCGCGCCGAGCCCCTCCACCAGCCGGGCCGCGACCAGGAAGGGGGCGCTGGGCGCCAGCGCGCACGCGGCTGAGGACACGGTGAACACCGCCACGCCCGAGCAGAAGACCCGGCGGTTGCCCAGCCGGTCGCCCAGCGCGCCACCGGTCAGCAGAAACCCGGCGAAGACCAGGGTGTACCCATCGGTGATCCACTGGATACCGGTCAGCGAGGCCGACAGTTCCCGGCCGATCACCGGCACGGCGACATTGATGATCGTCACATCCAGGATCACCATGAAGTAGCCGGCGCACACCGCCAGCAGCGGTGCCCAGGACCGTCGCTCGGGCTCCGGTGCCGCCTCGGGAGAGGGCATGGGCTCGCCGCCACCGGCCGATTCCGCGAACGCCACGGCCCCAACTCCATCCCGTCCACGGAGGCCCTACACCAAAAGCCACAGTAAGGCACATATGCCCGACATTGACGGATCAAGTGGCGACTCGTGAAGCACGCCGAGGGTCAGCCGAGATACGGCCGGAAGAGAGAGCGGGGCCTCTTGAGCCTGTCCGTAAGGGGATCCCCCAACGAACACACAGATCTTGAAGGGTGATCGCCAGCGGCCTGCGTGATCGCCGTCGAGCCCGCCCCGGCCTCGACCAGGCGCTGGCTGCCGTGCGCGCCGGCGACACCCTCGTGGTGCCCAAGCTCGACCGCCTCGCCCGCTCCGTGCCCGACGCCCGCGAGATCGGCGACTCACTCGTCCCCGAGGCGTCCGCCTGTCCCTCGGCGAGTCGATCTATGACCCGGCGGGCCCGATGAGCAAGATGTTTTTATTCTGGCCACCCTTCCGGAGGGACGAGCCCACCATGGACGAGATACAGGTCGAGGTGGCTGACGGCCCGTTCGCGGGTCTGTCGGCGACTCTCATCTCCCACATCGGCGACCAAGTACAGATTCAAGTCACCATATTCGGCAGGTAGATACCGCTGGACCTGCACGTCGGCCCGGTTCGCATCGCCGGGACCCCACCGGCAGAAGAACTGGGCACGACTGATGCCGTCAGCAGCTCTCACGCGTCAATGCGTGAACAGATCGTCGTGGAACACGAGCGGCTCGCCGCAGCGGAGGCGTTCGCGTTCTTCCTGGCGAGCGGGACGCCTACCTGGCCCACCGGGACGAGCAGCTCAATAACCACAAACAGTACTGGGAATGGCTCGACAGCACCGCAACCGACCTGATCTTCGGCTCCTGACACGACACGAGCCACGCCTGGCCCTGCCCCGCTAAGGCCCAGCCCACAGTACTTGCTTCGCGAGATCGCCCCATCCCGGAATACGCCGCGCCCGGTCACGAAACCACACTTCCGCGCGGGACCGTACCAGGGCGGGCTTTCGGACCGTACAAGTGGCCGCGCGCATAGCCGCCTCGCTCCTGGCCACAGTGTTGTTCGCTGGACGGCACCACCTCGTCGAACCCGCCGACTGGCCCGACCCCCTGCCGCCGCTCTTGCCACCCACCTGGGCGCTCCGGGCCGGTGGCTTGCTACCTCGCCGGAAGTTCCCACCTGATCTCGCCTTCGTGCCACTGACCGGTGGGAGCCAGGCCGGCAGCAGCGGCAACGGCAGCGGACGCGTGATGATCCGGATGAATGTGGGCACAGATCGCCTGCACGTCTTGTTCCCTCAGCCAGGCAACCAGCCCTCGTGCGGCCTCGGTGGCGATCCCGCGCCCTTGCCACGGAGTCCCGACCACCCAGGCGACCTCGGCCGCACACCCGTGCTCGCCGGCGCTGATCGTCGCCTGCACCGTCCCGGTCAGGCTCTTCTCCTCGCGCAGCCGGATCACCCAGTTCCACCAGGTCACGGAAGGATCGGGTGAGCCGGCGACCAAGCGTTCATACCGGGATCGCAAAGCCTGTGGGGAATGCGGGACACCACCGATGAAGACATGCAGAGCAGGGTCGGAGAGCACGTCGGCCATCTCGTCGGCGTGCTCGACAGCGAGCGGCACGAGGCTCAGCCTGCTCGTCTCGATGGCCCCGATCTTCATCACGCCCACGCTGGCTCCTGCCCGACCGCTCCCGCTGCTGATGACCATCCGACACTACGAGAAGATTCGCCGTCGGATCAGCCCTCAGGGCACGAGGACGATCTTTCCCCGATTGGCCCGGCCCTCGATCGTCGCGTGTGCTCGTGCCGCGTCCGCGAGGGCGAACTCCGCGTGGACCGTGGGCCGCAGCACGCCCTCGCCGAACAGCCTCCACAGCTCCTCGATCCACCCCGCATACCGCTCGGGCCGGGTCCTGGCCACGATCGCCACCTGGAACCCGATGGCCGACTTGCCACCGACGAGGAGGTCGTACGCCTCGATGGTGCCGCCGCCCGAGCTGTACGCGACCAGCCGTCCGCCGGGCGCGAGCGCCCTGACGGCGGGGGTGAGCAGTTCGCCGCCGACCGCGTCGAGCACGATATCGACCGGCTCGCCCCAGCTCTCTTGTTCGTATGTCACCACGGCATCGGCGCCGACGGAGCGCACGAAGTCCGCCTTGGCGGGATCGCTCACGGCGGCGACGACGCGTGAGGCACCCCTCAGCCGGGCCAGCTGTAGGGCGAGATGGCCGACCCCGCTCGCCGCCGCGGTGACCAGCACCGACTCGCCCTTCTCCGGGCGCGCGGCCTCCAGTGCGCCGAGCGCCACCACACCGCTGCGGACCAGCGCGACGGCGTCCTTGGCGGTGGCGCCCGCCGGGACGGGGGAGGCCATCGCGGTGTGCAGCAGCGCGTACTCCGCATACCCGTGCCCGAAGCAGAGGCCGGTGACCCGGTCGCCCGGCGCGTATCCGCTCACGCCTTGGCCGACGCGCACCACTTCACCGGCCAGCTCGCCGCCGAGCGGGACGGGCTGCGTACCCTCGCGCACTTTGCGTACGACGGGGAGCGTGACGCCGATCGCCTCGGTCCTGACGAGCAGTTCACCAACTCCGGGGTCCGGGACGGGAACTTCTTCCTGGAACAGAGTTTCGGGTCCGCCGATGTTTTCATACCGAATACGCCGCATGCGTGATCGCCTCCGACACCCTTGGGATTCATTGGAGTTCCCAACGATATCCGACGATCATTGGGAACTCCAACGTTTTCTCGGTACGCTGCCGCGCATGGCAGAGAACCCCTCGGCGCCCAGCCGAATCAGCGCCCTCCCGAGCTGGCTCCTCGGCCGGGCGGCGGCCCGTGGGCGCGGCCTGGTCGCTGAGGCGCTCGCGCGACACGACATGAAGATGTGGCATCACGTGGTCCTTGCCGCGGTCGCGGATCTCGGCCCGGTCGCCCAGGCCGAACTGGGCAGGACGGTCTCGCTCGACCCGAAGGACATGGTCGGCATCCTCAACGATCTTCAGGCGGCAGGCCTCGTCGTGCGCGCCCCCGACCCGGCCGACCGCCGCAAGAACGCGGTGAGTCTCACCGCCGAGGGCGAGCGCCGCCTGGAGGAGTGCACACGGGCGGGGCAGCGGGCCAACGACGAACTCCTGGCTCCGCTGTCGGCAGCCGAACGGGAGCAGTTCCTGGAGATGCTGCGGAGGATCAGCGGCGTGCGGTGATCCGGCGGGCGGCGGCCCCCGCCCTGAGGCGGTGAAGCGGGTTGGTTCATCGGCTGCTCGCGGTCGCGGCGATGGCCGGCAGGATCGCGAGGGCGAGGACGCCACCGGTGAGGGCGAGGATGGGGTAGCTGGTGGTGGCGACGACGATGCCGGAGGTCAGGCCACCGGTGGCGCCGGCGATGGCAATGGAGACGTCGACCATTCCCTGGGTCTTGGCGCGGGTGGCCAGCGGCACGGTGTCGGTGATGATCGCCGTGCCGGAGACGAGGCCGAAGTTCCAGCCGAGTCCCAGCAGGGCCAGGGCGAGCGCGAGGAGGGCGACGGAGTCGTCGGGAGCGATGGCCGCGAGAATGCCCGCGGCCAGGAGGGTGAGCCCGGACGCGGCGGCGACCTTCAGCCGGCCGTAGCGGTCGACGAGCCAGCCCGTGACCGGTGAGGGCAGGTACATGGCGCCGATGTGGACGGCGATGACGAGACCTGAGGCGGCGGTGCCGTGACCGTGGTCGTGCATGTGGACCGGGGTCATCGTCATGATCGCGACCATGACGAGCTGAGTGAGGATCATGACGAGCGCGCCGAGGACCACGCTTCCGCGGCCTTCGTGTGCGGGGTCGGTGGCCGGGGACGCGTCGGTGGCGGAGCTGCCGCTCTGTTCGGCGGCGACGGTACGGGCCATGAGCAGCGGGTCGGGTCGCAGCCGGACGGCGAGGACGAGCGCGGCCAGGGCGTAGGCGGCGCCGGACAGCAGGAACGGGCCGGCCAGGCTGGGGATACCGAGGGTTTCCGCGAGGTCGCCGGTGGGTGCGGCGAGGTTGGGGCCTGCGACACCGCCGAGGGTGGTGGCGACCAGGACGGTGGACACGGCGCGGGCGCGGTGGTTGGGGTGGGCGAGGTCGGCTCCGGCATAGCGGGCCTGGAGGTTGGTGGCGGTGCCGGCGCCGTAGACGAACAGGGCGATGAACAGCAGGGCGGGATTGTCCAGGACGGCGGCGGTGATGACACCGGCGCTGCCGATGGCTCCGGTGAAGTAGCCGGCGGCCAGGCCGGGGCGGCGGCCGCGGGCTTGGGAGATGCGACCGACGGCGACGGCGGCGAGTGCGGATCCGGCGGTGAACAGGCCGCTGGGCAGCCCGGCGAGGCTGGTGGTGCCGAGCATGTCCTGGGCGAGCAGGGCGCCGACGGTGACGCCGGCGGCGAGTCCGGCCCCGCTGAGGATCTGGGAGGCGACCAGGACGCGCAGGATGCGGCGCTGTGCCTGGGCGGCGTTGAATATGTCGGATGCGGCGCCCGTGGTGCCGGCGCCTGGTGCGGATCTGGTCATGTCTCTTCCGGTGGCGGTAGGTGGGGCGGTGGTGTTGTCCGAGGTGAGGCCCGCGCAGGGGGAGGTGGGGTCAGCGCTCGGTGGCCACCTTGACGAGTGCCTCCGCCGCCGTCTCGATGTCGTCCGCCGTGGACCAGCGGCCCAGCGACAGCCGCAGCGCCCCGAGCGGTGTGGTTGCCGCGGTGGCAGGCCGAGCCTGTCGAGGCCGCGATCCCGTGGGCGGCGGCGAGGGGTTCATGGCCGAGTGCGTCGTCGATGCTGACGTTCAGGGTGTTCGACAGGCGCTTCCACTCTGGGCCGTTGAGGCGGACGCGGCCGGGCAGCGCCGCCGCCAGGCGCTGGTGGAGGTCGTCACACAGAGCCGCGATCCGGGCCGGAGCACCGTCGCCCAACTCGTCGGCGTCGAGGGGGATCATCCCCACCGCCTGGGCGGCGTCGCAGTGGAAGCGGCCCTCGCACACGAGCAGATCGGCCTCGGAGCCGGAGGCGGTGAACACGGCCTCGTCGGCGCGGGCGCCGACCAGGGCGGCGACCTGCGCCCGAACCTCGGCCGGCGCCCGCCGGGGCTCGGCGCTGTAGTGGTGGCTGCTGGAGGGGTTGCCGAAGAGGTCCGTCAGGCGCGGCCACATCGCCTCGGCCACGCGGATGTCAACGGGGGTGGCGGCGTTGTGGTCCAGGCAGACCGGTGCGCCGGTCAGCCCCGGAGGGAGGGGCGGGTGGCCGCCGTTCACGCCAGGTCCCCGGCGTCGACGGGCAGTTCGGCCAGCCGCCACTCCAGCATGCCGTCGTTGAGGCGGATGGCCCGCCGGCCGAGGTCGGTCAGCAGCCGCACCGCGTCGTAGGCGAGCACGCAGTACTCGCCCCGGCAGTAGACGACGATCTCCGTCTCCTCGGGCAACTCGCCGATCCGGTCGGCCAGTTCCCCGACCGGAATGGACACCGCACCCGGAATGTGCCCGGCCCGGTATTCCTCCGCCGGCCGTACGTCCAGCACCACCACGTCCCCGGCCGCCACGCGGGCGCGCAGTTCCTCGTGGGTCACCTCCGCCGCGCCGCCCTCACCGAGGTAGGCGTCCCGCGCCGCGGGCACGGCGGCCTGGTGGGCTTCCGCGACCTTGCGCAGCAGGGCGAACAGCTGGGCCACGTCATCGCCGGCGAGCCGGTAGTGGATGCGTACGCCCTCGCGGCGGGTGGCGACGAATCCGGCCTGCTTGAGGGTCTGAAGATGCGCCGAGGCCGTCGTCAGGTTCAGCCCCGCCGCCTTGGCCAGGGCATCGACCGTGCGCTCGCCCTGAGCGAGCAGATCGAGCAGTTCCAGGCGCTTTCCGCTGGCCAGCGCCTTGCCGCTGGCCGCGAAGGCATCGTACAGCTGCGCCTTCGGACCGGCTGCGGTGTTCCCCGTCATAGGCTTCCTCCATAAATCCATGGAATACCGTAGATGATGATGGAGGCGATGACCAGGCGCGGCGACGCAGGCGGAATCGCCAAAGGCGTTGACGCTCCCTGTGAGGCGCCTATCATCCAAGTCACCCGACGGACCGGCCGACGTTCGACGCCCCGAACGAAGGCTTGGCCGCAGCGGCCCGTACGCTCCGCCCGAACCGAGCACAGCAGCAGCCGCACCACCCGCACCGGCACAGCGATCCCCGCCCGCCACCACGCCCTGGCACCTCTTCGTCCCGTCACACAAGGAGGGCGATCAACATGTCATGGCTCCATCAAGAACACACGCGCCGGAACGTACTGACGGCGGCCACCGGCCTGACCGCGGGGGCCGCCCTGCCGGGCACCGCGGCCGCACAGGCGGCGACGCCCATGCCCTCGGCCGTCGCCGCACAGTACGGAAATCCCGTGCTCTGGCAGGACTTCGCGGACATCGACATCATCCGCGTCGGTGACACCTACTACTACTCGGCCTCCACGATGCACTACTCCCCGGGGGCACCGATCCTGCGCTCGTACGACCTGGTCAACTGGGAGTTCGCCGGCCACTCGGTGCCGGTCCTGGACTTCGGCGCCAAGTACGACCTGAACGGCGCACGCGGCTACGTCCGGGGCATCTGGGCCTCGTCGCTGGCCTACCGTCCGAGCAACAGGTCGTATCTCTGGCTCGGCCAGATCGACTTCGCCAAGACCTACATCTACACCGCCGCCGCCGTCGAAGGGCCCTGGTCCAGACTCACCGCGATCGACAACGCCTACTACGACGCGGGCCTGCTCGTCGACAGCGACGACACCCTGTACGTGGCGTACGGGAACTCCACCATCAGCGTCGCCCAGCTCTCCCCGGACGGACGCACCCAGGTCCGCACTCAGCAGGTGTTCACCACGCCCTCCAGCATCGGCACCCTGGAGGGCTCCCGCTTCTACAAGATCAACGGGAACTACTACATCTTCCTCACCCGCCCGGCCAACGGCCAGTACATCCTGAAGTCGACGAGCGGCCCCTTCGGGCCCTACACACTGCGCCAGGTCCTGCTCGACCTGCGTGGCCCGGTCTCCGGCGGCGGGGTGCCGCACCAGGGCGGACTCGTGCAGACGCAGAGCGGCGCCTGGCACTACATGGCGTTCGTGGACGCGTACCCCGGCGGGCGGATCCCCGTGCTGGCCCCGGTCACCTGGACCTCGGACGGCTGGCCCGTCATCCAGCTCGTGAACGGCGCCTGGGGCGCCTCGTACCCCAGCCCCGCCGTCCCGGCCCCGCCCCGCCAGGTCGCCCCGATGACCGGTGTCGACACCTTCGACGGCACCGCCCTCAAGCCGAAGTGGGAGTGGAACCACAACCCCGACAACAGCAAGTGGTCCGTGAACAACGGACTGACGCTCCAGACCGCGACGGTGACAGGCGATCTGTACTGGGCCCGCAACACCCTCACCCACCGGATCCAGGGGCCGACGTCCACCGCCACCATCCAGCTCGACTACTCCGCGATGCGCGACGGCGACCGAGCAGGGCTCGCCCTGTTGCGCGACTCCTCCGCCTGGATCGGTCTCAAACGGGACGGCGGCACGACCAGGGTGGTGATGGTGAACGGCCTCACCATGGACAGCAACTGGAACACCACCGGAACCGGCGCCGAGGCCGCGAGCGCCGGCGTCTCCGGCGGCCGCGTCTGGCTGCGCGCCACCGCCGACATCCGCCCCGGCGCCGCCCGGCCCGGCACCTTCTCCTACAGCACCGACGGCACCAACTTCATCCGCCTCGGCCCCGCTTTCACCATGGGCAACGACTGGCGGTTCTTCATGGGCTACCGGTACGCCATCTTCAACCACGCCACCCAGGCACTCGGCGGATCGGTCAAGGTCGCACGGTTCGAACTGTCCACGCCCTGACGGGCAACCGCCCTTCACGTAGACGTGACCGCGTTCGAATGTCCAATTTTGGGAGCGCTCCCATACAGGAGCCCTGATCCCGCGAGGAGAGAGATGAACCTTCGGAACCGATGCGGCCGACACCGAGCCTCGGTGTCGGCACTGCTGGCCGCCACCACCGTCATCGCGTTGTCCGGGACCGCACTCGCCACGCCCGACTCCGCCCGGGCCACCACGCTGGGCGCTCAGGCGGCCCAGTCCGGTCGGTACTTCGGGGCCGCCGTGGCAGCCGGCAAGCTCGGCGACGGCACGTACTCGACGATCCTGGACCGCGAGTTCAACATGGTCACCCCCGAGAACGAGATGAAGTGGGACACCACCGAGCGGTCCCGCGGCTCGTTCAACTTCGCCCCGGCCGACCAGATCGTCAACCGCGCCACCTCCCGCGGCCAGCGGGTACGCGGCCACACCCTGGTATGGCACTCCCAGCTGCCCAGCTGGGTCAGCTCCATCGGCGACGCAAACACCCTGCGCGGCGTGATGAACAACCACATCACCACCCAAGTGGCCCACTACAAGGGCAAGGTCTACGCGTGGGACGTGGTCAACGAGGCGTTCGCCGACGGCGGCAGCGGAGCGCACCGCCCGTCGGTCTTCCAGAACCTGCTGGGCGACGGCTTCATCGAGGAGGCGTTCCGCACCGCCCGGGCGGCCGACGCGTCGGCCAAGCTCTACTACAACGACTACAACATCGAGAACTGGACCGACGCCAAGACCCAGGGCGTCTACCGCATGGTGCGCGACTTCAAGGCACGTGGCGTGCCCATCGACTGTGTCGGTTTCCAGGCCCACTTCGGCACCAACGGCCCGCCGGCGAGTTTCCAGACCACCCTGTCGAACTTCGCGGCTCTCGGCGTGGACGTGCAGATCACCGAGCTGGACATCGCGCAGGCGCCGACGACCGCGTACGCGAACACGGTCAAGGCCTGTATGAACGTCGCACGCTGCAACGGCATCACCGTGTGGGGCATCAGGGACACCGACTCCTGGCGCGCCGGGGAGAACCCCCTGCTCTTCGACGGCGGCGGCAACAAGAAGGCCGCATACAACGCGGTGCTCACCGCGCTGGGCGGCACATCCGCGACCAAGGCCACGGCGAGGTCCACGGCCTCCCCCGCCTCGTCGGCCGCCGCCCTGCCCGGCAGCTTCGGCTGGAGCTCCAGCGGGGTCCTGATGTCCCCCAAGCCGGACTCCACCCACAACATCGCCGGGCTCAAGGACCCGTCGGTGGTCTACTACAACGGCAAGTACCACGTGTTCGCCAGCGTAGCCAGCTCCTCCGGATACAGCCTGGTGTACCTGAGCTTCACCGACTGGTCCCAGGCGGCCTCGGCCACGCACTACTACCTGGACCGAAGCGGAATCGGCACCGGATACCGGGCCGCACCCCAGGTGTTCTACTTCGCGCCCCAGCGCACCTGGTACCTCGTATACCAGACCGGCAACGCCTCCTACTCCACCAACACCGACATCAGCAACCCGAACGGGTGGAGCGCCCCGCGCAACTTCTACTCCTCGATGCCGGACATCATCAAGCAGAACATCGGCAACGGCTACTGGGTCGACATGTGGGTGATCTGCGACAGCGCCAACTGCTACCTGTTCTCCTCCGACGACAACGGACACCTGTACCGCTCGCAGACCACCCTCGCCCAGTTCCCGAACGGGTTCACCAACACCGTCATCGCCGCCCAGGACTCCAACAAATACGCCCTCTTCGAAGCCAGCAACGTGTACAAAGTGCAGGACAGCAACCAGTACCTGCTGATCGTCGAGGCCATCGGGTCCGACGGAAAGCGGTACTTCCGCTCCTGGACATCCAGCAGCATCGGTGGCTCCTGGACACCACTGGCCGCCTCCGAGAACAACCCGTTCGCCCGGGCCAGCAACACCGCCTTCCCGGCGGGAGCCTGGACGAAGGACATCAGCCACGGAGAGCTGATCCGCGCCGGGTACGACCAGACCCTCACCATCAGCCCCTGCAAGATGCAGTACCTCTACCAGGGCATGAACCCCAGCGCCAGCGGTGACTACAACACCCTGCCCTGGCGGCTCGGCCTGCTCACCCAGACCAACTCCACCTGCTGACCGCGCCGGGAGACCGTGGTGCCGGGACACGCGTCCCGGCACCACCCGCGTCCGCCCTCACCTCATGCCCGAGTCACTCATCCGGCCCTCTCTGACGTGCGCTGCGCCATGGCGTCCGCTTATGTGATGGTTGGCAACTTTCTGTGACCGTCGTGAGACCGCCGGATGGCGCACGACGCTGAGGAGGCATGACCTGATGAGGCTTCTTTCCGCTTCGCGTCTCGCGGCGGCGGCTGTGACCGCGGCGACGGCGATCCTGACGGTGGGCCAGACGGTATCCGCCGCGCCGATGACTGGGGACGGGCGACCGTTCCTCGGGCCGCTGCGCACCGTCTCGACCGTCGCGTCGACGGTTCCGGACAACGGCGACGTGAACCCGTACGGCACCGCCCTGGTCAAGAAGAGTGTTGGTGACCTGCGGCGCGGCAACGTGTTGGTCAGCAACTTCAACAATGCCGCGAACGAGCAGGGCACGGGGACCACTCTCGTGCAGGTCAGCCCGAAGGGCACGACCAGCCTGTTCGCCGAGATCGACCCGCGGAACCTGCCGGGACCGTGCCCGGGAGGTGTGGGTCTGACCACCGCGCTGTCCATCCTGCCGGGCGGCTGGGTGGTGGTGGGCAGTCTGCCCACGGCCGACGGCACATCCGCCACGGCGCAGGCCGGGTGCCTGCTCGTGCTGGACAACCGCGGAAAGGTCCGGGAGACCATCAGCGGCCACGGGATCAACGGTCCCTGGGACATGACCGCGAAGAGCCACGGCGACGAGACCGACCTGTTCGTCACCAACGTGCTCAACGGCACGGTCGCGGGCGGCGGCGACATCGTGCGGCGGGGCACCGTGCTGCGGATCACCCTGCGCACCCACGGCCACCGGCCGCCGACCCGGATCGCCACGACCAAGATCGGTTCGGGCTTCGCCCAGAAGACCGACCCGGCGGCCCTCGTGATCGGCCCGACGGGTGTCGGCCTGCGGGACGGGACGCTCTACGTGGCGGACACCGTCGACAACCGCATCACCGCGATCCCGGACGCGCTGACCCGGGACGACAGCGCCGGCACCGGCCGAGTGGTCACCTGCGACCAGCACCTCAACGGCCCGCTCGGGATGGCGATCACCCCGAAGGGCAACATCCTCACCGTCAACGGCGGCGACGGCAACATTGTGGAGACCACCCCAGGCGGCGACCAGGTGGCCGTGCGCACGCTCGACCGCAGCGGCTCCCCGCCGGGAGCGGGCGTCCTGTTCGGGATCGCGATCGCCGAGAACCCCGACCGGGTCTACTTCGTGAACAACGCGACCAACACCTTGAACGTGCTGAGCCGACGCTGATCCGCTTGCGCGGGGCTGATCCGGCCCCGCGCGAGCCCAGGCGCGCGGGGCGCCCGACCGGCTGGACGAAACGCTGGTCGCGCGCTTCCGCTGGCGGCGCAACGCGGTACGGCCCATGGCCCCGGCGCACCCCGGAACACCCGGGGGCGCCGGGGCCCCGGTGTTGGAGGGCGGATCTCGACGCCCCGGCCGTGCGCATCAGGTCGGAGTGCAGGACCACGGCCCGTACGGCGGCGGCGCCGGCCGGCCTTGCCGGAGACGGTCAGGCGCAGCCGGCCGACCAGGTTCTGTCCGATGTTGAGAATCCGCCCGGCGGCGGTCGCCCGCACCGCGGCACACAGCGCACGGCAGCGGGGCCTGGTGGATCTGTTCGTCACCCTGTCCGCCGCAGCCTCGGATCCGGAGCACCCGGCCAACGCGTTCTTCGTCCGACGGTACGAGGCTCTGACGGAGTCCATCGAGGACGGGCTGCGCAAGGCCCAGGAACGGGACACGGTCCGCACGGATATCCGGCCGGACCACAATGGGACGGATGCTGCTCGCTCTCTCGGACGGGCTCCAGTTGCAGTGGCTGCTGAACCCGGGCATCGACATGTCGGAAACCATCCAGGCCTCACGACATCCACAGCCTCGAAAACCTGTCCTTGTTTGACTTTTGGCCTTAGAGTCATCCGCCGTGCGCGCGCCACGCGGCGCACCGAGCCGTGTACTCGTTCTCCGCGACACCCGCACACGGGCGGCTCCCTTGCCTGCGCCCACGGCACCGGAACCCACTCCCCCGAGAAGAACGACGAGAGGTAACCCCTATGAAACGCCTGGACAATCGACGCATATTCATCACCGGGGCCGCCTCCGGCATCGGCCGTGCGACGACGTTGCGGCTGCTCGCCGAAGGTGCGCATGTCGTCGCCACCGATGTCGCCGAGGAAGGGCTTGCGGAGACCGCCGCCCTCGCCACCAAGGCCGGGACCGGCGACGACCGGTTGAACACCGCCGCCCTGGACGTCTCCGACGAGAACGCCGTGAACACGGTCGTGGCGGACGCCGTCACCCGACTCGGCGGACTCGACGCCCTGATCAACGTGGCCGGCATGCTGCGCGGCGCGCACACGCACGCATGCTCGCTCGACCTGTGGAACCGCGTGATCGCCGTGAACCTCACCGGCACGTTCCTTGTCACCCGGGCCGCGCTGCCCGCCCTTCTGGAGACGGGCCAGGGCGTGGTGGTCAACTTCAGCTCCACATCGGCGCAGTTCGCCCACCCGTTCATGGCCGCGTACTCCGCGAGCAAGGGAGGCATCCTGTCCTTCACCCACAGCATCGCCCAGGAATACGCCAAGCAGGGTCTGCGCGCGGTGAACATCAACCCGGGCAGCATCTCCAGCGGCATCACCGAGAACATCTTCTCGCTCGTGCCCGAGGACACCGACTGGAACCTCTTCACCAAGCTCACTCCGGCCATCGGCGAGGGCTTCGGCTCGCCCGACGCCGTCGCCGGCGTGGTCGCCATGCTCGTGTCCGACGACGGTGCCTTCATCACCGGGACCGAGATCCGCATCGACGGCGGCACCCACCAGTAGTCGTCCGCACCGGGTCTCCGGCTCGGATCACCCGGTGGAGATCTTGTGGACGGTGGTGTCGTCGGGGTTCAGCCGTCGCCCGTCCGCAGACCGCACTTCCAGTGCGCGGAGGCGATGTCCCTGCTGCCGGTCGACCAACTGTGAGTGTGGTTCGCCGGGGGCGAAGAAGTGCTGTTCGCCCCACTGCCGCAGTGCCACGATGACGGGGAAGAGCGCCTGGCCCTTCGGGGTCAGTACGTACTCGCGATAGGCGCTGCCGTCCGAGGCGGGGACGGATTCGAGAACACCGCCGGCGACCAGGGTGCGCAGACGCGCGGTGAGGATGTTCTTCGCCACGCCGAGGCTGCGCTGGAACTCACCGAAGCGCCGGCTTCCGTCGAAGGCGTCCCGCACGATCAGCAGGGACCACCAGTCGCCGATCGCGTCCACCGACCGGGCGACGGGACAGTCGCTGTCGTCGAAGCGCGTCCTGGTCACCATGGCGTCCCTCACTCTCACGACGGTTGCAACATGCTACCAAAGAGCCTACGGTCGCCATCGGTAGCAAGTTGAAACCAGATCTGCGGAGGAGTGCTGATGCCCGGCTGCGGTGAGGCCGTGACACGACGGGCCGAGGCCCGAAGCGAGGAGGGTTCCGCGTTCGTCCTGTCCCGTGGCGTCGTCATACTGTTCGCCGTCGCCTGCGGGGCAGCGGTGGCCAACGTCTACTTCTCCCAGCCGCTCCTGGTGACCATGGGCCGAGATCTCGCCATGAGCCCGGCACTTGTCGGCAGCGTGGTCACCCTGACGCATGTCGGATACGGGCTGGGGCTCTTCTTCCTCGTGCCGCTGGGCGACATGGCCGACCGCAGACGGCTCATCGTGGCCCAGTTGCTGCTCCTGGTGGTGGCGCTGGCCGTGGTCGCCGCCGCACACTCGGCGGCGATCCTGCTCGCGGGCATGGCCGCGACGGGACTTCTCGCGGTCGTCACGCAGACGCTGGTGGCCTTCGCGGCATCGCTGGCCCCTCCCGCCGGGCGCGGACGGGTCGTCGGCCTGGTCACCAGCGGCGTGGTCATCGGCATCCTGCTCGCCCGCACCGTGTCCGGCCTCATGGCCGATCTCGCGGGCTGGCGCTCCGTCTACCTCGCCTCGGCGTCGCTCACCGCGCTGCTCGCCCTGGTCCTGTACCGAGTGCTGCCGCGCCACCGTGACGCTCCGCCGACACCCCTGCGCTACGGACAGCTCCTGCGCTCGACGGTCACCCTGTTCGCACGCGAACGGCTGCTGCGGCTCCGGGCCCTGTTCGGTCTGCTGATCTTCGCCGCCTTCAGCACCCTGTGGAGCAGCGTCGCGCTGCCGCTCAGCGAGGCCCCGTACTTCCTGTCCCACAGCGCGATCGGGGCGCTGGGGCTGATCGGGGTCGCAGGCGCCCTGGCCGCGACCGTGGCGGGTCGGCTGAACGACCGTGGCCTCTCCCGGCGGACCACCGGCATCGCCCTGGCACTGCTCACCGCCTCGTGGTTGCCCTTGGCCTTCACCCGCAGCTCGCTCTGGGCCCTGGTCGTCGGGGTGATCCTGCTCGACCTCGCCGTGCAGGCCGTCCATGTCACCAACCAGACCCTGATCTACGCGCTGCACCCGGACGCGGGCAGCCGGCTGATCGGCGGATACATGGTCTTCTACTCGATCGGCAGCGCCACCGGCGCCATCGCCGCGACCTCCCTCTACACGGTGGCCGGCTGGGGCGCCGTATGCGTACTGGGCGCCGCGTTCAGCTCCCTCGGGCTCGTGCTGTGGGCGTCTTCCGGCCGCCGCTGAAATCGGACTCATTCCCGTCCGACTCAGTGTCCCTGACTCCGTTTCCCTCCCAACGTTTTGGCTCATCCGAAAGCGCGCATAGAGGCCGCTTCTCCTGCATCACAGGCAAAATCAGCCCGATTTGCGGGCTTTTAAAAAGCTCTCAAGACTTCGACACGGGTGTCCCATTGATTGCCCGTTTGCGAGGCTTTCCGCCGCGCCGCATCCCTCAGTGTTCCGCTACCGGAAATTTCCAAAATGGCAACAGAGCCGAACCTTTATCGAGCGCTTGTTGTAACCTCTTATTTCTCGTCCGACCGCCCTGTCTCTAAGAGGAGCATGTGTGGGTTTATTCCCCGGAGCCGATCCCCCGCCCATCCGCGTGGCAGGGAAGGCACGTGCCGTCCTCTACATCGTCCACAACCGGGTTTCCCTGCGGACGCTGCGCCGGGTGCACCGGCTCCTGGCGGACGACGGCCGCCTTTCCTTTGCGGCGACGCTCGCCCCGGACCACTTCGGGCGGGGCTGCGAGGCGGAGGTCGGCCGCTGGGGCCTGCCCCTGGTGCCGTTCGAGGCGGCAACCGCCGAGCCGTGGGACCTGGCGATCTTCGCCAACCACGGCGGAGCCCACCTGTTCACCCGAACCGGGGCCCGGGTGTTCGTCCCGCACGGGGTGGGCGCGGGCAAGCAGGTGCTGGGCCAGGACTTCACCTACGGCCCGGACTTCGTCCTTCGCTCGGGAGAGCCGATCTACACCGCCATGCTCGAGGCGAGCGAGGAGGGGCGGGCACGGGCCGAGGGCCTCACCCCTCAGCTCACCGGGCGAATACGGGTCGTCGGTGACCTGGAGACCGACGAGTTCCTCGCCGTCCTCGCGCGCCGCGCCACCGCCCGCGCCCTGCTGTGCGCCGGCCCCGAAGATCTCCTCGTACTGCTCTCGGCCACTTGGGGCGATGCCGGAATGCTCGCTTGGCACGGCCCAGCCCTGCTGAAGAGCGCCCGTCGGCTGCCCGGGCACGTCCGTGTCGTCCTCAAGCCGCACCCCCACAACTGGGACCAGCGCGGACGCCCTCGTCCCCACCTCGCCCGCGCTCTTGCCGCGGCGCCGGAGGCGGTCTGCCTCGTCCCGCCGTGGCAGTCCTGGATGGGCGCGTACGCCGCCGCCGACCTCGCGGTGTACGACTTCGGCTCGCTCGCCCTGCGCTTCGCCCTGCGGCCCAGGCCGATGGTCGCCGTCCCCGCCGAACCGGGTGCCGTCACCCCCGGGTCCCCGGTGGACGCGCTGCGCGCCATGACGCCCCAATTGGCCGAGCCCTCGCTGCCGCAGGCGCTCGAACTCGCCTTGGAGGCGGGGGTGCCGCCGGGGCTCGCCGACCTCGCGCCCCGGTTCGTCAGCCACCCCGGTCAGGCCGCGCCCCGCACCCGCGGCGCGCTGTACGAGCTGCTGGACCTCGCCGTACCCGGCCCGCAGGACAGGGAGGAGGAGACGAAGGAAAGGGAGCTGGAGGCGAGCGGATGAGGGCCGTCGTCGCAGGCATCGCCAACCAGCAGACGCGGCTGCCGGTGCAGGGCTTCCCCCACCCTTACAGCCCCGCGCGTCACCTGCCCGGCCGGATCGAGGACACGGTCGGCGGGGTGGGCTTCAACGTCGCCGCGGCCCTCGCACAACTGGGGGCCGCCGTCGAGCTGATCGCGCCGTTGGCCGACGACGCCCCCGGGCAGGCCGTGCTGGCCGCCGCACACCGTCTGGGCGTCGGCACCGGCCTGTGCACCCGGTCCCTGGAGCGCACCCCGCGGTCCGTCATCCTCGTGGACCCCGCGGGCCGTCGCCAGGTCAACACCGACCTCGGCGGGGCCCTGGCCGCCTCCTTCGGCCCTGCCCCGTTCCGCGCCACCGCCGCCGGGGCGAACGTGTGCGTGCTGGGCAACCTCGACTTCTCCCGCCCGCTGCTGCCCGCCGCCCGAGGACTGGGGGTGCCGGTGGTGGTGGACCTTCAGGACGTGCGCGGCCCTGACAACCCCTACGATCGGGACTTCCTCACCGCCGACACCCTCGTCATGAGCCACGAGCGCCTCTCCGGCCAGGACCTGCCCGGCTTCCTGCACGCGCTGCGCTCCCGCTCCCGTGCGTTACTGCTCGTCCTCACCCTCGGTGCCGACGGCAGCCTCGCCCTTGCGCCCGACGACGCCGACTGCTGGCACACCCCGGCCGTGGGCGTCGGCCCGGTTCCCGACACCACCGGGGCGGGCGACGCCTTCACCGCCGCCCTCGCGCATGCGCTCCACGGTCTGCGCCTGCCCGCCCGGAGGGCCGTCCGCGCCGCCACCGCCTACGCGGCCTCCCACCTCTCCGCCGGCGAGCTGCGGCGATGACGGGGCTGCGCATACTGATGGCGGCCCAGGCGGTGTCGCTGGCCGGCTCGGGGATCAACGCGGCAGCCGTGGCCTACCTGGTGACGGTCCGCTCGGGTGTCCCCGCCCTCGGCCTGGTGCAGGGGATCCCGCTGGTGGCCACCGTCGTGTGCGCGCCCTGGATCGGCGTCCTGGTGGACCGTCACGACGCCCGCCGTGGCCTGGTCGTCTCCTCGGCGGTGCTGGCGGTCCTCACCGCCCTGATGCTCCACTACGGGGCCTGGTGGTACGCCCTGGTCCTGGCCGTCCGCACCCCGTGGGAGGTCGCCCTCTCCGGGTCCCTGACCCGCCTCCTGCCGGCCGCCGCCGCCCGCGCCGCCGTGCCCGTGGCCAAGGCGAGCGGGACGATGTCGCTCACCGGCCGGCTGGCCACCGCCGCCGGGGTCGCCGTCGGTCCCTTCCTCGCCGGGACGCTGGGACCGGCCGTCTTCCTGGCCGACGCGGTCACGTTCGCCGTCACCGCCCTCGCCTTCCACGGCCTGCGCCTGCCGGCCCCGGCCACCGCCACACGCACCGGATCCAGCGTGGCCCGCCAGTTCCACGAGGGCCTGCGCTACCTGCACGGGCGGCCGCTGGCCCTCTACACGGCCGTGCTGTACACGGTCGCGGGCATCGCCTGGGGGGCCAAGGACACTCTCTACGTCGCCTACGTCGACGAACGCCTGGGCCTGTCGGCGCACGTGTGGGCCGGTCCCTACGGGGCCGCGGCGCTCGCAGGGGAGACCGCCGCCGCGGCCCTCATCGCCTCCGGCCGCCTGGGCCGGCCCGAGCGGATTCCCGCCGTGGCCACAGGAGCGGTGCTGCTGCTGGGTGGCTGCCTGCTGACGGCCGCCGCGACGACCTCTCCGCCGGTGGCCTTCGCCGCCAAGATGCTGGAGGGAGCGGCTACGAACGTGGTCGGGGTGCTTGCCGTGACCTTCGTGTCACTGCTGGCGGCCGAGCACATGCGCGGCCGGATGAAGACCCTGCTGACCACGGCCAACCGCGTCTCCCTGGGCGGGGCGAAGGGGGTTCTGCCGCCCCTGGCCGGGGTGCTGGGCGTCCACAGCGCCTACGCCGCGGCAGGCGCGGTGGTCCTGGCCGGGCCCGCGCTGGCCGCGCTCCTTCTACGCCGCCGGCTGCGGAGCCTGTGAGGGCCGGAAACCGCGTCGCCTTGTGCGACTTGCCTTTTCCTTGCTTGAGCAAGCAGATACAGTCCCCGTGTGATGGCTCCGAGGCAGAGATCGCACGAGACGCCGCCGCGCGCCGCCGACGACGCGCAGGACGACCGCTGGTGCATGGCCGTGCGGCTGTTGGGCCGCGTGGAGAAGCAGTTGGACCAGGCCCTACAGCAACGCCACGGCCTGCCGCTGTCGGAGTACCGCGCCCTGTGCGCCCTGACCCGCTCCGACGGAGAATCCGCCCTGCGTATGGGCGAGTTGGCCGATCGGATCGGATTGAAGGACAGCACGGTGACGCGCCTGGTCGGCCGGCTGGAAGCCCGAGGGCTGGCGGAGCGGGCCGCCTCGGCCGGTGACGGCCGGGCGGTCGCCGCGAGCATCACACCGGCGGGCCGGCAGTGCTACGCGGAGGTGACACCCACCTATCGGGCGGCCCTCGGGGACGCCCTGGGGGCCTCGCTGACCAACGTGTACCTCGCCGATCTCGCCGCCTGGGTGCTTACGGGCGAGTCCGCGGTGAACAGCGCCCCCGCCCTCGACCCACCTGCCGGGGCGTAGGCGCCGCCGGCTGATCGGCCTTGGTGCCGTACCGGCCCCGTGTCGACGGACTTCACGAATGGAACACGTATGACCACTGCGGCCGAACACTACGACGACCTGCTCGCCGAGCACTACACATGGATGCTCGGCGGTGACATCGAGACGGCGGCGGCCGCCCAGGCCGAACTCCTCCGCGAGCTGGGACTGTTCGCCCATCCGGACGAGGAAGCCGCCGCCGTCGATCTCGGCTGCGGCCCGGGCCCGCAGACTCTGGCCCTCGCCCGCCTCGGTTTCGCGTCGGTGACCGCCGTCGACACCAGCGCCGCGCTCCTCGACGAACTCCTGGAGCACGCCAGGCGCTCCGGGACCGCGCAGGCCGTCCGCCCCGTCCACGGAGACATCCGCGAGGCCCTGCCCCGCCTTGCCCCGGGTTCGGTCGCCGCCGTTGTATGCATGGGCGACACCCTGCCGCATCTGCCCGACCGGACGGACGTGCAGGAACTGATCACAAGCGTCGCCAAGAGGCTGCGCCCGGGCGGAAGTTTCGTCGCCACCTACCGCGATCTGACACACGAACTCCTCGGCCCGGACCGCTTCATCCCCGTCCGCAGCACGGAGGACCGGATCCTCACCTGCTTCCTCGACTACCTCGACGAGGACACGGTCCAGGTCCACGACCTGCTGCACACCCGCCGTGACGACACCTGGCACCTGAAGACCGGCAGCTACCCCAAACTCCGGCTGAGTTCCGAGTGGTTGACCACGCAGTGCCATGCGGCCGGCCTCCACGTCCGCCGCAACGAGGCGGGCCCCCGCGGCTTGTACGTCCTGCATGCCGTCAAACCCTGACCATCAACGAGTACCGGCAAGATAAGATCCACGCAATTACGGCCATGCATGAGAGATGAATAATGACGTCAATGGATGACATCCTCAAGGAAATCGCCGATCTCCGGAAGGTTGTGGGGAACAGTTCCAGGCAGGTAGCGGCCCTGACGGATCTCTACGAAATCATTCCCGTCAAGCATGCGATGCCCAAGACCACAAAATGGACGGCCTGGCCGGACCTCCTCCTGTTCCTGGTTTCGCAGATCCAGGAGCGACGTCCGGTTTCCATCCTGGACGTGGGGAGCGGCGCCACAACGGTCTGGATGGCAAACGCGCTTCGCCATTTCGAAATCCCCGGGACGATTGTCTCGATCGACCATGACCAGGACTTCGGTGATGCAACCGCCGCCACCTTGAAGCGCCAAGGGCTGGACACATACACGCAAGTGCGTATCGCCCCGCTGGTTGAGGTGGACATCAAAGGAGAGCGGTGGCACTGGTACGACCCGATACAGATCGAAGATGTAGAGAACTGCGACATGGCGGTGATCGATGGTCCTCCAGGATTCTTGCAACCACTCTCAAGGTACCCGGCACTCCCGATGCTTGAGTCGAAAGTAAACGACGATGCGCGGATATTCATGGACGATGCGAGCCGCCCCGACGAGCTGGAGATAGTCGAGCGCTGGCGCCGTGAGTATCCGGATTGGTCCTCTGATTTCATTGAGCACGAAAAGGGGACGGCTGTTCTGAGGCGATCCCGCTGACCGGTTGAACCGAAGTACGTGGCGCACCGGCTGCGGAATATCTCGTCAGTGTTCGGCCGTTTCGGACGAGTCGAGGCTGGTCCGCAGCGTCACCGGCTTCAGCAGGACCGCCGCGACGATGCCGAGGGCCGCTACCGCGGCGCCGATGAGGAAGACGAGTCCGGTCGCGTCGCCGTAGGCGACGCGGGCGGTTTCCCGGCCCTGCGCGGTCCGTTCGGCGACCTGGCGAGCCAGGACCGCGCCCAGGACGGTGACGCCGAACGTGCCGCCCAGGGAGCGGAAGAAGGTGACCGTGGTGCTGGCCGTGCCGATGTCCTTCAGCGGGACGGAGTTCTGCACGGCGAGGACGAAGTTCTGCATGGTCATGCCGACGCCGAGGCCGATGCACAGCATCGCCGCGCTCATGAAGACCAGGGACGTCCTGTGGTCGATGGTGCCGAGTCCGGCGAACCCGGCCGTGAGCAGGACGGAACCGACGATGACAAAGGGCTTGAGCTTCCCGGTCCTGCTGAGCAGCCGCCCTGCGAGGATGGAGGAGACCAGGATGCCGCCCATCATCGGAATGGTCAGCAGCCCCGCCTCGGTGGCCGTGTAACCGCGGCTGACCTGGAAGTACTGGCTGAGATAGACCGAGGCCGCGAACATGGCCGTGCCGGCGGCGAGGCTTCCGAGGATCGCGAGCACGGTGGTGCGCTGCTTGATGATGTGGAGCGGCACGATGGGCTCGGCGGCGCGCGCTTCCACCCACAGCGCGACGGACAGCAGGACCACGGCCGCACCGACCATGGTGGCGGTCTGCCAGGACGCCCAGGCGAACGAGCTGTCGACGAACGAGATCCAGATGAGCAGCACGCTGACGCCCGAGGCGATGAGTGTCGCTCCCAGGTAGTCGATCTTCACGTCGTCGCGTCGGATGACCGGGAGGCGCAGCGTCCGCTGGAGGAGGACCAGCGCGGCGACGGCGACCGGGATGCTGATGAAGAAGCACCACCGCCACCCCAGCCACGAGGTGTCGACGATGAGGCCGCCCAGCAGCGGACCGCCGATGGTCGACAGGGCCGTGACACTGCTGAGGTAGCCGCTGTACCGGCCGCGTTCGCGCGGCGGGATCATCGCCGCGATGGCGATCTGGACCAGGGACTGCACGCCGCCCACGCCTACGCCCTGTAAGGCGCGCGCGGCGATGAGCTGCCCTGGTGACTGGCTCACCCCCGCCGCCACCGACCCGAGAACGAAGACGGTGACGGCGGTCTGTACGAGGTTCTTCTTGTTGAACAGGTCCGCCAGCTTGCCCCAGATCGGGGTGGTGGCGGTGGTGCTGAGCAGGGTCGCGGTGACGACCCAGGTGTACTGGGTCTGTGAGCCGTGCAACGCGCCGATCATCTTCGGCAGCGCGGTGGAGACCACCGTGCTGCTGAGCGTCGCGACGAAGAGCGCGCTGAGCAAGCCGCTGAGGGCCACCAGGACCTGTCGCCGGGCCTTGGGCGGATGGGGGTCTGCGGTGGTGGCGGGCTCGTTCGCCGCGGCTGTGCTCATCAGGCGGGCTCCGGGGAGGTTCGGACAACGGACAGCGAACGCGGCGGACCGGCGTCCTTCACGGCTCCTGGCTTCCTCCCGCCGTGCGCGTGCCGGGATGAGGAGCGTGGTCGACGACGAGTTGACGGAGTTTGCGCAGCTCGCGATGGCTGTTCCAGCCGAGCACTCCGACCACCTTGCCCTCGTGGCCGTAGGCGGCGACGAACCGGCGGTCGTCCAGGCTGCCGTGCACGATCTTCACGTCCGCGTCGTCGGGGAAGATGCCGTAGGCCTGGATGCGGGCGTCGTACTGGTCGCTCCAGAAGTAGGGAATGGGGGCGAAGGGGCGCTGTTCACCGAGGAGGTCCGCGGCCACGGCCATGCCCTGCTCGGTGGCGTTGAGGCGGTGTTCGACGCGCATCCGCAGGCCGAAGTGCGGGTTGTGCCAGGACGCGACGTCTCCGGCGGCGTAGATACCGGGGGCGGCCTGGCAGCGGGCGCCGCACTCCACGCCGTTACCAAGGGGCAGTCCGGAGTCGGTCAGCCAGTCCGTCGCCGGTGTGGATCCCACGGCGACCAGGACCAGGTCCGCGTCGAGCTTCGTGCCGTCGGCCAGTTCGACGGCGACCACCCGGCCGGCGGATTCCAGGAACCGGGCCACGCCGACCCCCAGGCGCAGTGCGACCCCGTGATCGCTGTGCATCTGTCCGACGAGTTCCCCGATCCGGTCGCCGAGTTGTCGGCGCATCGGCACCGGCAGCGGGTCGACCAGCGTGACCTCCAGCCCCATGGTGCGGGCCACCGCAGCCACCTCGGCGCCGAGGAACCCGGCGCCGACCACGACGACCTTCGGCCGGGCCAGCAGATGGGTCCGCAGCGTGAGGGCGTCGTCGAGCGTGCGCAGGACGTGCACGCCCGCCAGGTCGTCGCCGGGCAGCCGGCGCGGGGTGACGCCGGTGGCGATGACCAGGGCGCCGAACGGGAGGCGGTCACCGCCGTCCAGCAGGACCTTCCGCCGGGCGATGTCCAGCCCGGCTGCCCGGCGGCCGAGCCGGAAGTCCGCGTCCAGCCTGCCGATCGCCTCCTCGTCACGCAGCCTCACCCGCTCCGGCTGCCAGTCACCGGACAGGACCTGCTTGGACAGCGGCGGCCGGTCGTACGGAAGGTGCGGCTCGTCGCCGATGAGGGTGAGCGCCCCGTCGTATCCCTTGTTGCGCAGGGCCTCGGCCGTGGCCAGTCCGGCGGCCGAGGCTCCTACGATCACCACGTCCCTGGGCATCGGCGTCATCACCAGGTCACCGGAAGCTCGTAGGCCCCGTAGACGAACCCGTCGTGCTTGAACGGGATCTCCCCCAGGTCCGCGGCCAGGGCCAGCGTCGGGATGCGTCGCAGGAGGGCGGGGTAGGCGACCTGCAACTCCATGCGGGCCAGCGGCTGGCCCAGGCACTGGTGGATCCCGTATCCGAAGGTCACATGACGCCGGGCGTCGCGGGTGAGGTCCAGCCGGTCCGGGTCGGGGAAGACCAACGGATCCCGGTTCGCGGTCTCGTTGACCGTGATGATGCCTTCGCCGGCTCGGATGACCTGGCCGGCGATCTCGATGTCCTCCCGTGCCGCCCGGCGCAATCCGCCGTGCGTGATGGTGAGGTAGCGCAGCAGTTCATCGACCGCCAGGGCGATCGCCTTCGGGTCCTCGGCGTCCCGCAGGAGGGTCAGCTGGTCGGGGTGCTGGAGCAGGGCGAGCGTGCCCAGCGTGATTATGTTCGCGGTGGTCTCGTGTCCCGCGAACAGCATCAGCACCCCCATCTCGGTCGCCTCTTCCCGGGACAGCTCGCCGCCCTTGATCCGCTCGGCGAGTCCGGAGAGCAGGTCCTCAGCGGGGTGGGCGAGCTTCTCGGCCAGCAGCCCGTCCAGGTACTCGGACAGCCGCTGCCTGGCTCCCATCCGCTGCTCGGCGGTCGAGTTCCGGTTGATGATGGTCTTGCTGTTCGACTGGAAGAAGTCGTGGTCGTCGTAGGGCACGCCGAGCAGATTGGAGATCACGAGCGACGGCACCGGCAGCGCGAACGCCTCGACGAGATCCGTCGGCTTGGGGCCGTCGAGCATCTTGTCGATCAGGTCGTCCGTGATCCGCTGGGTGGGTGGACGCATGGCCTCCACCCGCTTGATGGTGAACGCGGACGTCACCATGCGGCGCAGGCGGGCATGTTCGGGATCGTCCATCATGATGAAGCTGGTGCCGGTCGAGCGCTTGCCCTGCTTCTTCAGTCGGTCGATCGTCTCGACCTCCCCGGGGGAGAGCTTGGGCGCGCCGGGCTGGAACGGGTTCACGCTGACCCGCTGGTCGGCCAGCACCGCCCGGTGTTCCTCCCAACCGGTCACCAGCCATGCGAGGGTCCCGTCCCACAGCCGGACGCGGGTCAGCGGGCCCTCCGCCTGCCGTGCCCGCATCGCGGGTGCCGGATCGAGCGGACACCGCGCGGACCTGCCGATGTCGTAATCCGGAGTGTCCACCGGGGTCCCGCTCGGCGAATTGCCTGCTGCACCGGTCACTGCTTCTCCTCGCTCGTGGGGGGGGGCACGGGGCTCGGGGGCGCGGGGATGCTCCAGCGAGAGATCGTCGAGTCCGCTGCGGTGCGCGGCCGTGACCTGCGCGCGCAACCGCCGCGCGCCCCCGGTCTCCTGCGACTCGACATCGCTGCGGACCAGGCAACACCAGCGGGAGCAGTTAAGTCAATTCATTGATTTAATTTTGGCCGGACCCGGCCGCCACGCGAACGAAGGCGCACCGAACGGGTCGGCCGGTCAGCCCTCGCGCGTGACCGGCGCCTGCCACAGCGCGACAATGGCGTCGATCAGACCGTTCGCCGTGTCGTGCCAACTGGCCCGGGGCGTCGGCGCGTTGTCCGCAAGGGCGCGCTCCCGCTCCGCGGACATCTGGGCGATCAGGTGACGCGTCATGGCGCCGCGCTCGGCATGCACCTCGGCCGGCAGTTCGGGCAGACAGCGGTCCAGGCCCTCCTGCAACCGCCGCATCGACGGCGAACCGGTCGCGAACTCCTCGGCCGTGACAGCACGCAGGGCCGGGTCGGCCGTGACCTGGGCGATGAACCGGGCGTACCAGCTGGGGGCGCCCAGAGCCTCCAGATGCTCGGTGACAGGGCGGACCGCGCAGGCCACCCAGTCCCGCAGATCGGCGGAGTCCCCAATGGCCTCGATCATGCGCAGACGGCCGGCCTCCACCGGCTCGGCATGCCGGCGGGCGATGGCGCGTATCAGGTCGACCTTCGTGCCGAAGTGATAGCTGACCGCGGCGTTGTTGCCCTGTCCGGCGGCCTCGCTGATCTGACGGTTGGCGACCGCGTGCACCCCGCGTTCGGCGAACAACCGCTCCGCCGCGTCCAGGAGTGCCAACCGCGTCGCGCTGACCTGCTCGTCCCGTCTCGTCCTGTCGGCCATCGCCGCCACCACCTCGGGACATCACACCAGTCCACGAGAGCCCGTCCCCCAGGCCACCGCGGATCCTCGACCAGGTCGGCGAGGCCAAACGACGAAAGCGTACGCAATGACGTGGCCGGTCCCGGCCGACGGAGAGACCAGCCATGCCCCCACGCCGCTGAAGCACTATGGCGCAATCCCTTCTGTTTCGGCCGCGCGCATGCGATACGGTTAAATCAATCCGTTGATTTAACACTCGCCCCCCCACCTCGGTTGCGACGGCTGCACCCCGAACAGCCACTCCCCCAAGCCCGGTTGTGGGACAGACCCGAAGAGGCCAGATGAGCCAGAACGACCCCATCGTCCGCCTGCCACTGCCCACCGACGGACCCCTGGACCCGCCGCCCGAATGGGAAACGCTGCGCGCACGGTGTCCGGTGGCCACCGTCGAACTCCCCAGCGGAGACACCGGCACGCTGCTGACCCGCTACGAACACGTCAAGGCACTCCTGTCGGACCCTCGCTTCTCGCGCCCGGCCGCCGAGGACGACAGCGCGAGGATCGCCCCGGAAGGGGGCGGCGGCGTATCGACCAACAGCGGCACGTCGCTCTCGCTCCACATGAAGGGCGAAGGCCACCAGAGGTGGCGCCGTCACGTCGGCAAGTACTTCACCGCAAAGCGCGTGACGGCGCTGCGCCCCGGCATGGAGGAGATGGCCGAGGCCGTCGTCGCCGCCATGGTCAAGAGCGGCCCGCCCGCCGACCTCAAGGCAGCGCTCGGCTTCCCGCTGCCGGTCTACGTGATCTGCGGCCTCCTCGGCGCGCCCGTCGAGGACCGGGACCGCTTCTCCTACTGGTCCGACGCGTTCCTGAACGTCAGCCGCTACTCGGAGGAGGAGACCGGCGCGGCCCACGAGGACTTCGTGGCCTACATGTCCGAGCTGATCGCGGCCAAGCGCGCCGAGCCCGGCGAAGACCTGATCAGCACCCTCATCGAGGAGAGCCGGGCGGAGGGCGAGGGGCTGACCGACCCCGAGCTCCGCGACACCGGCATGGCCCTGCTGGTCGCCGGGCACGAGACCACCGCGAACATGATCGGCAAGATGGTCGCCATGCTGCTGGCCGACCGCACCCGGTGGGACGGCCTGCTGGCCGACCCCTCTCTGGTGCGCACCGCGGTCGACGAGGTGCTGCGCTCCGACGCCAACCTGGGCGGCTACGGCCTCCGGCGCTATCTGACCGAAGACTACGAGGTCGACGGGACGGTGCTGCCGGGCGGCACCACCGTCTTCTGCGGCCTGTCCGCAGCCAACCGCGACGAGCGGGCCTTCACGGACCCGGCCGATATGGACCTCACCCGCAGCCCCAACCCCCATCTCGCCTTCGGCGCCGGAGCCCACTCCTGCCTGGGCCAGTCCCTGGCGCGCACCGAACTCCAGGTCGTCCTCGAGGTCCTGCTGCGCAAGCTGCCGAGCCTCGACCTGGCCATACCTGTCGCGCAGTTGCGCCAGGTCGAGGGACTCACCGTCGGCGGCCTGCGCGAGGTGCCCGTGCGATGGTGACCCGCCCCGCCGAAACCTCCGTACCGACCGACCGCACAGCCGAAGGCACGGCCGAAAAGAAAGGAGCGACCATGAAGGTCACCGTGGACGAGGACAAGTGCTGCGGCGCCGGGAGTTGCGTCCTCGCCGCACCGGACGTCTTCGACCAGCGCGACGAGGACGGCATCGTCGTCCTCCTCGACCCCGAGCCGGCAGCGGACCAGCACGCGGCCGTCCGGGACGCGGCCGCCGTATGCCCCGCCGCCGCCATCGCACTCAGCGACGTATAACGCGCTGAACCCCTGAGCGGGGTGGCTACAGTGCCCGCAGCGCGCTGCCGAGGTCTGGGCCGTAGTTGCCCCAGCACTGGATGTCCCCGGCATCGGAGACCAGGTCGCCGAGGTACCAGTCGCCGCCGTGGGTCCGCACCGCGCAGATCCCCTCCAGGTCGATGACACAGTCGGCCTGGAGAGGTTCGCCGTGCGAGGTGACGGTGCCGATGGTGGTCAGCAGCCGGGCTTGCGGGCAGCCTGTGAAGCGCTGAACGTCAGCCAGGGTCCAGGGCTCGGGGAGATGCCCGTCGTGGTGCTCCGTGGCGGGAAGGAGCTCGACCACGGCGTGGCCCAACTGGGGCCGGATCCACTCACCGCTGCGTTCGATGCCGATGACGCCTCCGAGGAAGGCCATGTCAAAGGTTCCGGTGGGGGTCTCCCAGCGGAACGGAACACAGGAGACATGGGAGGGGAAGTCGTCCTGGGCGGTGGTGCCGGGGCCGAACGACTGTAGGGGACACGGCCCGTCGTCGGTGTATCGGTGAGCGAAGAAGGCGGTGATCCAGCCGGTGACCCGGTCACCGCCGGATCCCGATTCCCACTTGTAGAGCGACCGCCAGAATCCGTGGTCGACGCCCCACCCGGAGGCTGTCTCGCTGATCGCTTCCAACACCGGGTGCAGGGCGGTGAACCACGGGCGCAGGCCCTCGAACCACTCCGACAACTCCCGCACGCGGGCCACCAGCAGGCGCCAGTCCCGGTCCGTGCCCTCCAGCCGGATCCGCGGAATGCCGCAGAGCGTCTGCCACCGGAAGCGGTAGTACGGACTGACCACGTCCATCAGTGCGACCAGGGCGGCGGTGGCATCGGCAGGGGTGGTAGTGGAGAAGGCGGGCTGGAACAGGTCGGCCACATCGTCGCCGATCCGGGAGCGCAGCGGCTGCTGTACCAGGTTGATCGAGCGCTCCCAGTCCTCGGGAGCGAAGTCGTCGCGGACGGCGATGGTCCGCTGATGACCGGGCGTGTCGGTGAAGAGTCCCTCGTACGTGTCGCGGTTCAGCCGGACGTGGACGGCCACCTCGTGCACGACGGCATACCAGAGCAGGTCGGGTGACAGGCTCAGTGGCAGGTGGGCCGTGAAGCAAAGGTGGATGGCACGCAGCAGGAGGCTGGAGGTGGTCTCGGTGAGCTCGGTGAACTCGGTGGTCTCCGGACCGTTGGCGGTCCAGCCGACGAGGCGGTCAGTGCTGCGGTGGTGGAAACGCGCCTGGTCGCGGACCACCGCCCGCAGGAAGCGCTCGTTGCCGAGTTCGGTGAGTTCAGCCGCGAGCCGATCGGCATTGCGGTCTTCGCCGAGCGGCAGATCTATCTCAATAGCCATCCGTATCCCCAGGAGCAGTGATCGGTCCCGATCCTAGAAGAGTGATGGACCGGCCTGGCCGGCCTGGCAGCAAAACTCACGTGACTGTGACTCACACGCTTCCTAGGATCGGATCTTGTGCGTACCCGTCCGTCCTTTATCAGCGATGAGGCGATCGCCAGTGCGGTTGCCACCCACTGGCTGCCTGAGATCACCGAAGTCGACTACCTGCCCTGGGGTTTCGGCGCACACCACTGGCGGGTGGCCGGTGGCGGCAAGACGCTGTTCGTGACATTGGACCAGTTGGCGCCCCGTCATACCGCGCCCTCGCTGGAGGCTGCCTACGCGGGGGCGGCCGCGCTGGCCGCCGGTGGTCTGGACATGGTGTGTGCGCCGTTGCCTGCGCGATCCGGGCGGTTCACGATCGATGTCGGGCCCGGTGTGCTCAGTGTGACGCCGTGGCTGGACGGACGGTCTCCGACCGAGGCTGAGGCTCGCGCACCCCAGCACGTCCGCGAGGTGCTCGCGGCGCTGGTCGCGTTGCATCGCACGGCACCACCGGACGGCCTGCCGTGCTGGGTTCCACGGGTCGGCCCGGGGTTCGCCGATGAGCTGCGGGCTCGCACCGCCCAGCCCTGGACGTCCGGCCCGCTGGCGGAGGAAGCCCGGGGTGCGCTTGCCTCACACCATGACGCGATCAAGCGCTGGACCAGCCGTTATCTGGAACTCGCGGACATCGCGCACTCCCATCGTGATCTCTGGGTGCCGACCCATGGCGAGCCGCACAACGACAACCAGGTCATGGTTGCCCACGGACTGAAGCTGGTCGACTGGGAGTCGCTGGCTCTCGCGCCGCGCGAGCGGGACTACTCCGACCTCCTCGATACGGGTGAAGCCGACGGTTTGGCCCCCGACCCTGCGATGGTCGAACTGTTCGCACTTGATTGGCGGCTTTCCGAGATCGCCGAATACGCACTGTGGTTCACCACGCCGCACACCGGTACAGAGGACGATCGCATCGCGTTGGAAGGACTGTACGAGGAATTGTCAGACGCCACCGATTGACCCCGCGACCAGAGGGGGCAGGCGACCCCCCAGTAGGGTCCCCACGTCCAGCGTGGTGCGCGATCGGAGATATGGATGGCTCGTCATACCCCGCCGAGGCCCGTAGCGCTGGAGAAGGTGTTTCCACAGCTGAAGCCGCTCAGCAGGCAGGCGCTGCGGCTGCATCCACGTGCGGGAGACCCGTCGTACGAGGACAGCTCCGTCGGGGGACCGCTGAGATGGCCGATCGATGAGCCATGGCCGTGGTGCAGCGAGGAGCACTACAACATCGGTGACGGCGGCGACAATCCCGAGAACGACACACGGCACCAGGCCGCGGAGCCCATGGTGCCGGTCGTACAGCTCTACGCGACAGACGCGCTGGGCCTGCCGTTCCCGCCGGGCAGTGATCTGCTTCAGGTGCTGTGGTGCCCGTTCCACCACGGGGAGCCCTGGTACGAACGCTCGGTCCGAGCCCGCGTCTTCTGGAGGAAGGCGGTAGACGCGTCGTGTGTGCTCGTTGCACCTCCAGTGCCCGTTGACGCTCCGGAGGGCCACGTTCCCAAGCCCTGTGCGGTGCATCCGGAGCTGGTGACGGAGTATCCCGGCCGGGACGACATACCGCGGGAACTGCGCAATGAGGTCGGAAACCGGCTGAACGGCCTGAACGAGACCACTGGATGGGACTACTTCTACCACCTGAGCACGGCTCCCGGGACCAAGGTCGGTGGTCATCCGCGCGGCTGGAACGGCTCCACGACCGGGTTCAGCTGCGATCGATGCGGAGCGCCCGTCGAGCATCTCCTGACCGTCACGCATGGTGAGTTCGACGGGGAGTCCTGGCGGTCCTGGCTGCCGGTGGAGGACCGGCCCGACGACGACAGCGGGCCGCTCCACCTGTGGAATCCCGGCTCCGAACGAGCCAGAGACGCGCAGAACGCCCACTGTCTGGAAGTGGGAGGCGGGGGCGACGTGTATGTCTTCGAGTGCCATTCCTGCCCGGACCGCCCGACCGAGACCCTTTTCAACCTCAACTGAGCTTGTTCCACCGCCTTCTCGGCGCTGACGCGTTCTGCGCGCGAGGCAGAGACACGATGAAACAGCAGCCGGCCGCGTCAGCGGGCAGCCGCTCGGCGGCCGCGCGCTGCGACGATGACCGTCGGCACGATGCCCAGCGCCAGGATGCCGCCGCCGACGGCCAGGAAGGGATAGCCGGCAGCTGCGACGACCAGGCCTGAGGCCATACCGCCCACGGCGCCCGCGATGGCGATGGAGACGTCGACCAAACCCTGGGTCCTGGCGCGGGTGGCCAAGGGTGCGGCGTCCGTGATGATCGCGGTGCTGCTGACGAGACCCAGACTCCAGCCCACCCCCAGCAACGCGAGAGCCACCGCGAACCCGAAGACGGAATCGCCGGGTGCCTTGGCGGCAACGATCCCGGCGGCCAGCAGGACCAGCGGGGAAGCGGCGGCGACGGTGAGTCGGCCGTACCGGTCGACGAGCCAGCCGGACAGGGGCGCGGGCAGATACATCGCCCCGATGTGGATCGCGATGACGAGGCCCGAGGCGGCGGCGCCGTGACCATGGTCGCGCATGTGGACCGGCGTCATCGTCATGATCGCGACCATGACCAGCTGAGTGACCGCCATGACCAGCGCACCCACCAGTACGCCGGCGCGGCGCCGGCCGACCGCCGTCCGTGCCCGACCATCGGCATCATCCGGACGCGCGGACGCCGTCGCGGCGCCCTCCGCCTCCAGTGTGCGGGCCAGCAGCAGCGGGTCGGGACGCAGCCACACGGCCAGCACGAGGGCGGACGTCGAGTAGGCGGCACCCGAGAGAAGGAACAGCCCGGCCAGTCGGGGAATGCCGAGCGCGTGAGCGAGGTCGCCGAGGGGCGCGGCGAGATTGGGGCCGACCACGCCGCCCAGGGTGGTGGCGACCAGCACGGTGGACACAGCGCGGGCGCGGTACGCGGGAGCCGCCAGGTCGGCGCCGGCGTAGCGGGCCAGCAGGTTCGTTGCCGTACCGGCGCCGTAGACGAACATCGCGATGAGCAGCAGCACGGAACTGCCGGCGACGGCGGCGGCGATGACGCCCGCGCTGCCGATGGCACCAGCCAGGTACCCGGCGGCAAGACCGGGGCGACGGCCGCGCGTTTGAGAGATACGCCCGACCGCGATGGCCGCCAGGGCGGAACCGGTCGTGGACAGGGCGCTGAGCAGACCGGCAAGGCTGGTGGAGCCGAGCATGTCCTGCGCGAGCAGAGCACCGACGGTCACGCCCGCCGCCAGTCCGGCGCCGCTGAGGATCTGCGCGGCGATCAAGACGATCAGGACGCGGCGCTGCGCCCGAGACCGTGACAGATCCTCGTTCCGGGCGGGCACGGTGGTCGTCACAAGAGAGTTCTTTCACTGGACGCGATCCGGTCGGGACTGGAGAGTGCGCGTGGGCACCACGGTGGCAAGCCGAGCCGGGGAAGGCCGCCACCCGACCTGCCTCGCCGAGGCGTCGGTCGGCGTCCGGCCCGCCCGGCCGTGCGGTCAGCCCCGGTCACCCAGGTCCAGGCGGTCGAGCAGCCCGGCGTCGGTGAAGGCGGCGACCAGTTCGTCACGGCCCTCGGTGAAGTGCGCCCAGCTGTCGTAGTGGACGGGAACCACCCGGCGGGCGCCCAGGATCTGGGCAGCGTGGGCGGCCTGTGCGCTGTCGAGGACGATCAGAGCGCCGTCGAAGAGGACGGGGAAGCGTGGTGCCCCGGCGAACAGGATGGCGGTGTCCACCGGACCGAACCGTTCGGCGATCTCCTCGACCAGGTCGAGCGAGGCGTTGTCGCCGCTGACGTAGACCGTGGGCAGGCCCTCCCCCGTCAGGACGAATCCGACGACCTGGCCGGTGATCGGCTCGACGTCCTCGCGCGCGCCGGGCCCGTGGAGGGCGGGCACGCCGGTGACGGTGATCGTGCCGCCGCCGGGGCGGTCCAGCTCGATCGACTCCCAGTCGGCCAGCCCCCGGGCCCCCGCACCGAGGCGCTGCCCGCCCCCGGGCGTGGTCAGTGTCAGTGGGACGTCGGCGAGCAGTGCCCGGCCGGAGTCGTCGAGGTTGTCGGGGTGCTCGTCGTGGGAGAGCAGGACCACGTCGATACGGCCGAGGTCGGCCGGCGCGGCGACGGAGGGCGCCGTCTTGGTCAGCCGGCCGCCCGGCACGTGGTAGTCACGGGGCGCGTCGAAGGTCGGGTCGGTCAGGAATCGCAGGCCCCCGCATTCGAAAAGGGCCGTCGGGCCGCCGAAGACGCGGACGGGGATCTGCTCAGCGGTCGTGCTGGTGCCAGCCATCAAAACCTCACGGATGGGTGTCGGGTTATCCGTGATGGACGATAGCGGCGTCTCACGGATGAACACAAGCCGTACCATGACAGCCATGAGCGAGACCCCGACCGCCGAATCCGTGCCTCCGCCCGCGCCGGGGGCGGAGGAATACCTCGCCCTCGACTTCGTCAACAGCGCCGTCGCACTGCCCGGAGGGCACTTCATCGATCTCCTCGGCACCCCCGAGGCGGCGAATCGGTGGCTCACCGAACACGGTCTCGCGCCGGCTGACGCCGGGGTGCGGGAGATGTGCGCGGCGCAGCTGCGCTCCCTGCGCGAACACCTCAGATCACTGTTCGCCGCCCGCGTCGCCGGGCTGCCCGCCCTGCCCGCGGCGCTGTCCGCTGTCAACGACGCGCTGAGCAGAGCTCCTTCGGCCGCCCTGCTGCACTGGGACGAGAAGAGCGGCCCCTACCGCGCGGCGCCGTGCCCCACCAACGAGATCCTCGACCGCGCTCTGGCGGCCCTCGCGGCCAACGCGGCCGACCTCCTCACCGGCCCCGACGCCGACCGCCTCACCGGCTGCGGTTCCACCCCGTGCAACCGCTACCTGCTGCGCCACGGCCGCCGCCAGTGGTGCTCCACCCGCTGCGGCGACCGCGCCCGCGCCGCCCGCGCCTACGCTCGACGCCCCCGACCCACAGCAGGCTGACGAACCCGAGATCAGCCCAGCGATCGGGGCGCGTCTCGTTCCGGGTTGACCAGCAGCGCGAAGCACAGACCGCCGAAGGCCACCAGCACACCGAAGACGAGGAAGGCATCGGTGTAGCCCTGCTGCTTCGTCGCCGACCGGTCGAGGAGCCAGCCGGTGAACATCGGGCTGATGATCCCGCGCTGGTACCGAGCGCGGTGAGGACCCCCAGCACACCGCCGCGCCGGGCGGCGGGGGCGATCTCGGCGACCACCGGATTGGCGACGGCCTGCACGGTGGTGGACAGCCCGTATCCCAGCATCAGGAGAGCCACGGCAACGACGGGCGACGTCACCCAGTGCAGCAGAGTCAGGATGAGGCCCGCGGCGACGAGGCAGCTGCCGGCCGGGCGCGGCGTCGGCCGAGGTCGTCACGGAGCCGCTGACGGATTGAGCGCGTTGGCCGTTGGCAGGTCGGTCACGAGCAGCCGGTATCCGACGTCAATGGTGTCGAGGGTGAGCAGTCCGGCGTGGTGCGTGTGCCAGTGGCCGGTTGCCAGGTCGTCCGCGAGCCGGGCCAGACCGGGCGCGATGGCGTCTTCGCCGGTCTGGGCCAGCATGGAGATCCCCGCGCGCACCCGCGGGTCGAGATAGGCCTCGGGGCGGCGCCAGTATGCGGCGCCGAATCCGTCCACGCAGTCATGGGGGACCATGACCGGTTCCTGACGCGCACCACCGAGCAGGTCGACCAGCTGGTCGGTGGGGGTGGCGCGGGTGTCGTCGAACGCGGACGCCTCCGGGAGGTAGTCCCGGACGAGCCAGAACCGCTCGCGGAAGATCTGCTGGTCCCACGTCAGGATGACGACGCGGCGGCGGGCGACCCTGCGCAGCTCGCCGATTCCGGCTGCCAGGTCGGCCCAGTGGTGGACGGTCAGCAGGGCCATCGCGGCCTCGGCGGCGTTGTCACGCAGCGGGAGGCGCTCCGCGACGGCCCGCACGGCGGGCGCGGATCCCGGCGGGCGCTGGGCGATCATGACCTGGCTGGGCTCGACCGCGAGCGCGGTCCGCGGCGGCTCGTAGGAGCCGGTGCCTGCCCCGACGTTGATCACGTCGGTGACGTTCCCGAGGGCGGCGTGGATCTGCGCGGCGATCCGCGGATCAGGCTGTCGTGTCCGGGCGTACGCGGCGCCGAGCGTGTCGTAGGTGGCCATGCTCGTCAGTATGCGAAACGGGCACGGCCCCTGCCCCGCCTACGAGGGAAGCCGGTTACCGCCCCCGGCGATGTTCCTCATCACATCGACGGCCGACAAAGCCTTGACCCGACGCGAAGCGGCCCCTACATTCCTCACACCCTCGAGGTAGATCGATTAACCACTCGTTAACCGCCTGGTTGGAGACACCCCGCTGTGCACTCACCGCTGACTAGGCGCGGCTTCCTCGCCGCCGGTTCCGGCCTCGCCGCCGCGACCGCCCTGCCTGCCCTGTCCGGCTGCTCCCTGGTGGCCGCGGCGGACTCCGATCCCGATACGCTCGTCGTGCACAGCCAGCTGGGCACCACCTCCCCGGGATCGCCCACCTACCTCGCGGGCCTGGACCGTTTCCGCAAGGACAATCCGGGACTCAAGGTCAAGAACCTGATCAACGGCGATGACCTCGCGCAGGTGTACGAGACCTCGCGCCTGGCCCGCAAGGAGCCGGACGTCGTGATGGTCAACCTCTACGACAAGACGCTGGCGTGGACGGACGTCGGCGCCACCGTCGACGTCAAGGGCTACCTGGACGACTGGGGGCTGCGCGACCGGGTGCGCCCGGAGGCTCTCGCCGCGTGGACCGACGCCAAGGGCAGGCTGCGGGCCTTCCCCTACTTCGCCACGAACTGGCCGATCGCCTACAACAGAGCGCTGCTGGACCGGGCGGGTGTCGACGCGATACCCACCACGGGTGACGAGCTGATCGCCGCGGCCCGCAAGCTGCGTGCCAAGGGGATCGCGCCCGTGACCGTCGGCGGCAACGACTGGACCGGGCAGAAGCTGCTGGCCCAGATCATCCAGACCTTCCTGACCGAGGACGAGGCCAGGCACGTCTACTCCACCGGGGACTTCGGCAGCAGGGGCGCCCGGGAGGGCATCGAATACTTCGTGACACTGCGGGACGCGGGCGTCTTCGCCGACAAGGCGCAGGGCCTCACCTCGGACCTGATGACCACGCAGTTCAACACGGAGTCCGCGGCGATGGAATCGGCGATGTCCTCGGCGCTGGCGAAGGTGCCCGAGAAGGTCGCCCGGCACACCGAGGTCGGCGGCTGGCCACTGGCCGACGGCGCCGTGCACGACAAGCCCACCATCCTGCGGACGTACACCCTGATCGGATTCTGGATCAGCCCGAACGGCGCCAAGAAGATCGACGCCGTCGAGAAGTTCCTGCGCTTCATGTACCGCCCCGACACCGTCTCCCGGTTCATCAAGGAGAGCGGCCGCGACATGGCGCTGCGCTCCGACACCGTCAGCACGGACTTCCCGCTGGTCGCCGCCGCGCAGAAGCTGGGCTCCGATGTGAGCCAGGTGCTGTTGCCCGATGTGTATGTTCCGCCCGCCGCCACCCAGCCGCTGATCACCGCGACCAGCACATCGTTCACCCGAGGCACCAGCGCCGCGAAGGTCCGCGCCGCGCTCGAGACCGCGTACCGCTCCGCGTGACCCGCTCGCCCGCTCGCTCGCATCCCGAGCCCGACCTCACGGAGGCCACCTCATGACGACGCTGACGTCGACCCCGGGCGGGGCCGCGGTCCGCCACCCCGCTCCGCCCTCCGCCACGCCCCGTTCGCACAACGCCCGACAGGGCGGCACGATCCTCGCCGTCCCCGCGCTGATCTGGTACGCGATCTTCATGATCGGTCCGGTGATCGCCATCTTCGTGATCGCCGCCCTGCACTGGCCGGGGATGCTTCAGCCGGTGTCCTTCGCCGGTCTCGACAACGTCCGCACGGTCTTCGACGACCCCGTGTTCTGGGACGCGGTGAACAACACCGCCGTCCAGCTCGCCGTGGCGCTGCCGATCATGATCGTATGCGCCTACATGCTGGGCTACTACGTCGCCCAGAAACCCCCCGGACACCGTGTCATCCGCTATCTGCTGTTCATCCCCGGGCTGATATCCACCCCCGCGAAGGCCATGGTGTTCTACGCGGCGCTGTCGCCGGACGGGCTGGTCAACGGCGCGTTGCAGTCCGCGGGGCTCGGTTCGCTCACCGACGCCTGGCTCGCCTCGCCGTCCACGGCTCTGGCCTGTCTCATCGCCCTGGACGTGTGGAGCGGGATCGGCTTCACCGCCGTGCTGTTCGCCGCCCGGCTCGACAGCGTCCCGGACGAGCTCGGCGAGGCGGCGCAGCTGGACGGGGCCGGGCACTGGCGGACCATGTGGCGCATCCACTTCCCCGTGATCCGCGACTATGTCGGCGTCGTCACCATGCTTCAGTTCCTGTGGACCCTCTTCGGCTCGGCACAGCACGTCCTGCTGCTCACCATGGGCGGTCCCGGCAGTTCGTCGACGACGCTGTCGTTTCTCGTGTACCAGAAGGCGTTCATCGCGGCCGACCTGGGTTACAGCCAGACCGTCGGCGTCGTCCTCTTTCTGGCCGGGCTCGTCGGGCTGCTCGCCATCCGCCGCGCGTTTCGCCAGAACTACTGATCGGAGCGGTCACCATGAAACTCGGCAAACGCTGGCTGCCCGCACACCTTCTGGTGTGGACCTACGCGGTGCTGCTGATCGTGCCGCTCTACTACTTCCTCGCCTCCGCGTTCAAGAGCAACGAGGAGATCTTCGCCCATCCCTTCGCGCTGCCGGACTCGCTCGGCTTCGACAACTTCCGGACGGCCTACACCAGCGCCTCCCTGGGGCCGGCCATCGTCAACTCCGCGCTGGTGACGGGCCTTGCGCTGGCGCTGACCCTGCTGCTGGCGCTGCCCGCGTCGTTCGCCCTCGCCCGGTCGACCGGACGGCTGGCCTCGGCGATGGAGAAGGTCTTCTCGCTCGGCTTCCTGATCCCGACGTTCGCGGCGCTCTTCCCGACGTTTCTGCTCGCCGCGGCCACCGGACTGTTCCATACGCAGCTCTTCATGGTCCTTTTCCTGCCCGCGACGGCGATGCCGCTGTCGGTGGTGATCCTGGTGCAGTTCATGCGGACCATCCCCAGGGAGATGGAGGAGGCCGCCCGGATGGACGGGGCGTCCACCTACACCGTGCTGCGCCACATCTACACGCCGATGTGTCTGCCCGGCATCGCCACCGTGGTCCTGCTGAACTTCCTGACGTTCTGGAACGAGTACCTGTACTCGCTCGTCATCATCGGCCCGGACCCCGACCAGCGCACCGTCCAGGCGGCCCTGCCCACGCTGAAGGCGGTCATCGCCACCGACCACGGCGTCCTCACCGCCGGCACGGTGCTGACCCTCATCCCCGTATGGATCGTCTACACGGTGCTCCAGAAGCGCATGCAGCAGGCGCTCATCAGCGGCGCGGTGAAGATGTGAGCGCGCCCGCCGGGAAGCAGGGCCGCCGGCCCACCATCAAGGCGGTGGCGGCCGCCGCCGGGGTGTCGACGGCGGCCGTGTCCCAGGCCTTCCACGGCAAGGGCCGGCTGTCGGAGCCGACCAGGCAGCGCATTCTGGACACCGCGGGAGAGCTGGGCTGGTCGCCGAGCGCGCCCGCCGCCGCCCTGCGCAACGCCCGTACCCGCACCCTCGCGCTCGTGGTGCGGCGCCCCACCGATGTGCTCGGCGCGGATCCGCACTTCAGCGAGCTGATCACCGGTATCGAGGGCGAACTCGCGCCCCGCGGCTACGGTCTCCTGCTGCATCTGGTCGCCGGGGCGCAGGAGGAGAACGCCCTCTACAGGCAGCTCACGGCCGAAGGCCGGGTCGACGGGGCCGTCCTGACGGACGCGCACACCGACGACCCGCGCCCCGCTCTGCTGGCCCGCCTCGGCCTGCCCGCCGTGCTGCTCGGTCCTCCCGACCGTGCCGCCCGGGTGCCGAGCGTCGGCCTCGGCCACCAGGGCGCCGCCGTCGAGGAGGTCGTCCGCCACCTGCTCGGCCTCGGACACCGGCGCATCGCCTATGTGGCGGGCCCCGCCGGCCTGCTGCACACACGGCTGCGCGGCGGTGTCTTCGAGACGGCTCTCAAGGCGGCCGGTCTGCGGCCCTACGCGGTCCTCCACACCGACTTCACCGAAGTGTCCGCCGTGGCCGCGACCCGGGCGCTGCTGGACACCGCCGACCGCGCCACCGCGATCGTCTACGCCAACGACTCCATGGCGGTGTGCGGCATCGGCGCCGCCCAGCGCGCCGGTCTGCGCGTCCCCGACGACCTGTCGGTCGTCGGCTATGACAACCTGCCGCTCGGCCGGTGGCTGCACCCCCGGCTGACCACGGTCGACCAGCAGGTGCAGCGGGTCGGCGCGGCCGCCGCCCGGCTGCTCCTCGCCCGCTGCGGCGAGGACGTCGAGGAGACGGTGCTCGACGACCGACCGCGTCTGGTCGTCCGCGAGTCCACGGGGCCCGCCCCCGTCTCCCCCGCCTGACGCCCGCGCCGCCACCACGACCAACAGATCCACGAGTCTCCCCCGCACCGCACCACGAGATCCGAGAAGGACCATGCGACGCCACAGCGCCCAGCTCACCCACCACCCCGCCGTCCTGCCCTGGCTCGGCGCCAACTTCTGGTCCCGCACCGGCGGGCCCCTGATGTGGCGCGACTACGACCCGAAGACGGTCCGCGCGGAACTGCGGGTGCTGCACGAGCACGGCCTGACCATGACCCGGTCGTTCTTCTACTGGCCCGACTTCCATCCGCAGCCCCACCGCGTCGACGAGACGCTGTGCGAACGCTTCCGAGACTTCCTCGACGCCCACAGCGAGACGGGCATGGGGACGGTACCCACCTTCATCGTCGGACACATGTCGGGCGAGAACTGGGACCCGGCCTGGCGCGGTGGCCGCGATCTGTACGAGGACGTGTGGATGGTCGGCCGCCAGGCGTGGTTCGTGTCCCAGATGACCCGCCGCTTCAAGGACCACCCGGCGGTCACGGGCTGGCTCATCACCAATGAGATGCCGGGATACGGCCGCGTCTACCAGGTGGATCCGCCCTCCTCCGATGTGGTGACGGCCTGGGCGCAGGCCATGTGCAACGCCGTGCGGGCGGCCGGCGGCACCCAGCCCGTCTCCCTCGGCGACGGAGCGTGGGGCATCGAGGTCACCGGCCGCGACAACGGCTTCTCTCTGCGCGAGACCGCCGAGTACGTCGACTTCGTCGGCCCGCATGTGTACCGCTCCGACACCGACCGGCCCCGTCAGCACCTGCGCGCCGCCTTCGAGTGCGAGCTGGCCTCGGTCACCGGACACCCCGTCGTACTGGAGGAGTTCGGCCTCTCCACGGACACCGTGTCCGCCGAGAACGCGGCGGTCTACTACCGGCAGACCCTGCACAACTCCCTGCTCGGCGGAGCGACGGGCTGGATCGCCTGGAACAACACCGACTACGACGATCTGTGGGACCACTCGCCGTATGACCACCACCCCTTCGAGATGCACTTCGGTATCACCGACAGCACCGGGGCCCCCAAGGCTCCGCTCCTCGAACTCGCCGCATTCGCCGAGGTGTTGGGGGCCGTGGACTTCACGCGGTGCCGACGCCCCGACGCGGACGCGGCGCTGGTCGTGCCCGCCTTCCTGGAGCGCGGCTACCCGTACAGCAGGCCCGCCGACCGGCCGCTGATCTTCACCTCCCTGCACCAGAGCTACGTCGCCACCCGCGCCGCGGACCTGCCGGTGGGCTTCACCCGCGAGGCCGACGGGCTACCCGGCGACGCGGCCCTGTACCTGCTGCCGGCCACCCGTCAGCTCACCACGCGCACCCGGCGTGAGCTCGAACGCCGCGCCCACGCGGGCGCCACCGTCTACCTCTCGTTCTGCTCCGGCGAGCACCCCGGCACCCGCGGCCCGTGGTTCGACGACCTGGACGGGCTGTTCGGCGTCGAACTACAGCTCTCCTACGGTGTGGCCGAACCGATCGAGGACGATGTCCTGGAGATGACGTTCACCGGCGACTTCGGCGGGCTGGCGGCAGGGGACACCCTGCGTTTCCCCGTCGCGGGCAACGAGGACAGCCGCGCGTATCTGCCGGTCCTCCCCCGTGACGCGCGTGTCGTCGCCGTCGACGCACACGGTCGGCCCGCCCTCCTGGTGCGCGACACCGGGCGTGGTCGCACCGTCCTGGCCACCTATCCCCTGGAGCACATGGCCGCCCGCACCGCCCGCGTCAATCCCGAGGACACCCACCGCCTGTACGCGGCGCTCGCCGACGTGGCCGGGGTCCGGCGCCCGGTGACGGTCGACAGCCCCCACATCGGCGCGGACCTCGTCGTCCACGAGGACGGGCGCCGCTTCGTGTGGCTGGTCAGCCAGAGCCCCGAGGAGCTCACGGTCCGCCCCGTCGCCGACGGGGCACTGCACGACCTCGAGTCGGGCGCACCGGCCGCGGACGTGACGCTCGCCCCGTACGGGGTACGCGTCCTGGAGCTGAAGTGACCGATCACCTCTACCGCGACCCGTCCGCGCCGGTCGCGGAGCGGGTCCGCGACCTGCTGGCGCGCATGACGCTCACCGAGAAGGTGGGCCAGGTCAACCAGCGCATGTACGGATGGCATGCCTACGAGCGCACGGCGGACGGCCACCGACTCACCGACGCCTTCCGCGCCGAGGTCGCCGCGCATGACGGCATGGGAGCCCTGTACGGGCTACAGCGGGCCGACCCCTGGTCCGGGGTCGGCTTCGCCGACGGCATCACGGCGGCGGACGGGGCCCGGGTCGCCGACGTGGTGCAGCGGTACGTCATGGAGAACACCCGGCTGGGGATACCGGTGCTCCTCGTCGAGGAGGTTCCGCACGGCCATCAGGCTCTGGGCGGCACTGTGATGCCGGTCAACCTCGCCGTCGGCGCCACCTGGGACCCCGAGCTGTACGAGGCCGCGGCGGCCGGTGCCGCCGCGGAACTGCGGGCCCGTGGCGGCCACGTGGCGCTCGTCTCGGCCCTCGACCTGGTGCGCGACCCGCGCTGGGGCCGTGCGGAGGAGTGTTTCGGCGAGGACCCGTATCTGGCGGCCCGGCTCACCGAGGCGCTGGTGCGGGGCATGCGCGGTGCCGGAGTCGCCGTCGTGCTCAAACATTTCGCCGGCCAAGGGGCCACCGTCGGCGGGCGCAACAGCGCGGCCACCGAGCTGAGCGCCCGCGAGCTGCACGAGATCCACCTGGCGGCGGCCCGGGCCGGCGTACGAGCCGGCGCCGCCGGGGTGATGGCGGCCTACAACGAATTCGACGGCCTGCCCTGTGTGGCCAACCGGACGCTGCTGACCGAACTCCTGCGGGACCAATGGGGGTTCGACGGGATCGTCATGGCGGACGGCGGCGCCGTCGACCGTCTGGTCCGGCTCACGGGAGACCCGGTGGCCGCGGGTGCCCTGGCCCTGAACGCCGGATGCGATCTCAGCCTCTGGGACGCCTGCTATCCGAAGCTGGCCGAGGCGGTGGCGCAGGGGCTCGTCGCGGAGCAGACCCTCGATGCCGCCGTGGCCCGGGTCCTGGCCCTCAAGTTCCGTCTGGGCCTCTTCGACCAGCCCTCCTCGCGTGCCGAAGCGCCTGGGGAAGAGCGCGCCGATCCGAGCGAGCTGAGTGAACGCGTGGCCCGCGCGTCGATCACGCTGCTCGCCAACGACGGAGGGGTCCTGCCGATCGCATCGTCGCCCCGCCGGATCGCCGTCCTCGGCCCGAACGCCGACTCGATCGCCCAGCAGATCGGCGACTACACCGCGCCGCAGCGGCCCGGCTCCCATCACGTCACAGTCCTGGACGGCATCCGGTCCGCCGCCCCGCCGGACACCGAGGTCGACTACGCGCCGGGGTGCGATCTGGTGGGCGGCGACCTCTCCGGTGTCGCGGAGGCGGCCGCGCTGGCGGCAGCGGCGGACATCGCGGTACTCGTCCTGGGCGGGTCCAGCGCCCGGTCGGGCGACACCGTCTTCGACTCCAACGGCGCGGCCGTCGTCACCTCCGCCGACCCCGTGGGCATGACGTGCGGGGAAGGCGTCGATCTGGCGGATCTCCGGCTTTCCGACGGGCAGTTGGCACTCCTGGACGCGGTGGCGGCCACGGGCGTGCCGGTGGTCGTGGTGCTCGTACAGGGCCGTCCGCACGCTCTGCCCGAACTTCCCGGCACCGCCACGGCCGTGCTGAGCGCCTGGTACCCGGGCCCGTGGGGCGGACGGGCCGTCGCCGACGTGCTGTTCGGCGCGGCCGAGCCCGAGGGACGGCTGCCGGTGTCCGTACCGAGGTCGGCCGCGCAGCTGCCGGTGTTCTACAACGCGAAGGACCACGGGTACCGCGGCTACGTGGACCAGCCCGCCACTGCCCGGTACGCCTTCGGCCACGGCCTGTCGTACACCACGGTCGCCTACGCGCCACCGCGGCTGTCGCGAGCCCGCGTGACCCCGGCCGATCCCACCCTCACCTGCCGGGTCACCGTGCGCAACACCGGAGAGCGGCCGGTACGCGAGACGGTCCAGCTCTATGTACGGCGGCTGTCGGGAGGGTCCTCGTGGCCCCGCACGCGCGAGCTGCGCGGATTCGCGCGCCTCGACCTGCGGCCCGGGGAGGAGGCCGACGCCGTGTTCGAGATCGACGCCGACACTCTCGGCTCCGTCACCCGGGATCTCGGCCTCGCCGTCGAAACCGGAGAACTCCTCCTGGAGACCGGGCCCTCTTCCGCCCGGACGCAGGGGGCGAGGCTGGTGATCGCGCGCCCAAGCTGATCACGACACGTTCCGTGACGCCCCGGAGCCTGCCACCCGGGCGCGCCGGGCGAGGCCGTCCCCGGCCGTCGTCTCCCGGCTGCCCGGCCGGGTGCGCGCTCCGAAACTGCCGCTCAGTGGAACTCGTGAACCAACTGGATCTTGCCGACAGAGTCCGCCCCCCTTCGCCCGGAAAATCCCTGCGACGCACCGAACCCGCCGCCTACCATGCCATGTCATGACCTGGCGACATTGATCCCGCAGCCGTGCCTCCCGTGGGCCGCCCCGGACGCCCTGCTCCCGGCGTCCGAATTGTTGTCCCTGCGGGAAGGCCTCATGACACCCTCTCTTGCACGCGTGCCCGCCACCGGGATCCGGCGGCTGACGGCGACGCTGTACTGCTACGCGTTCCTCAACGACCTCATCCTGCTCTACCCGGTGTACGCGCTGCTCTTCAGCGACACCGGTCTGTCGCTGTGGCAGATCTCCTCTCTCTTCGCCCTCTGGTCGGTCACCGGCGTGCTCGTGGAAGTGCCGTCCGGCGCATGGGCCGACACCGTTTCCCGTCGCCTGCTGCTGTGGCTCGGACCGCTGCTCACCGCTGTCGGCTTCGCGCTGTGGGTGCTCGCCCCGTCGTACGGGGCCTTCGCGCTCGGCTTCGCTCTCTGGGGCACTGGCGGGGCGCTCGGCTCCGGAGCGTTGGAGGCGCTCGTGTACGACGAGTTGGGCCGGCTCGACGCGGCCGATCGGTACGCCCACGTCATGGGCCGGGTCCGCGCGGCCGGTCTGGTGGCCGTGATGGTGGCGATGGCGCTCGCCGGACCTGTCTTCGCCGTGGGCGGCTATCCGGCCGTCGGTGGGGCCAGTGTGCTGGCCTGCCTGCTGGCGGCAGCGACCGCCACCCGGCTGCCAGAACACCGGACGCCGGCCGCCCGAAGTGACAGTTGGGCCACGACGCTGCGGGCGGGCCTCGCCGAGGCTCACGCCAACCGCTCCGTGCGCGGAGCCCTGCTGCTCGTCCCGGCGGTGGGTGCCGTGTGGGGCGCGCTCGACGAGTACACCCCGCTCCTGGTGCGGGAAACCGGCGTCACCGGCGCGGCCATTCCCCATCTGCTCCTGCTGATCTGGGCCGGGGCCACAGCCGGCGGCCTGATGGCCGGGGCATGCGCGCGCCTGGGCCGGGCCGGACTCGCCGCGCTCCTCGCGGGCGCCGCGCTCGCCCTGGCGGCCGGCGCCGCGCTTCGGACCCCAGCCGGCCTCGCGCTCGTGGCCCTCGCCTTCGGTGGCTTCCAGCTGACAACCGTGCTGGCCGACGCCCGCCTCCAGGCGCGCGTCGACGCCAGACACCGTGCGACCCTGACCTCGGTCGCCGGCCTCGGCACGGACCTGGCCACGATGTCGGTGTACGGCGCGTACGCGGCGGTCAGCTCGGCCACCGCGCACGACACCGCCTTCGTTTGGGCTGCGCTGCCGTATCTGGTCACCGCCCTGGCGCTGGCGGCCGGCAGAGCCCCGGGCTGAGGACTGGGGACGTCGAATCCCCTCTCAGCAGCCCGGGGCCTCGCTCGGGCGACGGCCCTCAGCTAACCGATGCAGAACACGTCTTCGAAACCAAACTCCTTCTTCTCGAGCCCGATCACCTTCACCTCCCCGTGCAACCCGAAGCAGTACTTCTCACCATAGAACCCGAATTCCAGATCGGCATGGAACAGAAATGTCCCAGGCTTGATATGGACGACCTGCTTCTCCTTCGAGAAGTCGACGAACTTCTGGGAGTAGCACTCCTCACCGAACACCAGAATCTTGAAGGTTACGCTGGCCTTCCAGTCGTCACCGCCCGTGAACTCGGCCGAGAGCTTGAAGGCCAGCACACCCGGGATAAGCGGGATTTCATACTCCTTCTTCAGGAGCTCCAGCGGGACGACAAAGGGCTCGGAGGACTCGTCTACGGACTCCAGAGCCTCCTTTACCTCACCGACAGAACGCCCGATCGTCGCGGCGAGGAAGTCCCACTCCGCCTCAGAGATGCCTTCGATCTCGCTGGAAATCATTCGAGTACCCTCTCCTTCAGTTGCGCCGCCGGATAGCGGCGGCCTGTTGTCCCTAGCACCATGTTTCTAGTCAGCCTCTGCGCCGCCCCCCTCGCACGCTCTCAGGTCAGCGATACCTCTTCCGGTATCGGTGAAGTAGCTTCTCGACTCCCTTGGGCGTGGTGCTCAGACGTCCGGCGATTTCACGTTGGGAGTATCCGACCGCGGTGAAGGCGAGTACGGCGCGGGTCCGGATCGGGGCTCGCCCGAGGATCCGTAACGACTCGATGTGAAGTTCCGCTGATCGTTCCGGACCTGGGGAATCGTCAGGTACGTCAAAATACTCCTCGTGCGCGGGCACAGGCGTTGGCAGGCGCCCGTCACGATGCTCCCTGAGCCATCGACGGTATTCGTTGGGGAAACACATCAGACACTGCCCGACGAAGTAGGTCTTGAGAGACGACCCGCCCCCCGGACGCCACCCGCTGCCCCGCTCCATTCGCTCCAGAAACGACTTCAGGGCAACTGCGACCGTCAACCCGGACAGCTCGGCGGCGGCGTCCGGATCCTTGGACAGCTCGCCGGCGGCATGCAGGCGAATCCTGGTCAGTCGCTCAATTTTGGAGAAGATGACACCGTTGGAAATCCATGCGCAAAGAACAGAGTACGCGTATCGCGCCAGTGGGTCCTTGAGGGACTCCCAGCCATCCCGCACATCCTGCTGACACTCAATTCCGGCGATGCGGCCATCAAGGTCCGCCTGGAGGTTGCCGTCAGCCGTCATCTCTTGTCCTGATACACATAGTCGCGGTCCGGGCGTCGTGGCGGAGGCTGGTGACGTGGGCGAGGAGCGCGCACACGGACTCCGTGCGGGTGGCGGTCCCCGCGTGGTTGGCGGTGGCGTACAGGGCCACGGTCGTGGTGGTGTCCTCGTTCGCCCATGCGGCCAGGAACCGGGCGGCGAACGCGTCGTGTGCGTCCGCGTCGGGCCTGATGGCGCGGCGGATGTGTCCGGGTTGCCACACCCGGCCATGAGCCGGTGCGGACGGGCCGCCGGGGTACAGGGTGAGCAGTTGGGCGCGGCCGATCTCGGCGAACCCGCAGCACGCCACGTACATGTCGGCAGCGTCACCGATGTCGGTGATCTCGGTGACGGCCGCGGCGGCCGGTTCCCAGTCCCGGGCGAACGCGTGCCGGAGGGCGGACTCGGTCAGCCGGGCAAGGCGGTCAAGCTCCATGGATCGGTTGGGGCCTCTCGTTCTTGTGTCATTCGGTGGTCTCCGTGATCGGACGAGGCATCAGCTCTCCCCCGTCTCTTCCGGCGTGGACACGTCCGGGCACGTCCGCGGACACCAGTCGGGACACCAGTCCGTGCAGGCCGGGACCCTGAGCGTGACGGTGTCCTGATCGCTGTACGCGCCCGGCCGGGCAGTGTTCCGCTCGGTCGTCCTGGCGCGGGCCCGCCGGCGTGCCGACCGCCTCAGGCGGCAGAGGATCGCCGCGCAGCATGCGGTGATGAGGATGGGCGCCCACACATGCGCGGAAGCGATGGCGGCGTCGATCGGCTCCGCGATGGCGATCAGCAACTCAAGCAGAAGCACCGGTCGCACCCCCTTCACGGCGCCTTCGCCGCGAGATCCGGCGCTCGGCCGGGGCGCGACGCTCAGCCATACGACTCCGCCCCCGTCCAGCTCTCGGGGAGCGACGGGGCGATACGGATCGAGGTCAGCACGATGTCGTCGGCCTCCTGCGTGCGGCAGTTCGCGATGGCCTCCAGGTGCTTGCCCGGAAGCTCCTCCGCCGTGCATCCGGTGGCGTGGGTGAGCTGGTCCAGGAGCACGGTCACCCCGGCGGTGGGGTTCCAGCCGACGACGACCACGCGGGCCGTGCACATGGCGACGTCGACCGCCTGAACCTCGACCGGTGTCGCGAACCGCGGCTCGCCCCGGGCCGTGAGGTAGGCGTGGCCGAGGTCGGTGATCGACGGAGCGCCGTTGTCGACCGCGACGTACCGGAGAGCCCGTAGCGGCGTGATCAGTCCGGCCGGCTCGTTCACCGTGCCCGTGCCGTCGGCGAGCCCTCGCAGGATTCCCTCCGCGGTGTCCGGGAGCGGCACTTCGAGCGCGTGCCGGGTCACTCGGATGCGCGCCATCCGCCACGCGTGCGTGCCGCGGGTGGTCTCCGCCGAGCAGGGGCATCCGGCAACCGTGGCCGCGAACTCGGTCCGCGTGTTGCCGATGCACTCCAGCGTGCTGTTGCGCCCCTTCTGACACAACGGCGCCGTGCAGCAGGAGCAGTTCGGGCACTCGGGCTGGAGAGGGCGGAGGTACTCCGGGCCGATCGGCTCCACTGTCTGATCAGTCATGGGTTCCTGCTGTCCTGGTCGGGCACGCCCGGCGCCGGCTCGGGCCGGAGGCGTGCCTCGTGTGCGGGGTGGTCCGGCCCTCGGCGGGCAGTAATCGGTGGCGGCCGGGGCGTGGGGCGGACGGACGGCGGGCGCGTGTACCGGCGTTCTTCTCCGGCTCGCGGCCCATGAGGAAGCAGAACGGCCCGAACACCACACCGAACAGGACGATCGAGATGGCCAGGCAGGCGAGCAGGTCGCTGGTGGTGGTCGTGTGGCTCATTCGTCGGCCTCGCCGCCGTACTCGGAGGCGACCGTAACGGCGGTGACGGTGAACCCGGTGTACGACACCTTGTCCGCGGCGACGAACAGGCGCTCCACCGCCTCGTTTTCGGGGTCCGGGTACCAGTCGAGTTGCTGGTGGCACGGCTCACGGCGCGCGTAGGCCTCGCAGTGGGCGCGGGCGGCCTCCCGGTTCGTGTACAGGTCGAGGGCGAAGCGACGGTGTCCGGCTTCGGCCCGGTAGACGGTCAGTTCGGGAGGGGCCGCGGCGGCCGCCGCGTGGCCCTCACGTTTGTCTTTCAAGGGGGTGCCTCTTCTCCCGGTGTCGCAGTGGCTTTGGTGATTCGGGGCTGTCGGACGTGGCATGGTCGGGGCGGCCCCGCCCGCCGTCGCGAGACGGCGGCGTGTGATGTGCGTTTCGGCACGGGCTTGGCGGCTGCCGGCGGCGTGCTGGTGGCCGGCTCGTCCTCGAGCACACCCGCGAACGTTTTTGGGCATGACGCCGTGCAGGAAAGGCCGCTGAGCGGCAGAAGTTCTGGCGAGGCGCGCGGCCTGAGCTTCAGAACGCCTTCCGCTCGGGCATCCCGGTCGGTGCCTCCGTCTTGTCGGTCGACGTCGGCACACCGGGGCGCTTCGACTGGAGTACGACCAGCGGACAGTTCAGAACGGCGGCCATCCGGCGCAGGGTCGCGGGGGTCGCGTTGCGGCGGCCGGCCTCGATGTCGCACATCAGCGACTGGCTGATGCCGCAGCGCTCGGCGAGATTCTTCTGGGACAGTCCGGCCTGTTCCCGGGCGTACGTCACCGCCTCGGGCGCGTGATGGAAGGGGGCACCTCTGCGGCGCCGCTGGGGACGATCGCTCATGACCTGAAGGCTAGCGCGCAGTAGCGCGCATAGCAACTACTGCGCGCGCAGCACGCGCTAGTCGCGCAGGTACGCGCTAGGACGCCCGATGAGCGCCACATCCTCGGCCGAGGTGGCGCAGTAGCGCGTAGTCGTGCGAACCTGCAAGCATGAATCGAGACACGCGGCCAGAGCCGCCCCTCGAAGCCGTGCTCATCAAAAAGGCCCTCAAGCGAAACCGGATCTCCGGCCGCGAGGCAGCCAGGCGGGCCGGGATCAGCGACGCCCGGTGGCGGCAGATCGTCGGCGGTTACCAGACCGTCAGCGGCTCCCATATCCCCGTAAGGGCGCCGGACGAGACACTCGCCCGCATGGCACATGTCGCCGGGGTCACCGCCGACGAACTCAGACAGGCCGACCGCGAGGCTGCCGCCGAGGCGCTGGAGGAGCTCGCCGCACCGGCGGCAGCGGCAGACTCAACAGACGCCTACGCGAGCGATCCGCACCTCGCGGCGATCACCGCGCTCCTGGAGAGCCTCTCCCCCGAGGCGCGAAACGAAGTCCTTCGCAGGGTTGGCCACATGACACCCGCGCGGGGAGAGAAGGAGCGGGGCGAGCAGCACCGACACATCAGCTGACCCCACGTCACAAACACATCACGTATTCGCCCAGGGCTCCCATGGCCTGAGAGCGTCAAACCGTACCCCCACACCACCAGAAATCAACAAGGGGCAATACGTGGTTGACGTTCTACTGGCTGGGATCCTCGGCGCGGCGGTCCTGGCCATCACCCTCCTCCACAAGAAACAACAGAGGCAGGCGAAGCAGCTCGACCAGCTCCACGCCGAGGTCACCGCTCAAAAGATCGCCGCGCTCCAGCAACTCACGCCCACGGCCATCGTGGCACCGGAAGCGGCACCGGACACGCCGCCGGAGCCCGCCCATCGAAAGCGACACTTAGCGCTGTACATCGGTGGCGGTGTCGCCGCCGTTCTCGCCTCGCTCGGCGAGCGGATCCGTTCCCTCACACTGCGCCGCCCTCGCGGTGTTACCACGGCGGCCACCGCGCTCACCCTCGCCGCGGCCTCAACCGCCGCCGCCTTCTACGTCACCTCCGGCAGTGGCCACAACACACCTGTTCCGGGCGGCAGTTCGACACCGTCCGCAACCGCACCGGAGCACCCCAACTCGGAAGCGACGAGCACGGCTCTCGCTGCCTCCCCGTCGGCCTCGCCATCAGTTCCTCCGACTGCCTCCCCCAGGACGGCCGACACACCGGGCACGAGCACCGCAGCGCAGCGGCCCCAGCGGTCATTCACCTCCGGCCGGCCCCTGACGCCGACACCGACCGAGCCCACCCCGGGCGCGTCGACAACACATGCCCCGACACCCACGGCGCAGCCGAGCACCAGGCCACCGGCGCCGAGCGCCCCCACGCCGAGCACACCGACGGTTCAGCCGAGCACCACAGCACCGGGATCGAGCGACCCCACGCCCACGCCGACCGCTACGTCGACTCCGGGTCCGGATAACCCTGACGACTGCCTCTGCGTCTGGTTTCCCTGGCTCCCGCAGTGCACCGGCTGACAAGCCATCCCGTTCGGGAAGTCTGCCCGAATGCCACCCGGCCGTGCTGACTCATTGTCATCACGACCGGGTGGCACGGCCGCCGACCGCGCAGAACTCGCGCAACCGGCGCGCGCTTGGCTGATCAGCCGATGTCCAGGGTCACTGCGCCGGATTCACATCGATCACGTAGCTGACCTCGTAGTCCCAGTCACTCCACGCGAGCAGCCCTGGCTCTTCGACGATGTTCGGCTTCCTGTCCGAGAACTTCCACTTGAACGGCCCGCTGCGCCCGTCCGGATAGGCGGCCACATTCACCCTCTTCTGGACCGTCCCAAGGACGTCGTCCCTGTCGATGCTCGCCAGAACCGAGATCAGCGCCGGCGGCGTGGCGGCGAGAATCGCTCCGGCAACCGCCCCCACGGCGGGGGTGGCCAGGGAACCGACGGCGGTTCCGATGGCTCCGGTGAGCGCGGAGACCAACGCCACGTACTTGGCGTTGAAATCATTCTCGCTGAAGTCCTGATCCCGGAATTCGAGGCCCAGCTCGACGAAGTCGTCGACATACACGTTGTCATCGAAGATCACATAATCAGGGCCGGAGAGAATCTTCTGCTGCCCACTATTGATTTCGATCGCCTTGGTCAGAATCGCCTTGTGCTTGGCCCCGGACCGAGAGCTGGTCCCCGCGCCACCCGCGACGTAGAGTTCATCGGCGCCGGTAATGTCTTCGGTGTCACCGCAGTGCACGGACTTCAGCGCGATGGTGACACGCTTCTGGTCGTCGTTCGAATCTGCCATGGGATTCTCTCCTCTTCGGGGAATCGATCTGAAGCATGTGCCCATGGTCGGTGTCCCTTGGGCGCAGCCTGCAACCCATACCTAGTCGGTGGCGCGGCATTTCCCCCTCGCTCACATGCAGCGGGGGATACATGACGCCGGCCGTCATGTAGGTGCACCATGCTTGAGGCATGAAGTCGGACCGGTTGCTCTCCATCCTGCTGTTGCTACAGACACACGGGCAGGTGTCCGCCGGCGAGCTGGCATCGCGCCTGGAGGTGTCGGTGCGCACGATCTACCGGGACGTCGAGGCGCTGTCGGCCGCAGGGGTGCCGGTGTACGCGGAGCGCGGGCGCAACGGCGGTATCGCGTTGCTGCCGGGGTACCGGACCGATGTCACCGGCCTGACCGCCGACGAGGCCCGCGCGTTGTTCGTGTTGGTCACGGAGCAGGCGCATGCGGATCTGGGGTTGGGGCCGGCGATCGGTTCGGCGCTGCGCAAGGTGATGGCGGCGCTCCCGGCGCCGTTTCGCGGGGACGCCGATCTGGCGAGCAGGCGGATCATGATCGATCCGGTGCGCTGGCGCAGCAGCCCGCGGCCGTCGACGGTCGATCTCGGGGTGCTCCAGGCCGCGGTGTTCAACGACCGGCGGCTACGGTTGCGCTACCGGCACGGCCGTGACGCTCAGGTGCGGTCGTACACGCTGGATCCCTACGGGCTGGTGAGCAAGGCCGGGGCCTGGTACCTGGTGGCGGACCACCGGGGGCAGCCGATGATGTTCCGTTCGGACCGAATGCTGTCGGCGTCGCTGGTCGACGAGCCGGTGAGCCGCCGTGACGGGGTGGAGCTGGCGGATGTGTGGGAGGTGCTCCGGCAGCGCGTCGACCGGATCCCGGCGCCGGTGCGGGTGATCGTGCGGGTGCAGCGGTCGGAGCTGGCCCGCTTCCTGCGCTATCACGAAGCCGACCTGGTGGGTCCTGCGTCCGCCTTGACCGAGGCGGAGGCGGAGGCGGACGCGGAGGCGGAGGCGGAGGCGGGCAGCGAGGGGGAACCGGTGGAGCTGGAGCTGCGGTTTCCCGCGCTTCGGGCGGCCGAACAGCTGTTGGTGTTCGGCCCGGCGGTCGAGGTGATGGAGCCTGCGGAGCTGCGCGAGGCCCTGGTCCGGCGGGCGCGGGAGACCATCGCTCTGTACGCCGAGGGTCGCGGCGTCTGACACACCCGGCACGGGCCCCTGGGACGAAGATTCCAGAAATACATGACGCTCGCTGTCAAGTATCGCTGCCCAAGATGGGACACGAACCTGCCGGAGCACCGTTCGCGCGGCGGGGACGAAACACCCTGAAAGGAACACTTCCCATGACTGCCACCAGCGGCTCCGCCCAGAAGATCGCCGACCAGTTCGCCCGTGCCTGGCTCGGTCGCGACGTAGAGAAGGCGCTGGGCTTCCTCGCCGACGACGTCGTGTGCGAGGCCCCGAACGGCCGCTTCGAGGGCGTGGCCCGCTATCGCGAGTTCCTGGAGCCGTTCGCGACCGCGCTCATCAGCGGCACGGTGATCAACGTGCTGGCCGACGACACCCACGCGGCGACCGTCTACACCACCGACACGCCCTTCGCGAAGGACTTCCGCGGCGTCGACTACATCACCGTCGAGAACGACAAGATCACCCACGTGATCAGCGTCTTCGACCTGCTCCCGGCGGTCCAGGCCGGAGCCAAATCCCAGCACTGACCAGGAAGGAAAGCGGGTCTGCCGTCCGTCCGCGCGACGGCGGCGGGCCCGCCGCGCCCCTCCGCGAAAGAAGCGTCTCACGTCATGACTTCTCCGTGGCCGGCGCTGGTGAGGTCGTCGCGCCGGCCGACAGCAACTTCTCCGCCAGCACGTGACAGCGCCTCCGGAGCTCCGGAGGGTCGAGCACCTCGAAGTCGTGCCCCAGCAGGAGCACATGCATGAGCACGAAGTCGAGGCTGGCGGCGCCACTGAGCACCTCGCAGAGCTCGCTCCCCCGCCGTCGTACGACGGCCGCGGCCGCCGGGATCTGCGCGCGCACCGTGTCGGCCGACGCGTGCACGAGGAAGCGCGCCTGGTGCGGATAGACCCGACTCGCCACACTCTCCTGCACATACGTCGCCGCGTCGGGCGCCTCGCGCGGGCGAAAGCTCCAGGACCGTGCGGACACATCGGTCATCCGGTCGACGCGGAAGTTGCGCCAGTCGTCGCGGTCGAGGTCGTAGGCGAGGAGATACCAGCGCCGGTCGGAGGCGACCAGACGGTAGGGCTCGACCCGCCGCCGTCGTACCTCACTCCCGGACGGGTAGTCGAAACCGGCCTCGACCTCGTCGCGGCTGGCTCTGGCCAGCGTCATGAGCACCTCCGGGTCGACCGGCGTGCGGCCTCCGCCGAAGAACTCCACCGCGCCGGAGAGCGCGCCCACCTTGTGCCGCAGCCGGGTGGGCAGCACCTGGTCGAGCTTGGCCAGCGCTCGGAGTGCGGCGTCGCCGGCGCCTGCGACCGCGCCACCCGCTCCGGCGAGCAGCGAGACCGCGGTGGCGATCGCCTCCTCGTCGTCGAGCAGCAGCGGCGGCAGGTCGTGCCCCGGGCCGAGCTGATAGCCGCCGCCGACGCCCTGGCTGGCATGCACCGGATAGCCGAGCGTCCGCAGTCGCTCGACATCACGCCGCACCGTGCGCGGTGTGACCCCGAGCCGGTCGGCGAGCTCGGGGCCGGTCCAGACCCGGCGCTGCTGCAACAGCCCGAGCAGGGTGAGCACCCGCTCCGTCGTGCCCCGCTCATCACCGCTTGCCACATCCATGCCGCCCACTCTGCCAGACGATAGCGGACCGATTCTGTCCGCTAGGAGTGTCAGGGTGGCTTCATCGACACAGACGCACGATCGCCCGGCGACTCGGGCACGTCGTCCGTGGGAGTACGTCTGCCACGCGACGTCTCCCCGCCCACGAAATCCGCTACGAACGGAGCAACCCGATGAGCCGACACATCCAGGTCACCTTCGACGCCCATGACCCGCGGGCGCTGTCGTCCTTCTGGCGCGACGTACTGGGCTATGTCCACCCCGGGCCGCCCGGAGTCGACCTGCCCGACGGGGCCGACCCGCTGGCCGCGTGGGACGACTTCCTCGCGGGGATCGGCGTACCGGAGGAGCAGCGCAACACGAAGTCGGCCATCGAGGACCCTGACGGGCGCGGCCCACGGCTGTTCTTCCAGCAGGTGCCGGAGGGCAAGGTCGCCAAGAACCGTGTCCACCTCGACGTCCGTGCGGCTCCCGGACTGCGGGGAGAGGAGCGGATGGCGGCGCTGGAGGCCGAGTGCGACCTGCTCGTCTCGCTCGGAGCCACGCGGGTACGCCGCGACGAACCCGCTCCCCCGTTGAGCGCCGGCTTCATCGTGATGGCAGACCCCGAGGGCAACGAGTTCTGCCTGGACTGACGCAGCTGGGACGGCACCCCGCCCGCCACCGGCGCGGGCCGGTGGCGGCGGCCGGCTCACCGTCGAGAGCAACCGTCTCGTGCTGTTGATCGGCTATGGATGGCGCTTCTGTGACTTCGATTCGACCCGTCCGAGCGGGTTGGGGCCATCCGTCAGCGCGTCACACGCCGTCTGCCACGCGGAATCCCCGGGGTAGAGCTCGGTGCGGAGGTAGGCCCAGGTGAGCCGCTGGACCGCAGCCACCCGCTCGGGGTTCTCGTCCGTGGTCTCGGCGACGTCATATCCGGAGATCCCGCCGAGCCCGTGCTCTGCCTCGAACAGGGTCAGCAGGGACTTGCGGCCCGGGGAGAGGACGTACGGATCGGTGTGCCAGTCCGGGCCGCGAACCGTCAGATGGGCAGAAGTGTCCTTATCGCCGGCGACCACGAGCGTGGGGGTCGTCATCTCGGAGAAATCCGTGGTCAGGAAGAACGAGTAATTCTCGGCCGCGAACTCGCTGAGGGCATCGCCACCCCTGCCGGGCGCGGCAAGCAGTACACCCGCCTTGATCCGGGGCTCGGCCAGGTTCACTTCCGTTCCGTCGTGCGGATCGGTGAGCCGGGCGCCCAGCAGCAGGCTCGCGGTGTGCCCGCCCATCGAGTGCCCGGCCACGGCGACCTTGCTGTGGTCCAGGCGCCCGAGGAGCTGTGGAACGGCGGCCTCGATCGCGTCGAGCTGGTCGACGATGCGCTTCATGTCCTCGGCCCGTGATCGCCAGTGGAGAGGCGCCCCGGGGGTGTCGGCGTCCAGGCTCAGTGTCCTGGAGCTCAGATGGGTGGGCTGGATCACGACGAAGCCGTGCGCCGCCCAGAAGTTGGCGAGTGGGGCGTATCCGTTCAGCGAGGAGAGGTTGTTCGAGTATCCCTGGCCGTGCGAGAGGAGGATGACCGGCAGGTCGCCCCCGGTCACAGGCGCGGAGACGCGCACCTCCAGGCCCACGGCCCGGCCGGGAGCCGGCAGCACCACCGGACTGACCGAGAGGACGGGAGTGGGTGAGCTGAACATGTCCGCTGTGTAGGTCGATTCACTCATGATGCGCATTTCCCTTCAAGGGCCTCTGTCACCGCTCTCATGCGGCTGGCGGCGTGGCAAGGCGGTCAGGAGCGTCCGGCTTCAGCCACAGCCAGAAGCGGAGCGCCGTTCCGCTTAACATACGGAGCGCTGTTCCGCTTTGTCAACGGCTACCGGAAGGGGGACCGCCGGCCTACACAGATCGGCGCCGAAGGGTCATGGAGAGGACGAGGAGGACGAGCCCCGCTGTCGGAGCCAGCGCGAAGGCGGCGGAGGCGCCCAGGCTGTCGGCAGTGCGGCCCGCGAGGGGCGCCGCGAGCGCCGACCCGGCCGCGCTTGCGGAGTTGTTCCAGGTGAAGGCCTGGGTGAGGACGGCCGGGGGGACGGACTTCTCGGTGAGAACGTTCAGCAGGACGAGCGTCGGCGGCACTGCCGCCTCCGTGACCACCATGGCTGCGCCGAGCCAGATCGGGGATGGCGCGAGAGGAAGCAGCAGCCCTGCTCCGGTCAGGTACGCGGTGACGACGACGAGTTGGAGATGTGCCGGAGCACGACGGCGACCCAGCCCGTAGAGCCAGCCGGAGAGCAGCCCGCTGAGGCCGGAGACGGTGATGATCGGCGCGGCCGCCTCGGGCGTGCCATGTCCGAGGGCGAAGGCGCTTACCGAGACGCCCATGGTGCCGAAGTAGAGCCCGATGGCCAGGTTGAGCATGGCGAGGAGGACGAAGTCCGGTCGCACCAGAGCCTGTTCGGTGTGCATACCCTCGGTGTGCCCGCAGGCGGGCCGGGGCGCGGTGCGGCGCTGGGCGGCCAGGGCTCCTCCTCCGCTCAGGATCAGGGCCGCGGCGATGGCACTGGCCAGGGCCGCGTCGTCGGCCGCACCGAGCGCACTGACCAGGACGGGCCCGAGGAGGAAGGCGGTGGAGTTGGCCAGCGCTTCCAGGGAGAAGACGGTGGGTAGTTCATCGGCCCGCCCCTCGCGCAGCAGGTGGGCCCAGCGGGCCGCGGAGAGAGCTCCGAGCTGAGGGATTGCCGCCCCGGCACAGGTGGCGGAGACAACCAGTGCGGCCGAGGAGGTGGCGGCCAGGACACCGACGATGGCGGCGCCGTGGGCGAAGAGGGAGAACGGCAGGACACGGGTCTGGCCGAACCGGTCGACCAGGCGGGCCAGATGGGGGCCGATCAGGGCCTCGGCGAGGGCAAACCCGGCGGTGGCAAGGCCGGCGGTGCTGTAGGAGCCGGTACGGGCATGTACCAGCCAGACCAGGCCGAGGCCGGTCATGGCGATGCCGACGCGCCCCACGGCGGCGGCGAGGAAGAATGCGGCGGCACCGGGGATGCGCAGCAGCGGACGGTAGCCGGATGCGGCGGACGACATAAGGAGTCCTTCGTCGCCGCCAGGCGGGGCGGGCCACCCCAGGTCGCCGGCGCCTGACACCCCGTCGGGGTGCGAAGAAGTCAATGGTGCGACCCGTGGCCCGCCAGGGGCGTCCAGGACTGCGGAAGGACGGGACACGCGCCCTCGCCGCCACCCCGTTCACCAGGCGGAGGAAAAAATGCCAGGCCCGGGCCAAGACGGGACCGAGCGACTGGGAGGACGGTAACAGGGCGGAACACGGTTCACGCAAGGGCTTTGCGGACAGTTCCGGTGCGGTCGCCCAAGATCGCAGGGGAGGGTCGTCATGCGCGACGGAAAGTGGCTGGAGTAGTCGCCGGGCGGACTCCGAACCTGCGTTGCAGCTCAGCCAGAACCCGAGAGCCGCCCGTCACATCGGGAGGGAGAACAGGCGCACTGCCCCTGAAGGCCAGGGGGCGTTGTCGCGCAGAGGCGTCACCATGGTTCGCAGTGGCATGGTCACCAATCGGTTCGCGGGCTGTTCGACGAGTACGTCCTCGTCCAGCGCGTGCCATCCGAGGCGCTGGTACAGCGGCACGAGGGGAGGTCGGCAGAACAGGAGCGCGTGCTGAGGACCCATCGTGCGAGCGTGGTCGAGTGCCGCTGCGACCACGAGTCGAGCCAGCCCCTGGCCTTGCATGTCGGGTGCGACGGCCACTCCACCGACGCCCATCACCTCCGTCTCGGCGTCGCCGATCGCAACAGACAGCCGCCGCAGACCGGCATGTGCCACAAGCCGGTCGCCGTGTCTGATGCCGAAGTGTTCTTCTTTGGGCAGCCAGGTCAAACCGGCCGCGGCAACGCCGAAAGGGTCATCGCCGTCGCCGAGGATCTCCTCCTGCTCCGTGTTCGTGTACCGAGAGAGCCGCACGACGGTCGGTGCTACGAAGGATTGGTTCTCAGACATCCCCACATCATGATCTCTCCATCGGGAAACGGCCAAGCCATCGCTCAGCCGATCGTCGAGAAAGGGCCCGGTGTGACGTTGTTGTTCAACCAGTGCGTCGTCGCCCGTCAGTGGCTGGTGGCGTGCTGGTAGGCCCGTCGCAGGAGGCGTGGTATCAGGCGCAGCCGACCGCTTGGGAGCGGATAGCCATTGACGGTGGCCCAGGCACACACGGCATCGAAGTCGGGGTCTTCGGTGGTCATGTCCGGCGTGCCACGGACCGCGTACGCGGGGAGTCGGGCCTTGGTGAGGAACGCGGGGGGCAGGGAGAGCCCGAAGCGCTTTTCGACGACGGCGAGAGTGCGACCGCGAAGGGCCGCGTAGTCCTCGTCGTCCTCGTCCTCGTCCTCGTCCTCGTCCTCGGGAGCACAGTGTGTTTTCCCGTCGGGGCGCAGAATCCCGGCGGCGACGAGGTCGGGCAACAGCAGGTCCGGCTCCTCGCCCCAGCGGATGGCCTCCTCGCACAGTCCGAAGCCGCACATGGAGTGGCCATCGCGTGCGTAGAAGAAGGTGGCGGGAGGATGTTCCCCTACCGGCACATAGTGAATGGCCTCCGCTCCCTCGCGGGAGATCTCTTCCAGGCGTTGGCCCCCGGTGGAATCACCGTACTCGATCGCGAACGCCCAACCGGCGTGCTCGCCGACCCGGACAACTCCGTCGCCTCTCCCGTCGGGCCGGTAGATCTCCATGTCCAGCTGCACCACTTCGGCGCCGGTGATCGGCTCGGTTCCCGCCCCGGGCGCCCCTCCCATCCGTACCGCCAGCTCCTCCGCGTCGATCCCGCGGGCAAAGACCACACCCGTCATCCAGCCCGTCAGCGCGTCCCCATCCGCCAGCCACCGAATACCGTCGCCCATGGCCCCTCCAACTCGTAGGCATCGCACGCGCGTTGTCCACGGCGACCCTACGGGGCTCCACTGACACCCCTGCCCGCCCATACGGTGACACCTGCTGGCCCTCACGCCCCAGGGCTGACAGGCTTCGTGGGGAACAGCATTGGGGAGGTCGGCGATGAAGGACGAGGTGACGGTCCTGGACGAGCAGGTTGCTGTCGGGGACCCCTGGGAGGGCGTGGACGCGGAGGCCTTGGCGGAGGCTGCCCGGCAACAGGCCGAACGTCCGGTGCCGGGCATCGAGGACATGGCGTCGTATCTCGCCGCCCAGGTATCCGATGACTCCCACCGGGAGGTCATCGGCCCGCTGCTGGACGGCCGGGGCGCGAGTGGCGTCGTCGTCCGGCGTGGCACCGTGATCGCGTCCTGGGGTGATCCGACGCGCGTGGAGATGGCGTACAGCGCGACGAAGAGTGTGCTGGCTCTGGTGGCCGGCATCGCCCATGACGACGGCCTGCTGGACCTCGACGAGCCGGTGTCCGCCCGTGTCGGGCTGGAGCAGTTCACGGACGCCCACGGGCGTGCGATCAGCTGGCGCCACTTGCTCGACCAGACAAGCCAGTGGGAGGGCCGGCTGTGGGGAAAGCCCACGTCGGTCGATGCGCAGAGCAGGAGGGAGGGCACCGAGTCGGCGGGCGGTCCACCCGGGGAGGGGTGGGCGTACAACGATGTCCGGGTGAACCTGACCGCGCTGGCCCTCACCGCCCTGTTCCGCCGCGCCGTGCCGGAGGTTCTGCGGGACCGCGTCATGGCCCCGATCGGCGCGTCGCCGTCCTGGTCCTGGCACGGCTATGCCAACTCCTTCCTGGACCTCGACGGTGCCCGGCTGCCGGTGGTCTCGGGCGGTGCCCACTGGGGCGGCGGACTGTGGATCAGCGCGCTCGACCTGGCCCGGATCGGACACCTGTGTCTGCGGGGCGGCCGATGGGGCAGCACACAGGTGGTGTCCACTCGCTGGATCGAGCAGATGTGGACACCGTGCCGGGTCAAGCCCAACTACGGCCTGTCCTGGTGGCTCAACGACGACCGCACGGTGTGGCCCTCCGCCCCGTCGACCGGGCGCTGCGCCCGCGGCAACGGCGGCGGACACCTGATGTGGGTCGACCCCGCCCGCGACTTGGTGATCAGCTCCCGCTGGGGCGCCGAAGTCGAGACTCTCCTCGCGACCGTGTCCGAGGCGGTCGAGCCCGACGGCCCCGTCACCTGAGCTTGTCCACGCCGTACGTGGCGGGGGTCAGGTGGTGGCCACCAGCAGGTCCTCTCCACTCGACGGGCGAAGGCCGTCGGCGCGACCGGCGAAGTAGCGCTCGGCGAGCTGAGCTCCCGATACGTGTCGGGCGTCTGCGAAGCCGGCCTCGCGGGCCAGTGTCAGCATTCCCTGCGGGGCGTAGAAGCTGATGAACGGCGTACCGGACGCTCGCGCGCCTTCCTGGCTCGCCCGGAGGCCGGGGCGGTCGGCGTCGACGACAAGTTCGGTCGGCAACATGAAGGTCATGGCGAGCATCGAGCCGGGGGCGAGCCCCGCGATCTGACGCAGGGTGGCCGCGGTGGCGTCTTTGGTGAGGTACATGGTGACGCCGGTGGAGACGATGAGCGCCGGCCGGCCGGGATCGAAGCCGACGGCGGCCAGTTGTTCCAGCCAGGACCCGCCGGCCTCGAAGTCGACCGGCACCAGGTGCAGCCAGTCGGGGACGCCGTAGCCGAGTTCGGCCAGGCGGTGGCGCTTCCACGCCTGGGGGCCGGGCTGGTCGACCTCGAAGACCCGCAGCCGGGAGGCGATCTCGGGTCTGCGCTGGGCGAAGGTGTCCAGGCCGGCTCCCAGGATGACGTACTGAGCCACACCGCGGTCGGCCTGCTCGGCGACCAGGTCCTCGATGTAGCGAGCGCGGGCCACGATGGCTGCCCGGAACCCGCTGGTGGCGCGCGGGTCCATGTCGGGGCGGCGGCGCCAGTCATCGTCGGGGGCCGCCAGCTGTCGGCCGATGTCGTCCTCCAGTACGTGGGGTGGCGGGTCGACCTGGATGTGCATCGCCCGCCAGAGGGCGACCCGTACCGCTGTGCTGTCCGGCGCCTCGGCCTGCTCGCCTGTCATGACGTTCCCTTCTCGTTCCGTTCGGTTCCCGACGGGAGCCTGGAGCCTCCACAGACGCCCGCCGGGGTCGCAGACGGAGGGGACATTGTCAGTCGGGCAGCGTCGGTCGCTGAAGGTCGGCGAGCGGCCAGTCCTGCGCCGGCCAGAACCAGCAATGTACCGACGACCGTGCGAGCGGTCACGGGTTCGGAGAGCACGAGCACGCCTGCCGAGACCGCGACGACCGGGGCCACGTAGGTGATGAACGCGGCACGCGCCGGACCCTCGGCGCTGACCAGGGCGAAGAACGCGGTGAAACCGCCCGCGGTGCAGGCCGTGCCCAGGCCGATGACCGCGAGCAGGACCCGGGCGGTGACCTGGGGAGCCGGTTCCGTGGCGGCGGCCACCGCCAGCAGCGGGACGGAGGCCGTCGCCAGCATGCCCGCGGTGACGGTCAGGGGCGGTACGTCGCGGAAGAGCCGGTGCATCAGCAGGGCACCCACCGCGTAGCAGGCCGCGGCTGCCAGCACCGGCACGGCGCCCTTGCCCGCGCCCGCCACACCCAGCAGGACGACGACGCCGAGGAAACCGAGGGCCGCACCGGCCCACGCCCCACGCGCCAGCCGCTCGCGCTTCCCCCAGAGCAGGCCCAGGGCCAGGATGAACAGCGGCTCCGTGGCGATCAGCACCCCGGCGAGTCCGGAAGACACCGTGTGCTCCCCCACCGCGATGAGCGTGAACGGCACCGCCACCTCCACCACGCCGAGCAGCAGCAGCGGACGCCATCGCTCGCGCAGCAGCCTCGGGAGGCCGCGCCGCCACGCCACCGGAAGCAGGACCAGGGCGCCCAGAGCGACCCGCCCGGCCACCACGCCCACCGGGCCCAGCCCCTCCAGCGCCACGCTGATCAGGAGGTACGGCACCCCCCACAGCACGGAGACGGTGATGAACAGCGGCAGGCCACGGCGGCTCATCGGCACTCCACAGGGTCGAGGGCGTGCTGGGCGCCCGCCGGCCGTGGCCACCCGGGTGCGACGCCTGGAGAGTCTCCAGGTGATCACCGGCTATGGCGCGCGCGTCGACCCGGCCAGGGCCGGCTGGCCCGTCCAGGCCTTCGTGGTGTTGTCCACCACAGGGATCCGTCAGTCCCACCAGACCGCCCACATCGCTCGGGCCGCGCCGCACATCCTCGAAGACCACCGTGTCACCGGCACCGACGACCACATCCTGCGCGTGGTGGCGCGGGAGATCGGCGCGCTCGAGCCGCTCATCGACCAGCTCAACGAGCTGGGCAAGCCCGCGACGTCCTTCGTGCTCTCCTCGCCCAAGGCCTGGGGCCCCGTCCCACCGCCGGCCGCGTCCGACTGACGCGTCCGGCGCTCAGACGACGGTGATGGCCCCGGTGATGACGGCGAAACCTATGTAGGCGAGGGAGACGGGGATGCCCCAGCGCAGGGCGTACTTCTGGAAATCGCCGAGCTCCGCCTTGACGAGGCCCAGGAGGACCCACAGGGGTGCGCTGGTGGGGCCCATCATGTGGAGGATCTGGCCGATGGCGCCGGCGCGGGCGATCTGGTTGGCGTCGATGCCGTAGTGGGCGGCGGATTCGGCGAGGACGGGGACGACGCCGAACCAGTAGCCGTCGTTCGACATGAAGAAGCCGAGCGGCAGGGCGAGGATGGCGGTGAACAGCGGGATGAGGTTGCCCATGGAGTCGGGGACGACGGAGAGGGCGGCGTCGGCCATGGCCTTGATCATGCCGGAGTCGGTCATGATGCCGGTGAACACGCCGGCCGCCAGGACGAGGATCATCACGGGGACGGCGTTGGCGGCCTGGCGCTTGATGAGTTCCTGCTGGTCGCCGATGCTGCGGATGTTGACGAGCAGGGCGATGACGAATGCCACCATGAACAGCACCAGGAGGTCGGCGACCTCGAGGATGAGCAGCACCATCAGCAGCACGGTCAGAGCGGCGTTGAACCACATGCGCCAGTCCGCCTTCACCGGCTCGAAGGCTTCGCCCGAGGCGATCTCGAGCTTGTAGGCGGCGAGCTTCTCGGGGTCGATCTTGTTGCGTTCGCGCAGGCCGAGCCAGTAGGCGACGGCGATGATGGCCAGGCTGGTGAAGGCCATGGGGCCGATCATGTGGACGAAGTAGTCAGTCGCGTTCAGGTGCAGGACGCTGATGCCTCGGGTGGCGGCACCGCCCCACGGGGTGGTGCCCGAGATGGTGCCCAGCGCCATCGCGGCGATCACGGCGACGATCAGGGGATTCATGCCCAGGCGCCGGTAGATGGGCAGGAACGCCGAACAGATGATCATGTAACTGGTGGTGCCGTCGCCGTCGAGGGCGACGCACAGAGCCAGGACGGCGGTGCTGACGCAGATGCGCACCGGGTCGCCCTTGGCGGCGCGGATGATGGCCTGGCACACGGGCTCGAAGAGTTTGCACTCCATCATCAGGCCGAAGTAGAGGACGGCGAACAGCAGCAGCGCGGCGGTGGGCGCGACCGTGTCCAGACCGTTCGTGATCATGTCCCCGAGCTTGGCGCCCTTGCCCGCTATGAGGGCGGCGGCGATCGGGGTGAGCATGATGGCGGTGAACGCGGAGAGGTGCTTCCGCATCACGAGCAGCATGAAGCTGCCCAGGGTGGCGAAGCCGAGGACGGCGAGCATCGTTGCTCCTTGGGGCAGGGCTGAAGGGCCGCTGTCGGGCGGGGGTGAGGGGGTGCGCGGTTCGGTTGCGTGTCGGGTCGTGTAGCGACCAGCAGCACACGCGGCGCCGTGCGGCTCGCACGATGCGAGAGGAGGCCGGCCCATCACCGGACTTCCGGCCAACCGGTTTACCGGATTGCCGGTAGGTAACTAGAATCCAGCCATCACGTCAATACCGAAGTGAGGAATTCGATGGCCGAACTCGCCAGGATCACGGTCGAGCCGCGAGAGCCGCTGGCAGCCGAGGTCTCCCGCCGCCTGATCGACTACCTGATGTCCGGCGAGGTGCAGCCCGGCGACCGCATCCCCTCCGAGCGACAGCTGACCGAGATGCTCGGGGTGAACCGGCCCACCGTGCGTGAGGCGATCAAGTCGCTGGGCTTCCTCGGCCTGCTGGAGATCCGCCAGTCCAGCGGGACGTACTTCCGAGGCGCCGACTCCGACGTCCTCTACCGCCTGTTCGAACTGGGCCTGGTGCTCGGCGAGCGGGGTGCCCGGGACATGGTGCAGGCCCGCGCGGAACTCGAGGTCATCGTGGCGGGCCTGGCCGCACAGACCCGTGACGAGCCGGGCATCGAGCTGCTGCGCGCCCGGCTGGCCACCATGCGGGAGTGCCCGGACGAGGAGTTCCCCGAGGCGGACACGGCCTTCCACGCGGCCTTGGGCGAGCTGGCCGGCAACGCGGTTCTGCGGGACATGCTCAAGGGCATGCGGGCGATGATCCAGCGCGGCTGGGTGGAGCGCACCGGCGCCGTCCGGTCTCGCGAGGTGGCCTACGCCGACCACGTGCCCATCTTCGAGGCGGTCGCGAAGGGGGACGCCGAGGCCGCCCGCGCGGCGATGGCCCGGCATATGGACGGCGCGTCCCGGCGGCTGATGGAAGCCCTCGAACAGCGCCAGGCATAGCGGGCCCTGGGCCGCCGGACATGGTCCGACGGCCCAAGCGCATCTCCACAAGGACAACCGGTTTACCGGTTGACTGGTTGACCGACTACTTCTAGAGTGGCGGCGCGGCAGCGCGACGAAACGCCGCCGCGCCCCATCCCGCGCCTGCCCCACGGCCTGGCCCTCCCGCGCCGACCGAAGCCGGCCCGGGTCAGGGACACTTCCCGGTCCCCGTCTACCGGAAGAGGAAAGAACCCCGGTGATCGAACCCCACCCTCTGGTCGCCATGATCCATGCAGTGCCGGCGGGAGCCCGCATCGCCCAGGAGGCGTTCGCGCGAGAGTTCCCGCAGGCCACGGTGTGGAACGTGCTGGACGACCGGCTTCTGGACGACGCCCGCGATGTCGGCGGGCTCACCGATGTGCTGCGCCGCCGCATGCTCCGCCTGATCGGTCACGTGATGGACGGCGGCGCCCACGGCCTGCTGCTGACCTGTTCTTCCTACGGAGAAGTGGTGGACACCGCCCGCGCCCTGTGGGACGTGCCCGTCCTGAAGTCCGACGAAGCCATGTTCAAAGCCGCCCTGGCCGGCCCGTTCGAGCGCATCGCCGTCGTCGCCTCCACCCCGCCCGCCGTCCCGGCGGCCGTGGCCCAGGTCGAAGCGCTCATCCCGACGGCGCGACCCGACCGGCCGGTCGACATCGTGACCGCGCTGAGCGAAGCCGCGGCCGACGCGGACACTCCGGAAGCCGCCGCCCGCCACCTGGCCGACGCCCTGACAGCCGTCGGCGCCGCCGACGCCGATGCGGTGTTGCTGGCGCAGTACTCCCTCACCCCGGCGCGAGACGCGCTGGCCGAGTTGCTGGGCGTCCCCGTACTCGACGGTGCCGGCGCCGCCGCCCGTGAACTGCGCGGGCAGCTCATCCCCGGCGCGGGGCAGGCGGTTCCTGAGTCGGCGGTCGCGCCATGACCACGCTTCTGCCGTGGCCGCTGGCCTACACCGTCTCCAGCGACGACTGCCGTACGCCCATGCCGCTCGGCTTCGACGCGCCGTTCGCCGAAGCTGTCCGGCAGTTGGCCGAACTCGGCTACAACGGTGTGGAGGTCCAGGTCCGTGAGACCACCGCGCGCGACGCCGATGCCATGCTCCGGACGGCCGAGAGCGGCGGGCTGAAGATCCTCGGTGTCGCTACCGGTCCCGTCGCCGCGCAGGACAACCTGACGCTGACCGATCCCTCCCCGGACATCCGCCGCCACGCACTCGACCGGCTGCTGGGCGCGGCCCGCCTCGCCGGAGCCCTGGGTGTTCCCCTCACTCTCGGCCAGGCCCGCGGTACCTTTCTGCCGGGGCTGGAGGATGTGCAGCGGGCCTGGGCCGAACGCGCTGTGCGGCAGCTGGCGCAAGAAGCGGCCACGGTCGGCAGCCGCCTGTTGCTCGAACCGCAGTCACGCGCGAACACGTCCCTATGGCACACTCCCGACCAAGCCCTCGCCGCCATCGCCGCGCTCGGCGCACCGGCCGGACTGGTGCTGGACACCCACCACCTCGCGGCCGAGGGCATCGATGCCGTCCAGGCCGTCACGGACCACGCCACCTCGACCGGCTGTCTCCAGCTCGCGGCGCCGGGCACACGGGGCCCGCTGACCGTCGGCGACCACCGGCTGCCCGCCCTGCTGCAAGCCCTGCGCCAGGGCGGCTTCACCGGGTGGCTGACGCTGGAACACACCCAGGACGGCGACAGCTTCAAAGCCGCCGCCCGGTCCTGGACCGCCCTCGCCGACGCCGCCACCACCGTGCCGTAGCACCGGCGGTCACCCAAAACACCCTGACCCGCCGCACACGCGACCGATTGTTCTCCAGAGAGGAACCCGCACCATGAGCACCACGACCTACCGCCTCGGCGTCCTGGAGGGCGACGGTATCGGCCCCGAGATCGTCCCGTCCTCCGTCGAGATCGCCGCCGCGGCCGCCCAGGCGGCCGGTGTCTCCGTCGACTGGGTGACCCTGCCGCTGGGCGCCGCCGCGATCGAGTCGCACGGCACCCCGGTCCCCGATGCCACCAAGGACGCCCTGGCCGGTCTGGACGGCTGGTACCTCGGCCCGCACGACTCCGTCAGCTACCCCGAGCCGCACAAGTCCGCCCTCAACCCCTCGGGCACCCTGCGCAAGCACTTCCAGCTGTTCGCCAACATCCGCCCCGCCAAGAGCTTCCCCGGCGCGAAGGCCGTGTGTGACAGCGCCGACCTGGTCATCGTCCGCGAGAACACCGAAGGTTTCTACGCCGACCGCAACACCTTCGCCGGCACGGGCGAGTTCATGCCGACCCCCGACACGGCCATCATGCTGGGCATCATCACCCGCGAGGCCACCGAACGCGTGGCCCGTGTCGCCTTCGACCTGGCGCGCTCACGCCGCAAGAAGCTCACCATCGTCCACAAGGCCAACGTCCTGAAGCTCACCACCGGCCTGTTCCGCACGGTGTGCCAGGAAGTCGCGCAGGACTACCCGGATGTCACGGTGGACGACTTCCACATCGACGCCATGACCGTGCACCTGGTGCGCCGCGCCCAGGACTTCGACGTCATCGTCACCGAGAACATGTTCGGCGACATCCTCTCCGACCTGGCCGGCGAGATCTCCGGCTCGCTGGGCACCGCGCCGTCCATCAACGCCTCCGCCACCACCGCCATGGCCCAGGCGTCCCACGGTTCCGCCCCCGACATCGCCGGGCAGAACATCGCCAACCCGGTCGCCATGATCCTCTCTGGCGCGATGCTGTTCCAGTGGCTCGGTGCCAAGCACGGCGACGAGTCGCTGACCGCCGCGGCGAAGATCATCGGGGCGGGTGTGGCCGATGCCATCGCCTCCGGCGTCTCCACCCGCGACCTCGGAGGCAGCGCCTCCACGACCGAGTTCACCGCCGCCGTCCTCAAGGCCATCACCGCCGTCGGCCGGAACTGACCCACTGCTCCGGGGCGGGCCCTCCGCAAGCCCGCCGCCCGCCCCGGGGCCCGCACTCCACCCGCACGCCCGAGGAGAGACCACGACCATGACCCTGCGCATCGGCTGCATAGCCGACGATTTCACCGGCGGCACCGATGTCGCCGCCGCCTTCCGGCGTGCCGGCCTGCGCACCGCTCTGGTCTTCGGCATCCCGGACGCCACCACGGCGCTGCCCGCCGGCTGCGACGCCGCCGTCGTCGCCCTCAAGTCCCGCTCCGTCCCCGCCGATGAGGCCGTCGCCGACTCCGTAGCCGCCCAGCGCTGGTTGTGGACCATGGGTGCGGCGCAGATCTACTTCAAGTACTGCTCCACCTTCGACTCCACGCCTCAGGGCAACATCGGCCCGGTCGCCGACGCCCTCATGCACGCCGCCGGGGCCACCGCCACCCTGCACTGCCCGGCGTCCCCGCCCAACGGCCGGACCGTCTACCAGGGCCATCTCTTCGTCCACGACCAGCTGCTGTCCGACTCGCCACTGCGCCACCACCCCCTCAACCCCATGACGGACTCCGCGCTGGTGCGCCTGCTGTCCGCGCAGACCCCTCACCGCGTCGCCCTGATCGACTGGCCGACCGTGCGCCGCGGGGTCGACGCCGTCCGCGACGCCCTCGCCGAACACCAGCGGGCCGGTGCCCGGCACATCATCGCTGACGCCCTCACCGACGACGACCTCGCCGTCCTCGGCGCCGCCGCCCTCGAGCTGCCCCTCGTCGCGGGCGCCGCCGGGCTGGCTGAAGGACTCGGCCGCGCCTACCCTGCCGCCGGCCCCGCCACCGGCGACCCCGTGCCGCGCCAGGGCCGCGCCGCGGTGCTGGCAGGCAGCTGCTCCGCCCGCACCCTGGAACAGATCGCCCAGTTCTACGCCGCCGGGCTGCCCTCCCGCCACCTCGATGTCCTCGCCGCCGCAACCGGCCGCGACGTCGCCGGCGAGGCCCTCGACTGGTACGACGCCCAGGACCCCGACCTGCCCGTCCTGATCTACGCCTCCGCCTCGCCCGAGGAACTCGCCGCGGTCCAGGCGCAGTTGGGCGTCACCGAAGCCGCCGCCCAGGTCGAGGAGCTCCTCGGCGCCCTCGCTTCCCACCTCGTCGAACGCGGCGTACGACGCCTTCTGGTCGCGGGCGGGGAAACCTCCGGCGCCGTCACCACGGCCCTGGGCATCCGCGCGGTTCTGGTCGGCGATGAAGCCGATCCCGGAGTGCCGTGGACCTACGCCACGACCAAGGCCGGCGATCTGGCCCTCATGCTCAAGTCCGGCAACTTCGGCGCCCCGGACCTGTTCACCCGCGCCCTCAGCACCACCGGCAAGGAGTAGACATGACCCCCTACGACGACGAGAAGGCCGCCCGCGCGCTGCTCGTGCGCACCGCCCGCTCCCTGTTCACGCGCGGCCTGACCCACGGTTCCACCGGCAACCTGTCCGTCCGTCTCGCGGGCGGCAGCCTTCTGCTCACCCCCACCGGATCCAGCCTCGGCACCGTCGAAGAAGCCGAACTGTCCCTCACCGACCTCACCGGACGCCACCTCGACGGGCCGCGGCCGACGAAGGAGGCGTTCCTGCACGCCGCCTTCTACCGGGCCCGGCCCTCCGCCCACGCGGTGGTTCACCTGCACTCCACCCATGCCACCGCTGTCTCCTGTCTCGACGGCGTCGATCCCGCCAACGCCCTGCCCCCGCTGACCGCGTACTACGCCATGCGCGTGGGCACCCTGCCGCTGCTGCCCTACCACGCCCCCGGCGACAGCAGCCTGGAGCCACTCGCCGAGCGGACCGCCCGCGCCCACCACGCGATCCTCCTCGCCAACCACGGTCCCGTCATCGCCGATGCCACCCTGGAGAAGGCCGCCGACGCGATCGAGGAACTCGAGGAAACCGCCAAACTGCACCTTCTCCTCCGGGGACACGCCACCCGTCCCCTCACCCCCGAGCAGGCTGCCGCCCTCGCGCCCACTCCATCCTGACGAGGGAAGTTCTGATGCATCCGGGCCACAGCGGCCGCGGTCGGTGATAGGCGCACCCGCCCGGGGTACCCATACGACCCTCACCGCCGCCCTGCCGCGAAGGACATCACGATGCGGAACAGCGCCCGCCCGCTCGGTCGCGCCTGGCCCGCCAGGCTGGCCGGGGCGCTGCTGTGCCTGGCGGTGGCCGTCATCCACGTGACCGATCAGGGCGGGTTTCCCGGGTCCAAGGCCCCGAGGTACGTGGCGGTCCTTTACTACGTGCTTGAGGCGGCCGGTGTGCTGACGGCGGTCCTTCTGCTGACCCGCGCCGTCAGGCTGGGGTGGTTCCTCGCGGTGGGAGTCGCCGCGGGCCCCATCCTGGGGTATCTGCTCTCGCGCGGGCCCGGCCTCCCCGACTACAGCAGCGACATCGGCAACTGGACCGAGCCCCTGGGGCTGCTCAGCCTCGCTGCGGAGGGACTGCTGCTGATCCTCTCCGTCTCCTGCTGGTTGTCGGTGCGGAAGGCGTCGCCGCGTATCGAAGCCGCCTCCTGACCTGCCCGGGCGTCGTGACCAGCCCTCGCTCCGACCGCCGTTCCTCAGCCGGCTGGTCCAGCGGCGGGCTCGACTTCCAGGTAGCGGCGGCCGCGTGGCCCGCGGTATTCCAAGGCCTCCCAGCCGAGGCGGCGCAGCACGGCCGCGCAGCGTCTCAACTCATCCTGCGCCGCGTACGCGGCACCGCTTCCTGGCGGACCCAGCCACTCCACTCTCACGACGCCGACCTGGTCGGCGGGACCAACGCAGTATCCGGTCGCGATCCGGTGCCCATCCGAATCGATCGCGGACGCCGGGATGCCCGCGGCCTCCAGGGCGAGAGCCACCGCGCGGACCGGCTGGCGCCTTTCCCATGCGGCAGGAACCCGATCCGGGCTCGGGGTGTCGGCGTTCATCAGCCGACGGATCTGCAACAACCCTTCGAACGCGACCCGGACCGCAGCTTCACGGTCCCGGGCACTGCCGCCGGCAATATCGTCCGCGCCGGTGGCCGGCTGGAACCCGATGGGGTTCGAGGCGGCATCGCCCTCACTTTCCATTCGCGCTGTGCACGATCTGGATCAGGTTGCCGCAGGTGTCGTCCAGAACCGCGGTGGTGACCGTGCCCATCTCCAGCGGCTCCTGGGTGAAGTGCACTCCGAGCTCGCGCAGCCGGTTGAACTCCGCTTGGACGTCGTCCACGGCGAAAGAGGCGGCCGGGATGCCGTCCTGGACCAGCGCCGTCTTGTACGGCTGCACAGCGGGGTGGCCGGAAGGCTCGAGCAGCAGTTCGGTCCCCTCGGGCTCTTCCGGTGAGACCACGGTCAGCCACCGGTCCGTACCCAGCGGGACATCGTGCTTCTTCACGAAGCCCAGCACGTCGGTGTAGAAGCGCAGGGCTTTCCCCTGGTCGTCGACGAACACGCTGGTGAGGTGGATCTTCATGGGGTGCTCTCCGGGGTGTCGGACCTGAGGCAAGTGTTTACTTGCCTATCAAGCTATCCGGTTCGCCCGGCCGGTGGATCGCGATGGGTGCGGCGGCGCCGATGACGGCATGGTCACCCTTGCCTTGGGTGCACCCGGCAGTTGGTATGGAGGTACTGGGCAGCGCCGTTCGCGAAGTCGTAGATCGCCACCGTCTGGGTGTCCTCCAACGGATCCGTCGACGGCATCAGGAAATGGGTCTCGCTCACCGGGAGCAGCTCATATCTGATGCGGTCCGGCCTCTGGAGGAACTCTGCCCGCATCGGATCGAGGACCAGGGTCAGGTACAGCTTTCCGTTTTCCGCTGACACCTCGTACCGTGCGCCGGGGCGCCCGTAGACACCTTCGTACCTGGACAGGTCGAGGTTCAGCGTCGCGTCCGGTGCGGGCAGGTCCGGGATGGTGACCGCGCCGAGGTCGGTCAGGATTTCGTTGAACACCTTGCGGTAAAAGCTCTCCCGCGGTCCGCCGTTGGTCAGCATCGCAATGGCGGTGTTCGAGTCCGGCAGGAGCCGGAGCCGGGCGTTCTGGCCGATCGTGCTGCCGTCGGTCGCGTAGACGGTTTCGCCGTGCCAGTCACACACGATGAGGCCGAGTGCCCATGCCGGCCCGAACATGTAGGGGTCCGGTACGGGCACCCGCGAACGCAGCATCTCTCGAACACTCTCGGCCGAGACGATGCGCTTCCCACTTGGCGCCGTGCCGTCGTTGAGGAGGAGGTGCGCCATGGCGAGCACCTCCCGGGAGGTCGAGGTGATGTTTCCGCCGGGGCCGAATGCGCGTGGCAGGTAGCGCATTGGTGTGACGATGGGGCCCTCGTCCAGCGAACGGAGCAGGTGCCCGGTCGCGGCCCGGGCTTCGTCCACCTGCTCGTGCCGGCTGTTCGTGCTGGTCAGGCCCATGGGTTCGAAGAGGCGGTGTCGCATGATGTCGTCCCAGAGTGCACCGTCGTGCACCTCCAGGATCCGCGCGAGAATCGCGTAACCCAGCGCCGCGCTGTAACCGTGGGTGTGGCCCAGTGGAAAGACCTGGGGTGCGTCGGCGATGTTCTCGACCATGCGCGCGCAGACGTCGTCGCCTTCGCCAGGGTCGCCGTAGGCTTCCTCGATACCGTTGGTGTGGTAAAGCAGGTGGCGAGGGGTGACTTTCGCGCTTGCCTCGGGATCGGCCACCGCGAAGCCGGGCAGGTAGGTTCGCACCGGCTCGTCGAGGTCGACTTTCCCCTCGTCGACGAGTTGCATGAAGGCCAGTGCGGTCCATGTCTTGGTCATGGAGCCACATTGGTAGACGGTGTCCGTGGTCGCGGGTTCCCGCGTTTCCACGTTCTTGACGCCGACCGCGAGTTCGGTGAGCTCTCCGTCCTGGAGCACGCCGATCGCGGCGCCCGGGATTCCGTACTCCGCCAGGAGTTCGGCGACCCGGGCCCGGATCCGTGGTACGTCGAGCGTCATCGCGGCAGGCCGACCGCGTTCGCGGCGTCCGCTTCGCAGTACTCCGTCGTGGCGTAGGGGCCGGCGTATGCCTCGAAGAAGTCACGAACACCGTCGACGGAGTCGTGGGTGATGATGTTCACCGCCTTGGCCCCGTCCTTGCTCGCGACCGCCAGCTTCCACGTGGCGCCCTTGGGGAGTCTGGCGTGTGCCTTCTTCAGCTCGCTCCAGAATTTGCCGTCGTCCGAGACTGTCGACACGACCATCACGTACACCGTTGGCCCCTCTCTTTCCAGGTGAGGAAAAGCTACGTTGCGTTTCAGCTTGCGTCAACAAAATGGGCGCACAAGTGCCGGTTAAATCAGAATCGTTGCAGCAGATATGCGAATGAATGCAATTCACTCAACCGAGTCGTTGCAATGTACTGTTACTGAAAGCAAGGAGAGGAGTCGCATCGGTGCCAGGAGGCAGGCTGACCCACGAGGATCGCCGGAGGATCGCGGCGTGGCTGGCCGAAGGGCTCGGGTACGCCGAGATCGGCCGACGGCTCGGCCGATCGACGTCCACGATCAGTCGCGAGGTCGCACGCAACAGCGCACCCGGCGACTATGCCGCCGACCACGCGCAGCGGGTTTCCGGCGACCGTGCACGCAGGCGCAAGCCGGCCCGGCCCGCCGAGCCGACGGCCGATGAGCGGCCGGCCGACGTGGTGCGTGGCTTCGTAGAGCAGTTCGCGACGCTGCTGGCCGCGACCGGCCTGCCCCGGATGACCTCCCGGGTGTTCGTCTGCCTGCTCACCGCTGACGCCGACGGCCTGACGGCAGCCGACCTGGTGCGCCGGCTACAGGTCAGTCCTGCGTCGGTGTCCAATTCCATCGGCTACCTCGAAGCCATGGAACTGGTGGCGCGCCATCCGAATCCCGGCGGGCGCCGCGAACGGTACGTCATCGATGACGACACCTGGCTCCGGGCGTGGCAGGCCGACACCGGCGCACACTCCAAGATCGCAACCGCCGCACAGCGGGGCATCGAGATCTTCGGCGCCGACACGACCGCGGGCACCCGCCTCGGCGCGATGGGTCGGTTCTTCGCCTGGCTCAGCGAGCAGATGAGCGGCAGCACCCTCACCGAGTGCGCCGTGTACGACGCGCTGACCGTGCTCGCCGCCCTCGTGCACGCCGACCGACCGCTCACCCTGGGCACGCTGGCCACCGCGCTCGGCTGGCCCGAAGGCCGCGCCACCGCCGCCCTGGACGCGATCCGACGGCAACCGGCCATCGCCGATCCCCTCGCCCTGAGGACCGTCGGACCCCGGACGTACACCCTCATCACCAGACCGGACCGCCTCAGCCCGGCGCAGTGCAAAGCACTCCACCAGTAAGTGTCGCACCAGTACCTCCACACATCTGGGCGGTGAACAGGCGGCGACCGACGGGGACGCCTTCCGTGTCCGGCCGTCAGACGGTGTCGTCGAGGAGGCGGCGATGTTCGGCGGGCAGCCGCAGCCGGGCTCCGGCCAGTGCCTCGTCGAGCTGCTCCGGGGTGCTGACGCCGACGATCGGAACGGCGGCCGGCTTGCCGCCGATCAGCCAGGCCAGGACAACCTGATTCCGGCTCACTCCGAGTTCTCCGGCCACCTTGTCCAGGGCCGCCAGCCGACGGGAGGTGTTGGGGTGGTCATAGGCATCGGCGAGCGGGCGGTCCGGGCGGGTGTAGAAGCCGTTCAACAGGGCGGTGTACACCCACAGGGACAGGTCCGGTTCGCTGTCGACATAGTCGATGACCTCCTCGGTGACCCAGCCGAACCGGTGGCTCTGGTCGGGCACCGGCACGCCGGGGTGTGGTTGGAGGTAGGAGTGCCGCAGCTGGAGCGCGGTGTACCCGGCCCATCCGTTGTCCTTGGCGATCCGGCGTGCCCGCTCCACCCGCCACACCGGGTGGTTGGAGCAGCCCAGCCGCCCTACCGCGCCCGTGGCGACCAGTGCGCCGAACGCCTCGGCGGACTCCGCCAGAGGGACCGTGCGGTCCTCCATGTGGGCCCAGTACAGATCGATCCGTTCGGTGCCCATCCGCCGCAGGCTGCCCTCGACAGCGGCCTTGATCGCCGACGCCGACAGGCCCTCGCGGTTGGCCGGCCAGTCGCCGGGGCCGACGGGCTGGGCGCCCGCCTTGGTGCTGAGGTACACCTGGTCGCGCCGCCCGCCGCGGCGGGCCAGCCATCGCCCGATGACCTCCTCGCTCTGCCCGCCGCCACCGCTCGGGTCGGACCAGAAGGCATAACAGTTGGCCGTGTCGACGATCGTCCCACCGGCGTCCGCGAACCGGTCGAGCAGGTCCAGCGACGTAGCAGGGTCCACCTTGGTGCCGAATCCCATCGTTCCTAACGCGAAGTCCACAACCGGCATTGCTCGGTCCCTCCATAGCGAAGTACGAAGACTCACGGTGCGCGTCGGCCATCCTGGCAATTGAAGTGCACTCGAAAGCAAGCCGATCCCAGCTCGTGTTCCCTGGAGGCAGACCGTGCCCGCATCATCCGCCCGCGTCCACACCGATTCTTCGTCGAGCCACCGGGCCATCGAGAACCTGATCGCACGTTACGCCGAGCTCGTGGACGACGGGGATTTCACGGGGCTCGGCTTCCTCCTCGATAACGCCACCTTCACGGGAAGCGGCGCACCGGTGAGCGGCCGCGAAGCGATCGAGAAGATGTTCCGGGACACCGTGATCGTCTACGCCGACGGCACTCCGCGGACCCAGCATGTCACGACGAATGTCGCCATCGAGGTGGACGAACAGGCGAACACGGCGGTCTCGCGTTCGTATGTGACCGTGTTCCAGGCACTGCCCGATCTCCCTCTCCAACCCATCGCCGGCGGCCGGTACCACGACCGATTCGAGCGTCGTGGCGGGCCATGGCGCTTCGTGGAGCGAAGAGTCCGCATCACCCTCGTCGGCGATGTGAGCCGCCACCTGCGCCCGAACGCCGAACAGCGGTAGGGCCGGGACGGCGAGGTCCCCGTCGCCCCGGGAACGTGATGTCCGAATGCCGCCAGCATCCGGTCGGAACGGACGCGATGCTCGGATGTGAACCAGGGGTGGCCTGCGTCGAGGCGATCGCCGGATGCACGGGTCCCTCTCAATCAGCCCCGTCGTCCCCGCAAACCGCGCCGGCCCAGGAAAGACCTCTATGAATCAGCCCGCCCCCACCGCCGACACCCTGTTCTCCCCTGTCCTATCGGCCGGTACGGCACCGCGCGTCCTTCCCACCCCGGGCCTCGCCGCGCTCAGCGAGCTCGACTGGGACGAGCTGTATGCGCGGCTGAACGAGGAGGGCGTGGCCGTCACCGCGCCACTTCTCTCGCGCGCCCAGTGTCAGGAGATCATCGACACGTTCGACGAGCCCGGACTGTTCCGCTCCACCGTCGTCATGGAGCGGTACCAGTTCGGCCGCGGCATCTACAAGTACTACGCCGCCCCGGCCACCGTCCCGCTGGTCCAGACCCTGCGCGAGCGGCTGTATCCGCCGATGGCGTGGATGGCCAACCGGTGGGCTCCGCAGTTGAACGAGCGTACCTTCCCCACCTCGCTGGAAGAGCTGCTGGCCGAGTGTGCGGACAACGGGCAGCACCGCTCCACCCCGCTGCTCCTGCGGTACGGCCCCGGCGACTACGCCTGCCTGCACCAGGACATCTACGGCGACATCGTCTTCCCGCTACAGATCGCCATCATGCTCAACCAGCCCGCCGAGGACTTCACCGGCGGCGAGAACGTCTTCGTCGAACAACGGCCCCGGTTCCAGTCCCGGGCGATCGTCGTCAAGCCCCGGCTCGGCCAGGGAATGATCTTCCCCGTGCGGCACCGCCCGGTCCACGGCAAGAACGGCTACCGCCGCCACCCCATGCGCCACGGCACCAACGCCGTCGAGACCGGACACCGCAACACCCTCGGCATCATCTTCCACAACGCCCGCTGATCCCCTGGCCGTGCCTGCGCACGGCACAGTGCTGAGACGCCGCCCTCGGCCGGCACCGCGCCCCCGGCGCGGCACCCCCGACGATCCAAGGACCCTCACCATGAGCCAGACCACCCGACTCGCGGGCCCCGTCGTCGACAGGCTCGCCCAGTGCGACTGGGCGGCCCTGGCCGACGAGCTGGGCGAGTACGGCAGCGCCCTGACCGGCCGCCTTCTCACCGACGCCAAGTGTCGCGACATCGCCGCGCTGTACGACGAGCCCGGCCACTTCCGTACGACCGTCGACATGGCCCGTCATCGCTTCGGCTCCGGCCAGTACCGCTATTTCACCCACGACCTGCCCCAGGCCGTGCGGGAGCTGCGCGAGGCGTTCTACCCCCGGCTGCTCCCCATCGCCCGCGACTGGGCGGCCATGCTCGGCCGTCCCGCCCCGTGGCCGGACACGCTTCAGGAGTGGGTGGCCAGGTGCCACGAGGCCGGGCAGTCCAGATCCGCGCAGATCCTGCTGCGGTACGGCCCCGGGGACTGGAACGCACTGCACCGGGACGTGTTCGGCGAGATGCTCTTCCCGCTCCAGGTGGTCATCGGCCTGGATGGGCCGGGAGTGGATTTCACCGGCGGGGAGTTCCTGATGACCGAGCAGCGGCCCCGCGCCCAGTCGCGGGGGTCGTCCACCACCCTGCTCCAGGGCCACGGGCTGGTCTTCACGACGCGCGACCGGCCGGTCGCCACCAAGCGGGGCTGGGCCAACGGGCCGATGCGGCACGGTGTGAGCACGGTCCGCTCCGGTCGCCGGCACACCCTCGGCATCGTCTTCCACGACGCGGCATGAACCCGGGTTCCTTTGCGGCGGGCGGGCAACACTGCTAACGTACAACCAAATGGTTGTAGATGACTTGACCGATGAGGCAGTGGACCGCCTGTTCCATGCGCTGGCCGACGCCACCCGTCGCAGCATCCTCCACCGCTGTGTGCGGGGTGAGCTGTCGGTGTCGCGGCTGGCCGAGGTCTACCCGATGAGTTTCGCCGCGGTGCAGAAACACGTCGCCGTGCTGGAGCGGGCCGGCCTGGTCACCAAGCAGCGTCGCGGGCGGGAGCAGCTCGTGCGGACCGACCCCGAGGCCATCGTTCGCGCGCGGCAGGTGCTCGACGAGCTCGAGATGGCCTGGCGCGGACGGGTGGACCGGATGGCCCGGCTGCTCGCGCAGGACTCCGACCCCGAACAAAACATCCCGACGGAAGGACGAGACAGATGAGTGTCACCAGTGTGGACAAGGACCTCGACAATCTCACCCTCACCCTGATCGCCGACTTCACCGCGCCGGTCGAACAGGTGTGGCAGCTGTGGGCCGACCCGCGGCAGCTGGAGCGTTGGTGGGGGCCGCCGTCCCACCCGGCCACCATGGAGCAGCACGATCTGACGCCGGGCGGAGACGTCACCTACTTCATGACGGGCCCGGAAGGCGACAAGCACCACGGCTGGTGGCGGATCACCTCGGTCAACCCGCCGACGTCCCTGGAGTTCACCGATGGCTTCGCCGATTCGGAGGGGAAGCCGGCCGCCGACATGCCGATCACCACGGTACGGATGCGGCTCACCGAGCGCGACGGCGGCACCCGGATGGAGCTGCACTCGGTCTACGACTCCCGGGAGCAGATGGAGCAGCTGCTGAACATGGGCATGTCCGAGGGACTGCGGCAGGCGGTCGGCCAGATGGACGCGCTGCTCAAAGGCTGACCTGGCCCGATCCGGCCCGGGCTACCACCGGGGGGACTCCCACGGTATGTCGCCCGGGCCGGGCTCCGTCCTTCAGCAGTTGGCACGCACACAGCAGTTGGCACGCACAGAGGATCACCGAGCTCAGGACAGCCCGAGTTCGTTGTCCAGCATCTCGAAGACCTCGCTGTCGCTCGCCGCATCGAAATCGAACTCGTCGTCGGCCTTCTTCTCATCCGTGTCACCGTGCAGGGCGCCCCATTTGCTGCGCAGCACCTCCAGGCGCCCCGCCACCCGCTCGTGCAGGACCGGATCGACCGCCGCCTGCGCGAAGACGTGCTCCAGACGGTCCAGCTCGGCCAGGATCGACTCCGGCCCGGCAGCCTCCGGGACCAGCTGCCGGCGAATGTGGTCGGCCAGCGCATCCGGTGTCGGGTAGTCGAAGACCAGGGTGGCGGGCAGCCGGAGGCCGGTGGCGGCGTTGAGACGGTTGCGCAGTTCGACGGCGGTGAGCGAGTCGAAGCCCAGGGTCTTGAACTCTCGGGACGGCTCGATGGCGTCGGCCCGCGCATGGCCCAGCACCTCGGCGGCCCGCGCACAGACCAGTCCGCGGACGGCTTCCGCCCTTTCGGTGTCGCTCAGGCCGGTGAGCCGCTGGGCCAGCGAGGCCGGCGTGTCCACGCCGGCTCCGGCTCCGGCCGCTCGCCTGGGCCGAGTCCTGATCAGGCCGCGCAGTACGGAGGGGACCTCGCCCTGGGCGCGCCAGGCGGGGAGGTCCAGCCGGACGGGGACGACGGCCGCCAGCCCGGTCGCCAGGGCCGCGTCGAAGAGCCCCATCCCTTCCTCGATCGACAGCGGAGGCATACCCGACCGCGCGAAACGTGCCAGGTCCGCCTCGGTCAGCTTGCCGGTCATCCCTTCGGTCCGGGTCCAGGGACCCCAGGCGAGCGACACCGCGGGCAGACCTGCCGCGCGCCGGTGTTCGGCCAGCGCGTCGAGGAAGGCGTTGCCCGCCGCGTAGTTGGCCTGTCCCGCGGCGCCGAACACGCCCGCCACCGACGAGTAGAGGACAAACGCCGTCAGGTCCAGATCACGCGTCGCCTCGTGCAGCGCCCATGCCGCGTCGGCCTTGGGCCGCAACACGGTGGCCACACGCTCCGGTGACAAGGACTCCAGCACGCCGTCGTCCAACACCCCCGCCGTATGCACCACCGCCCGCACCGGGCGGTCCGGCGCCACCGTCGCCAGCATGTCCGCCACGGCGTCGCGGTCCGCGACGTCGCAGGCCACCACGCGGGCGTCCGCCCCGTACCCGGCGAGCTCCGCGACGAGTTCGCCGGCACCGTCGGCGTCCGGGCCGCTCCGGCCGGCCAGCATCAGATTCCGGACGCCATGCTCCGTCACCAGATGGCGGGCCACTTCGCGCCCCAGCCCGCCCATACCGCCGGTGACCAGCACCGTACCCTCGGGATCCCAGACCACGGGCGGGGTGTGCGGTTCCGCCGCGGCGGTGGACGCACGCACCAGCCGTGGGACGGTGACCGTGCCGGCGCGGACATCGGACTGCGGCTCGCCCGAGGCGACGGCCTGTCGCAGCGCGGCCACGGAGGCATCCGTGTCGTCGAGGTTCACCAGGCCGAATCGGCCGGGGTGCTCCGTCTGCGCCGAGCGGACCAGGCCCCATACGGACGCGGCGGCCAGGTCGTCGCCCGTCGTCGCGCCGCGGGTGACGAACACCAGGCGCGAGTCGGCCGCGTCCTCGTCCGCGAGCCACGACTGGGCCAGGCACAGGGCCCAGGACACCACCCGGTGTGCCGAGCGCACGGGGTCCTCGGCGGTACTGTCCTCGACCGGGACCAGCACGGCCTCCGGTACGCCGCCGCCCGTCGGCGGCGATGTGACCGCGGCCAACTCGGCACGCACCTCCACCGGTGCCCCGGCGGCCCGCAGGGCTTCGGCCAGCCAGGAGTGCCGGTCCCCCAGCACCACGGCGGTGGCGGCGGCGGCCGTGGCGGCGGCCTCGGCTGCGGCGACGGCGCCAGTGGGCGACGGCGTCCAGTCCACCCGGAACAGCGCGTCCGCGCCGCCCGTGTCCGCCGCACCGAGCTGGTCGGCGGACACCGTCCGCACGACGAGGGAGTCGATGGAGCCGACCGGGCCGCCGGCCGCATCGGCCAGCGTGATCGACATGGCATTGTCGCCGGCCGGGGACAGTCGGACACGCAGCGCCGAGGCGCCGGACGCGAAGAGGGAGACACCCTCCCAGCTGAAGGGCAGGCTCGCCTTGGCGTCCGTACCGGCCACCCCGTCCCCGTCATCCCCGCCCGCCTTGTCGAGCCCCGCGAGGAGGGCGGTGTGCAAGGCGGCGTCGAGCAGTGCCGGGTGGAGTCCGTAAGTTGCGGCGTCGGCCTCGCCCCGTTCGGGGAGGGCGACTTCCGCGAAGAGTTCATCGCCGCGCCGCCAGGCGGCCCGCAGCCCCTGGAACAGCGGCCCGTAGTCGAAACCGATCTCCGCGAAGCGGTCATAACAACCGCTCAGTTCGATGTGCTGGGCACCCTCCGGCGGCCACACCGCCATCGGTTCCGTCCGCGCCGCCTGCTCACTCACCGCCAGCACTCCGCTGGCGTGCAGGGTCCACTCCTGTGCCATGCCTTCCGGCCGGGAGTGGACGCTGACGGGGCGACGGCCGGTGTCATCGGCCTCGCGAACGGCTAGCTGGAGCTGTACGGCGCCCTGTTCGGGCAACACGAGCGGCGCCGCCAGCGTCAGCTCCTCCACCCGGTCACAGCCGACCTCGTCCGCGGCCCGGAGTGCCAGTTCCAGCAGCGCCGTGCCCGGCACCACCACCCGGCCCATCACCACATGATCGGCAAGCCACGCATGTGAACCCGCCGACAGGCGGCTGGTGAACAACGCTCGCTGACTGTCGGCCAGCTCGACGGACGCTCCGAGCAGCGGGTGGTCCGCCACGCCCAGGCCCGCCGCGCGCACATCGCCGGCCCGGTTCAACAAACCCGCCGGCCAGAACCGCCGGCGCTGGAAGGCGTACGTGGGGAGATCCACCCGGCGGGCCCCCGGGAACAGGGCCGCCCAGTCCACCGCCGCGCCGTGCACGAACATCCGCGCCATCGCCGTCAGAGCGGACCGCTCCTCCCCCCGGTCCTTGCGCAGCACCGGCACCAGCAGGGGCTCCTCGGTGAGGCTTTCGGCTGCCAGGGCCGACAGCGCCCCGTCCGGTCCGAGCTCGAGGTACCTGCGTACGCCCGCCTCGTTCAACACCGTGATGGCATCGGCGAACCGTACCGTCGCCCGCACATGCTCGACCCAGTAGTCGGCGGAGCACAAATCCGTGCCCTTGGCGGGCTCACCCGTCAGTGTGGACACCACCGGAATCGCCGGGGGCAAGTAGGTAAGACCCTCGGCCACGGTACGGAAGTCGTCCAGCATCGGGGCCATCAGCGGGGAGTGGAACGCATGCGACACCCGCAACCGGCTCGTCTTCCGACCCTCCGCGGCGAACCGTTCCGCGATCTCCAGCACCTGCCGCTCCGCCCCGGACACCACCACCGAACCAGGGCCGTTGACTGCCGCGACGGACACCTCGTTGGAGAGCAGCGGCACTACCTCGTCCTCGCCGGCCTGCACCGCCACCATGGCCCCGCCCTCCGGCAACCCCTGCATCAGCCTTCCTCGCGCCAGAACCAACGCGCACGCATCCCGAAGAGACACGACGCCGGCCACATGCGCCGCCGCGATCTCCCCGACCGAATGCCCCACCAGGTAGTCCGGGGCAATCCCCCAGGACTCCAGCAGCCGGAACAACGCCACCTCGATCGCAAACAAGGCGGGCTGGGTGAACTCGGTACGGTTCAGCGCCCCCTCATCGTCGCCCCAGACCACATCCCCCAACGCCACGTCCAGCGCCGACACCACCTCGTCCCACGCCTCGGCGAACACCGGGAAGCGCTCATGCAGCTCACGCCCCATCCCCAACCGCTGCGCCCCCTGCCCCGCGAACAGGAACGCCGTCCTCCCACCATCAGCCACCGCCCCCTCGACCACTCCCGCATCGGACTCGCCTGAAGCCAGCGCCGACACACCCCGCACCACGCTCTCCTGGCCCTCCCCCAGCACCACAGCCCGGTACTCAAACGCCGACCGGCCCGCCGCCAGCGACAGACCCACATCCCGCGGCCCCAGCTCAGCGCCTGCCGTCACGTGCGACAGCAGCTGTCCGGCCTGAGCACGCAACGCGGCCTCCGACGGACCGGACACCACCCACGGCACCACGCCGGTGCCCTCAGAGGACACCTCAGGCACACTGTTCAGCGCATCAGAGGGATCCGGCTGCTCGACGATCAGATGGGCGTTGGTGCCGCTGATGCCGAACGAGGACACGCCCGCCCGGCGCACCCGGTCCGTCGACGGCCACTCCACCGCCTGAGTGAGCAGCTCGACCGCTCCCGCCTCCCAGTCCACCTCGGACGACGGCGCGTCCACGTGCAGCGTCTGCGGCAGCACCCCGTGCCGCATCGCCATCACCATCTTGATCACACCCGCCACACCCGCCGCTGCCTGCGTATGGCCAATGTTCGACTTCACCGACCCCAACAGCAGCGGACGATCCCCGTCCCGGTCACGGCCGTACGTCGCCAGCAGCGCCTGCGCCTCAATCGGGTCGCCAAGCCTTGTGCCCGTTCCGTGCGCCTCCACCGCGTCCACGTCCACCGCGGACAGGCCCGCGCTCGCCAGCGCCTGCCGGATCACCCGCTGCTGCGAAGGACCGTTCGGCGCGGTCAGGCCGTTGGACGCACCGTCCTGGTTCACCGCCGAACCCCGCACCACAGCCAGCACCTCATGTCCGTTCCGCCGCGCATCCGACAACCGCTCCAACACCACCACACCCACACCCTCGGACCAGCCCACACCATCAGCCGCATCCGAAAACGCCTTGCACCGACCATCCGGCGACAATCCCCGCTGCCGCGAAAACTCCACAAACGCGGCAGGCGTCGACATCACCGTCACACCCCCCGCCAACGCCAACGAACACTCACCCGACCGCAACGCCTGCCCCGCCAGATGCATCGCCACCAAAGACGACGAACATGCCGTGTCGACCGTGAGCGCCGGGCCCTCGAAACCCAGGGTGTAGGACACGCGGCCCGATGCCATGCTCCCCGCGCTGCCGTTCCCCTGATAGCCCTCGAACTCGCCACCATCGAGCAGATCGGCGTAGTCGTTGTACATCACCCCGGCGAACACACCCGTCCGACTGCCCCGCAGCGACACCGGATCGATCCCGGCCCGCTCGAACGCCTCCCACGACGCCTCCAGCAGCAGGCGTTGCTGCGCATCCGTCGCCATGGCCTCACGTGGACTCAGCCCGAAGAACGCCGCATCGAACTCCCCAGCATCATGCAGGAACCCACCCTGCCGCGTGTAGGAAGTGCCCAGGTGGTCCGGGTCCGGGTCGTACAACCCCTCCACATCCCAGCCCCGGTCGGTCGGGAAGCCCGACACCACGTCCGCCCCCTCGACCGCCACCCGCCACAGATCCTCCGGAGAACGCACCCCACCCGGATAACGGCAGGCCATCCCCACGACCACCACTGGATCATCGGATGCCGCGGGGACGCTGTGCGTCGGTGCCGAGTCCTCGGTTTCGGCTCCGAACAGTTCGTCGAGGAGGTGATCGGCGAGCGTGGTGGGCCTGGGGTAGTCGAAGACGAGGGTGGCGGGCAGCCGGAGCCCGGTCGCGGCGTTGAGGCGGTTCCGCAGCTCCACGGCCGTCAACGAGTCGAAGCCCAGATCCTGGAACGACCGAGCGGCCTCGACGGAGTCAACTCCGGCGTGGCCCAGGACGAGCGCCACCTGACCGCGCACCAGGCGCAGCAGGGCGTCACGCCGCTCTTCCCGATGGGTCAGCGTGCTCAGTCGCTGGATGAGCGATGCGGCTGCCCCCGAGCCGGTGACGGCGGCACGGCGGGCCTTGGCCCGGACGAGTCCGCGCAGCAGCGAGGGGATGTCGTCCTGAGTGCGCAGCGCGGGCAGGTCGAGCCGGACGGGCACAACGGCGGCCTCGCCGCTCGCCAGGGCCGCGTCGAACAGCGCCAATCCCTGTTCGGCCGACAACGCACGCATGCCCGAGCGCGCCATCCGCCTCGTGTCGGCCTCGCTCAGCGCACTGGTCATCCCCCCGGTCGGCTCCCAGGGGCCCCAGGCCAGCGACACCGCCCACAGCCCGGCGTCCCGGCGGTGTCCGGCCAGAGCGTCCAGGAAGGCGTTGCCCGCCGCGTAGTTCGCCTGTCCCGCGGCGCCGAACACGCCTGCCACCGAGGAGAAGAGGGCGAAGACGGAGAGATCCATGTCCCGGGTCAGCTCATGCAGATGCCAGGCCGCGTCCACCTTCGGCCGCAGTACGGCCTCCAACCGCTCGGGCGACAGCGACTCCACCACTCCGTCGTCTAGCACACCTGCCGTATGGACGACCCCGCGCAGCGGATGCGCCTCGGGCACCCCGGCCAACACCTGTGCGAGCTGGTCGCGGTCGGCGGTGTCGCATGCTTCCAAGGTGACATCCGCGCCGTGAGCCGTCAGCTCCGAGAGGAGTTCCCCGGCGCCGTCGGCCGTCGGGCCGCCGCGGCTGACCAGCACCAGATGGCGTATGCCGCACTCGAACACCAGGTGGCGGGCCACCAGCCGGCCCAGTCCTCCCGTGCCCCCGGTGATGAGTACGGTGCCGTCGCTGTCCCACGCGAGGGCCGACCCGCCGGGTGCGGGGACGCGGGCGAGCCGGCCCGCCCGGATCGCGCCGTCGCGTACGGCCAGTTGCGGCTCCGCGGAGGCGAGGGCCTCCAGCAACAGCGATCCCGGTGTCCTCTCGCCGTCGACGGCACGGTCGTCGGTGGCGGGGTCTGGTGTCGAGTCAAGGTCGAGGTCGAGGTCGATCAGGCCGAAGCGGCCGGGGTGCTCGGTCTGGGCCGAGCGCACCAGGCCCCACGCCGACGCGGCCGCGAGGTCGTCGGCGGTCGTCGCGCCACGAGTGACGAACACCAGCCGGGAATCCACCCACCGTTCCTCAGCCAGCCAGGTCCGGAGGCGTTCCAGCACGCTGGTCGTCGTGGTCCGGACGCGTTCCACCACGGGCGGCCCGGAGTCGGCGCCGACCACGGGCACGGGCACGGGCACGGGCACGGGCACCAGGACGATGCCCGGTGCCATGTCCCCCGACGCGGCCGCCAGGGAGGCGAGGTCGGCGTGCGATTCCACCGTCGCGCCGCCCTCCTCGATCAGAGCGGCCAGACCCAGCGGGTCCGGGCCGATCACCGCGATACGTTCGTCGACGGCGGCCGCCGCAGGGGTCGGCGCCCAGTCCAGGCGGAACATCGCTGTACGCGCCACGTCCGGGACGCCGTCGCCGCCCTCCCCATGCTCGGCCGGGAGCTCGGCCACCACCAGGGAGTCCACGGTGGCCACCGGGGCACCGGACGGATCGGCGAGCGCGATCGACAAGGCGCCGTCCGCGGTGCGCGACAACCTCACCCGTAGCGAGGCGGCGCCCACGGCCCGCAGCGAGACTCCCGACCAGGAGAACGGCACGGCACTCGAGTCCGTGTCGGGGCCGGCCAGGACGGCCACGTGCAGGGCGGCGTCGAGGAGTGCGGGGTGCAGCCCGTAGGCGGCCGCGTCGGTTCCCATGCGCTCCGGCAGTTCCACCTCGGCGAAGAGCTCGTCGCCCGACTGCCAGGCGGCGCGCAGGCCTTGGAACACCGGGCCGTAGCCGAAGCCCTCGGCCGCTCGGCGCTCGTAGAAGCCATCCAGATCCAGCGCCACCGCCCCGGCCGGTGGCCACACCCCCGCTTCCGGGGCGGCATCGTCGGGTTCCGCGTCGGACGGCGTCGCGGTGGAAGTGGCGAGGGTGCCGGTGGCGTGCCGCAACCACGGCGTGTCCTCCGCCCCCTCGGGCCGGGAGTGGACGCTGACCGGGCGGCGGCCCGTCTCATCCGGCTCACCGATGGTCAGCTGGAGCTGTGTGGCGCCCTGTTCGGCGAGCACCAGCGGTGCCGCCAGGGTGAGCTCCTCCACCCGGTCGCAACCGACCTGGTCACCCGCCCGGAGCGCCAGTTCCACCAGCGCCGTCCCCGATACCACCAACCGGCCCATCACGCGGTGGTCGGCCAGCCACGGGTGCGACCGCACCGACAGAAGGCTCGTGAACAGATGTCCTCCGGCGCCCGCGAGCTCGACGGCGGCGCCCAGGAGCGGGTGGTCCGTCGTCCCGAGGCCCGCCGCGCGCACATCACCGGTGTGGCTCGCCGTGCCTGTCGGCCAGAACCTCTCGCGCTGGAAGGCGTAGGTGGGCAGGGCCACTCGCCGTGCGCCCGCGAACAGTGCGGACCAGTCCACCTCCACACCGTTGACGTGCAGCCGGGCCAGGGCGGTCAGGGCCGACCGCTCCTCCCCCCGGTCCTTGCGCAACACCGGCACCAGCACCGACTCCTCCGGCGCCGACTCCCGCGCCAGGGCGGAGAGCACCCCGTCCGGCCCGAGCTCCACAAACACGGTGGTGCCTTCGTCGGCCAAGGTCCGTATCCCGTCCGCGAACCGCACGGCCTGACGGACGTGATCCACCCAGTAGTCGGCGGAGCACAGCTGCTCCTCCGTCGCAAGGCCGCCCGTCAGGTTGGAGACCAAAGGAATCGCCGGGGGCCGGTAGGAAAGGGCTTCGGCCACGGTACGGAACTCGTCCAGCATCGGATCCATCATCGGGGAATGGAACGCATGCGACACCCGCAACCGACTCGTCTTCCGACCCTCCGCGGCAAACCGCTCCGCGATCTCCAACACCTGCCGCTCCGCCCCGGACACCACCACCGAACCAGGACCGTTGACCGCGGCAATCGACACCTCATCGGAAAGCAGCGGCACCACCTCATCCTCACCCGCCTGCACCGCCACCATCGCCCCACCCTCAGGCAACCCCTCCATCAACCGACCCCGCGCCACCACCAACGCACACGCATCCGCCAGCGAAAACACCCCCGCCACATACGCAGCAGCAATCTCCCCAACCGAATGCCCCACCAGATAATCCGGAACAACCCCCCAAGACTCCAGCAGCCGGAACAACGCCACCTCAACCGCAAACAACGCGGGCTGGGTGAACTCGGTACGGTTCAGCGCCCCTTCGTCCTCGCCCCAGACCACATCCCCCAACGCCACGTCCAGCTCCGCCACCGCTTCGTCCCACGCTTCGGCGAACACCGGGAAGCGCTCGTACAGTTCGCGGCCCATCCCCAACCGCTGCGCCCCCTGCCCCGCGAACAGGAACGCCGTCCTCCCCCCATCGGCCACCGCCCCCTCGACCACACTCCCGTCGGCCTCACCCGCGGCCAAGGCCGCCACACCCCGTAGCAGGCTCTCCTGGTCCTCCCCCAGTACCACCGCCCGCTGGTCGAACGCCGACCGGCCTGCCACCAGCGACAGACCCACATCCCGCAACTCCAGCTCGGCGCCTGCCGTCACGTGCGACAGCAGCTGCCTCGCCTGAGCACGCAACGCCGCCTCCGACGCGCCCGACACCACCCACGGCACCAGACCGGTGCCCTCAGAGGAGACCTCGGGCACACGACCCACCGCATCAGAAAGATCCGGCTGCTCGACAATCAGGTGGGCGTTCGTGCCGCTGATCCCGAAGGACGAGACGCCGGCGCGGCGCACCCGGTCCGTCGATGGCCACCCCACCGCCTGAGTGAGCAGCTCGACCGCTCCCGCCTCCCAGTCCACCTCGGACGACGGCGCGTCCACATGCAGCGTCTGCGGCAGCACCCCATGCCGCATCGCCATCACCATCTTGATCACACCCGCAACACCCGCCGCCGCCTGCGTATGGCCAATGTTCGACTTCACCGACCCCAACAGCAGCGGACCATCCCCGTCCCGGTCACGGCCGTACGTCGCCAGCAGCGCCTGCGCCTCAATCGGGTCGCCCAGCCTCGTCCCCGTACCGTGCCCCTCCACCACATCCACATCCGAAACCGACAGTCCACCACTCGCCAGCGCCTGCCTGATCACCCGCTGCTGCGACGGACCGTTCGGCGCGGTCAGACCGTTCGACGCACCGTCCTGATTCACCGCCGAACCCCGCACCACAGCCAGCACCTCATGACCGTTCCGCCGCGCATCCGACAACCGCTCCAACACCACCACACCCACACCCTCGGACCAGCCCACACCATCAGCCGCATCCGAAAACGCCTTGCACCGACCATCCCCCGACAACCCCCGCTGCCGCGAAAACTCCACAAAGGCGGTAGGAGTCGACATCACCGTGACTCCGCCGGCGAGCGCGAGCGAGCACTCCCCCGCCCGCAACGCCTGCCCCGCCAGATGCATCGCCACCAGCGAGGACGAACACGCCGTATCCACGGTCACCGCCGGGCCCTCGAGGCCCAGGGTGTACGACACCCGACCCGAGGCCACGCTCCCCGCGCTGCCGCTGGTCTGATAGCCCTCGAACTCCGGACCCCGCAGCAGGGTGCCGTAGTCGTGGTACATCACCCCGGCGAACACACCAGTCCGACTGCCCCGCAACGACACCGGATCAATCCCAGCCCGCTCGAACGCCTCCCACGACGCCTCCAGCAACAACCGCTGCTGCACATCCGTCGCCAACGCCTCACGCGGACTCAGCCCGAAGAACGCCGCATCGAACTCCCCAGCATCATGGAGGAACCCACCCTCACGCGTGTAGGAAGTGCCGAGATGGTCCGGGTCCGGGTCGTACAACCCCTCCACATCCCAGCCCCGGTCGGTCGGGAAGCCCGACACCACATCCGCCCCCTCGACCACCACCCGCCACAGATCCTCCGGAGAACGCACCCCACCCGGATAACGGCAGGCCATCCCCACGACCACCACCGGGTCATCGGACACGACCGGCAGTGCCTGCTCGGGGACCGACCCGTCGGTCCGAGTACCGAACAGCTCGCCGTGCAGGTAGTCGGACAGCGCGACGACCGTCGGGTAGTCGAAGACCAGAGTGGCGGGCAGCCGGAGCCCGGTGGCGGTGTTCAGACGGTTGCGCAGGTCCACCGCCGTCAGCGAGTCGAAGCCCAGTTCCTGGAAGGAGCGGGAGACACCGACCTCGCCGGAGCCCGTGTGCCCCAGCACCAGCGCGACCTGGCCGCGTACCAGGTCGACCAGCGCCTCGCGCCGGTCGGCGTCGGTCCGACCGCCGAGGCGCTGGACGAGGGTGGCGGCTTCGCCCGAGGTCGGCAGGGCATTGCGGCGGGCGCGGGTCCGGATCAGAGAGCGCAGCAGCGGCGGGACCTCTCCACGCGCACGCAGCGCGGACAGGTCGAGCCGGACGGGGACGACGGCGGCCTCGCCGCTCGCCAGCGCCGCGTCGAACAGCGCCACGCCTTCTTCGGCGGACAACGGCGGCGTACCCGCACGCGCCATGCGCTCCATGTCCGCGTCGGTCAAGCCACTGGTCATTCCGCCCGTCCGGGACCACGGGCCCCAGGCCAGCGACACCGCCGGAAGCCCGGCCGCACGTCGATGCTCCGCCAATGCGTCCAGGAACGCGTTGGCCGCGGCGTAGTTCGCCTGTCCTGCCGAGCCGAACGTGCCCGCCACCGAGGAGAACGTCACGAAGGCCGTCAGATCCAGCGCGCGGGTCGCCTCGTGCAGCGCCCACGCCGCGTCGACCTTGGGCCGCGCCACCTTGGCAAGCCGCTCCGGCGTCAGCGACTCGAGTACGCCGTCGTCCAGGACGCCCGCCGTGTGGAGCACGGCCCGCACCGGTCGGTCCGGCGGCACGTCTTCCAGCAGGGCCGCCACCGCAGCGCGATCCGACGCATCACACGTCACTACGCGCACATCGGCGCCATGCCCGGTCAGTTCCGCGACGAGTTCGGCCGCCCCGGCGGCCGTGCCGCCGCTGCGGCTGGCCAACAGCAGATGGCGGACGCCGTGCTCGGCGACCAGGTGCCGGGCCAGCACACCGCCCAGTCCCCCCGTGCCACCCGTGATCAGTACCGTGGCCTCGGGGTCCCACTCCACGGCCGTGGCCATATCCGTGTCCGTATCCGGGTCGACGGCAGGGGTACGCACCAGGCGGCCCGCCAGGACGGCGCCGCCCCGGACGGCCGTCTGCGGCTCGTCCGCCCCAAGGGCCTCGGCCACCGCGGTGGCGGACAGCTGCCCGCCGTCGAGGTCCACCAGGGCGAACCGGTCCGGGTGCTCCGTCTGCGCCACTCGGACCAGGCCCCATACGGACGCGGCCGCGAGGTCCTCTCCCGTGGTCGCGCCGCGCGTCACGAACACCAGACGGGACGACGCCCACCGGTCGTCCGCCAGCCACGCCTTCAGTACGCCCAGAATCCTGGACGCCACCTCGTGCGTGGAGCCCACCACATCGCCCTCGCCCTCGGACCCGGTCACCGGCATCAGCACCACGGCCGGCGGTGCGTTGTCCGCGGCCGCGAGGGCGGCGAGGTCCTCACAACCGACGACGGCCAGCCCGGTCGCCCGCAGTCCCTCGACGAGTCCGCCGTCATCGCGCCCGACGACGGCCACGGAGGCGGGTGGCACGACCGAGGCGTGCACCGGTGTCCAGTCGAGGCGGAAGAGCGAATCCGCCGCGGGCCCGCCGCCTCCGCCGGTCAGTTCGGCCGACATCGCGCGCAGGGCGAGCGACTCCACCGAAAGAACCGGGCGCCCGGACGGATCGGTGGCCTCCAGGGACAGGGTGTCCGCACCGGCCGACGACAGCCGCACCCGTAGCGCGGACGCTCCCGCCCCGTACAGACGCGCTCCCGACCACGAGAAGGGCAGCACACCGGACTGGAGCCCAGTCCCCGCCCAGGTGGCCGCGTGCAGCGCGGAGTCGAGCAGTGCGGGGTGCAGTCCGAAGGCAGCGGCGTCCGCATCGGGATCGTCCGGCAGCGCCACCTCGGCGAAGACGTCGGCACCGCGCCGCCAGGCGGCCCGCAGGCCCTGGAACAGCGGCCCGTAGTCGAAACCGAGCTCGGCGAAGCGCTCGTAGCAACCGGTCAGGTCCACCCGCTCGGCACCCTCCGGCGGCCACACCGGCCAGGTCGGCCCGCCGCTCGAGTGGCCCGACGGCCCGGCCACCGACAGCACCCCGTCGGCGTGCAGCACCCACTCGTCCGACCGGCCCTCCGGCCGGGAGTACACGCTCACCGGGCGACGGCCCGCCTCGTCCGGCTCGCCGACAGCCAGCTGCACCTGCACAGCGCCCTGCTCCGGCAGCACGAGCGGCCCCGCCAGCGTGAGCTCCTCCACCCGGTCGCAACCGACCTCATCGCCCGCCCGGACCGCCAACTCCAACAAGGCGGTGCCCGGAACCAGCACTCGCCCCGACACCCTGTGATCGGCCAGCCACTCATGCGACCGCTGCGGCAGCGACAGCCGTCCGGTGAACAGCCGCCCTTCGGAACCCGCCAACTCCACGGCGCCGTTGAGCAGCGGATGCTCCGCCGCGGTGAGGCCGAACGCCACGGCATCTCCGACCGACGGTGCCGTGCGCGGCCAGAACCACCGGCGCTGGAAGGCGTAAGTGGGCAGCTCCACCCGCCGGGCGCCCGCGTACAAGGACGCCCAGTCGGCCTCCACGCCGTCGACGTACAACTGCGCCAGCGCGGTGGCCACCGCGCTCTCCTCGCCCCGGTCCTTGCGCAGCGCCGACACCAGCACCGCGCCGTCCGACGCTGTCTCGGCCGCCAGCGCCGTCAGCGCGGAGTCCGGTCCGACCTCGAGGAATCTGCGTACGCCCGCCTCGTTCAACACCGTGATGGCGTCGGCGAACCGTACGGTCGCCCGCACATGCTCGACCCAGTAGTCCGCCGAGCACATATCCGCGTCCCCGGCAGGCTCACCCGTCAGCGTGGACACCAAAGGAATCGCCGGGGGCCGGTAGGACAGCCCCTCGGCCACGGTACGGAACTCGTCCAGCATCGGATCCATCAGCGGGGAATGGAACGCATGCGACACCCGCAACCGACTCGTCTTCCGCCCCTCCGCGGCAAACCGCTCCGCGATCTCCAGCACCTGCCGCTCCGCCCCGGACACCACCACCGAACCAGGACCGTTGACCGCGGCAATCGACACCTCATCGGACAGCAGCGGCACCACCTCATCCTCGCTCGCCTGCACCGCCACCATCGCGCCGCCCTCAGGCAACCCCTCCATCAACCGACCTCGCGCCACCACCAACGCACACGCGTCCGCCAGCGAAAACACCCCAGCCGCATACGCAGCAGCAATCTCCCCAACCGAATGCCCCACCAGATAATCCGGAACAACCTCCCAGGACTCCAGCAGCCGGAACAACGCGACCTCAACCGCAAGCAGAGCGGGCTGGGTGAACTCGGTACGGTCGAGCAGCTCTGCTTCCGGAGTATCGGCCTCGGCGAACAGAAGCTCACGCAGAGGACGGCCCAGATGCTCGTCCAACTCCTCAACAACGGCGTCGAGCGCATCCGCGAACACCGGGTAACGGCCAGCCAGTTCACGCCCCATACCGGGGCGCTGACTGCCCTGACCGGTGAAAAGGAACGCAGTAGCGCCGGGCCGCGGAGCCACCGAACCGTACACCACATCGGCCCTGGGCTCCCCTCCTGCCACAGCGGCCAGACCCTGCAACGCACCGTCCCGGTCATGCGTCAGCAGCACGGCACGGTGCCCGAAACCCGACCGCGACGACGCCAAGGAGAGGGCGACATCGCCCCTGCCCCATCCGGGTCGACCGGCGAGGTGGGAACGGAGCCGCTCCGCCTGGGCACGCAACGCCGGCTCCGTCTTGCCCGAAATCAGCAGCGGTACGACAACAGGCCCGGTCGGCTCCTCGACGACCGGAGCGACCGGCTCGGACGGGACGTGCTCCAGGATCACATGCGCGTTCGTGCCGCTGATGCCGAACGAGGAGACACCAGCCCGGCGCACCCGCGCCACCTCGGGCCAAGTCCTGTGTTCGGTCACCAACTCCACAGCGCCGGCTGACCAGTCCACATGAGTGGACGGCGCCTCCAGATGGAGCGTCCTGGGCACCTGCCCATGACGCATCGCCATCACCATCTTGATGATGCCCGCAACACCCGCCGCCGCCTGCGTATGACCGATGTTCGACTTCACCGAGCCCAGCAGCAGCGGACGATCCCCGTCCCGATCGCGACCGTATGTGGCCAGCAGCGCCTGCGCCTCGATCGGGTCACCCAGCCTCGTCCCCGTACCGTGCCCCTCCACCACATCCACATCCGAAACGGACAGCCCACCACTCGCCAGCGCCTGCCTGATCACCCGCTGCTGCGACGGACCGTTCGGCGCGGTCAGACCGTTCGACGCACCGTCCTGGTTCACCGCCGAACCCCGGACCACAGCGAGCACCTCGTGCCCGTTCCGCCGCGCGTCCGACAACCGCTCCAACACCACGACACCCACACCCTCGGACCAGCCCACACCATCAGCCGCATCCGAAAACGCCTTGCACCGACCATCCCCCGACAACCCCCGCTGCCGCGAAAACTCCACAAACGCGGCAGGCGTCGACATCACCGTCACACCCCCCGCCAACGCCAACGAACACTCACCCGACCGCAACGCCTGCCCCGCCAGATGCATCGCCACCAAAGACGACGAACACGCCGTATCCACGGTCACCGCCGGGCCCTCCAGGCCCAGGGTGTACGACACCCGACCCGACACCACACTGCCCGCGCTGCCGCTGGTCTGATAGCCCTCGAGTTCCGGACCGCGCAGCAAGGTGCCGTAGTCGTGGTACATCACCCCGGCGAACACGCCCGTCCGACTGCCCCGCAGCGACACCGGATCGATCCCGGCCCGCTCGAACGCCTCCCACGACGCCTCCAGCAACAACCGCTGCTGCACATCTGTCGCCAACGCCTCACGCGGACTCAACCCGAAAAACGCCGCATCAAACTCCCCCGCGTCATGCAGAAACCCACCCTGCCGCGTATACGACGTGCCCGCGTGGTCCGGATCCGGGTCGTACAGCCCCTCCACATCCCAGCCCCGGTCGGTCGGGAAGCCCGAGACGGCGTCCTCGCTGCCGAGCACCAGCCGCCACAGGTCCTCGGGGGAGCGCACTCCACCCGGGTAGCGGCAGGCCATCCCCACGACCACCACCGGGTCATCGGCGACAGGGGCGGGGACGTGCGTGGCGTGGGCCGTGTTCCCCTCCTCCGCCGTGTCTGTCTCTTCCGGGCCGAGCAGTTCCTCCAGCAGGTAGCCAGCGAGTGCCTCGGCGGTCGGGTAGTCGAAGACGACGGTCGCGGGCAGCCGGAGGCCCGAGGCGGCGCCGAGCCGGTTGCGCAGCTCCACCGCCGTCAGGGAGTCGAAGCCCAGGTCCTGGAAGGCGCGTGTCGGGGCCACGATGTCCGCCGTCGCGTGTCCCAGCACCAGCGCCACCTGCGTACGGACCAGGTCGAGCGCCGCCTCCGAGCGCTCCGTCCGCGGCAGGGCGGCCAGCCGGTGCACGAGGGAGGCGGAGGCGCCAGGCCCAGTGGCCGCCGAGCGGCGGACGGGGGTACGGATGAGCCCTCGCAGCAGCGGCGGCACTTGGCCGCGCGCCCGCAGCGCGGGCAGGTCGAGCGGTACGGGCAGCAGGACGGGCTCCGACGCGGCGAGGGCGGCGTCGAACAGCGCCACGCCCCGCTCGGCCGGCAACGCGGGCATGCCCTCCCGGGCCAGGCGGCGCATGTCCGCCTCGGTCAGGGTGCTGGTCATCCCTCCCGCCCGGGTCCACGGCCCCCAGGCCAGCGACAGCGCGGGCAGCCCCGTGGCGCGCCGGTGTTCCGCCAGCGCGTCCAGGAAGGCGTTGCCGGCCGCGTAGTTGGCCTGGCCCGCGCCGCCGAAGGTGCTCACCACCGACGAGAAGGTGATGAACGCGGCCAGGTCCAGGTCGCGGGTCAGTTCGTGCAGATGCCAGGCGGCGTCCGCTTTCGGGCGCAGCACGGCGGTCATGCGCCGCGGGGTGAGGGTCTCGATGACGCCGTCGTCCAGTACGCCCGCCGTGTGCACCACCGCCGTCAGCGGGTGGCTCCGCTCCACACCGGCCAGCAGCTCGGCCAGGGCGTCGCGGTCCGCGATGTCGCAAGAGGCCACGGTCACCCGGGCGCCGAGGGCGGTGAGTTCGGCGGCCAGTTGGTCGGCGCCCTCTGCGGCGCGGCCGCGGCGGCTGGCCAGGAGGAGGTGCCTGACCTGGTGTTCAGTGACGAGATGGCGGGCCAGTACGCCGCCCAGCCCCCCGGTCCCGCCGGTGATGAGCACGGTGCCTTCGGGGTCCCAGTCGGCGCCGGGCCCGCCGGGTACGGACACCCGGGCCAGCCGGCCGACACGGACCGCGCCGTCGCGGATCACCAGCTGCGGCTCGGCGCTGCCGAGGGCCCCAGTCAGCGCCGCCGCCGACTCGGGCATGTCGTCGAGGTCGACGAGGACGAAGCGGTCGGGGTGTTCCGCCTGCGCCGAGCGCACCAGGCCCCAGGCCGTCGCGGCCGCCACGTCGTGGGCGCCTGGCGGGTCCCCGGCGGCCCCTCGGGTGATGAACACGAGCCGGGACCCAGTCAGGCGTTCCTCCTCGGCCAGCCAGGTCTGCACATGCGTCAGCACCTGGGCGCTGAGGTCGTGAGCGGTGGCAACGACGTCGTCGGCCGCTCCGGCGAGCGCGATGAGTACGGCGCCTGGTACGGCGGACTCGTCCCCGGCCTCCCTGGCCGCCTCGGCTGCCAGGGCCACCTGGGCGAGGTCGGCGTACGCGCGTACGGCGTGGCCCGCGGCCTCGAACGTTCCGGCGAGCCGGAGGGGGTCGGGGCCGACCACGGCCAGCGGCCCCGGGCCAGTGGGGGGATCGGCGTGGTCGGCGGTGGCGGCCGTCCAGTCGAGCCGGAACAGGGAGTCGCGCTCCGCCGCGCCTGCTGCGGTGTTCAGTTGCCCGGCGGACAGGGACCTCAGCGCCAGGGAGCCGACGGTGGCCACCGGGGCGCCGGAGGTGTCGGCGAGGTCGAGGGACACCGCGTGGGGACCGGCCGGGGCGAGCCGGATCCGGACGGCCCTGGCGCCGCTCGCGTGCAGGGTGACGTTCTGCCACGAGAATGGCAGGGCCGTGGGCGGTATGTCCCCGTCGAGCAGCGCCACCGCGCGCAGACTGGAGTCGAGCAGCGCCGGATGCAGCCCAAAGCCTTCGGCGTCCTCCGCTTCCGCCCCGAGCGTGGCACCGTCCCCGGCGTCGGGGAATCCGACCTCCGCGAAGACCTCCGCGCCGCGCCGCCATGCCGCGGTGAGCCCCTGGAAGAGGGGGCCGTAGCCGAAGCCGTCCTCCGCGAGCCGGTCGTACAGGCCGTCCAGCGCGATGGGCACCGCCCCCGTCGGTGGCCACTGAGCCGCCTCAAACGCGGTGTCGGGCGCGGTGACGTGCGTACCGGTGGCGAGCACGCCGTCGGCGTGCCGGACCCACTCCTGGCCGACCGCTCCATCAGGCCGCGCGGACACCGTCACCGGGCGGCGGCCGGCCTCGTCAGCGGCGCCGACCCGCAGCTGCACCTGGATCGCGCCCTGTTCGGGGAGCGCCAGTGGCGCGGCGAGGGTCAGCTCCTCCACCCGGTCGCAGCCGACCTCGTCACCGGCGCGGATCGCCAGTTCGAGGAACGCGGTGCCGGGCAGCAGCACGGCGCCCGCGACGGCGTGCTGTGCCAGCCATGGGTGTGTCCGTGATGAGAGCCTGCTGGTGAACAGCGCTCCCTCGCCGTCGGCCAGTTCCACGGCGGCCCCGAGCAGCGGGTGGTCCGCGGAGCCCAGCCCGGCAGCGGTGATGTCACCCGCCGGGCTCGACAACGCGGACGGCCAGTAGCGCTCGTGCTGGAAGGCGTACGTCGGCAGCTCGACGCGGCGCGCGCCACGTCCGTCGGCGCTCCCCGCCAGGAACGCGGCCCAGTCGGGGGACGTGCCGCGCACATGCAGCCGGGCGAGCGCGGTGGCCGCTGACAGCTCCTCGGGGCGGTCGCGGCGCAGCAGCGGTATGAGGGCCGCTTCGGTGGTCAGGGAGTCCCTGGCCATGGCGGAGAGTACGCCGTCGGGGCCGATTTCGAGGAAGGTGTCGACGCCCGCGCTTTCGAGTGCCCGGACGCCGTCGGCGAAGCGTACGGCGGCCCGGGCGTGGCGTACCCAGTAGTCCGCGGAGGCCGGCTCGTCGTCGGTGACGGGTGTTCCGGTCACCATGGACACCATGGCGATCCTCGGCGCGTGGTAGGTCAGTCCCTCGGCCACCGCCCGGAAGTCGTCCAGCATGGGGTCCATCAGCGGGGAGTGGAAGGCGTGCGAGACCGCCAGCCGCTTGGTCCTGCGCCCGCGCGCGGCAAGTTGGTCCGCCACGTCCCGTACGGAGTTCTCGTCACCGGCGACGACGACGGCTTCGGGGCCGTTGACGGCGGCGATGCCGATCAGGTGTTCGCGGCCCGCCAGCAGCGGAGCGACCTCGTCCTCGGTGGCCCGGAGCGCCACCATGGCGCCGGCCACGGGCAGGGCCTGCATCAGCCGGGCGCGTGCCGCCACCAGGGCGCAGGCGTCCGGCAGGGTGAGTACACCTGCCGCATGTGCCGCCGCGATCTCCCCGATCGAGTGTCCGGACACGAAGCGGGGTGTGACGCCCCAGGACTCCACCAGCCGGAACAGCGCCACCTCGACCGCGAACAGGGCGGGCTGGGTGAACTCGGTACGGTCGAGCAGCTCTGCTTCAGGGGTGTCGGCCTCGGCGAACAGAAGCTCACGCAGAGGACGGCCCAGATGCCCGTCCAACTCCTCAACAACGGCGTCGAGCGCAGCCGCGAAGACCGGGTAGCGGTCGACCAGTTCACGTCCCATACCGGGGCGCTGACTGCCCTGACCAGTGAAAAGGAACGCAGTGGCGCCAGGCCGCGGAGCCACCGAACCGTACACCACATCGGCCCTGGGCTCCCCTGCTGCCAGAGCCGCCAGACCCTGCAACGCACCGTCCCGATCATGGGTCAGCAGCACGGCACGGTGCTCGAAACCCGACCGCGACGACGCCAACGACAGCGCCACATCGGCCCTGCCCCACCCGGACCGACCGGCGAGGTGGGAACGGAGCCGCTCCGCCTGGGCACGCAACGCCGGCTCCGTCTTGCCCGAAACCAGCAGCGGCACCACACCCGGCCCGGTCGGCTCCTCGACAACCGGAGCGACCGGCTCGGACGCGACGTGCTCCAGAATCACATGCGCGTTGGTCCCGCTGATGCCGAACGAGGAGACACCGGCCCGGCGCGCCCGCGCCACCTCGGGCCACGTCGTGCGCTCGGTGATCAGTTCCACGGCACCCGCAGACCAGTCCACATGAGTGGACGGCGTCTCCAGATGAAGCGTCCTGGGCACCTCCCCATGGCGCATCGCCATCACCATCTTGATGATGCCCGCAGCCCCCGCCGCCGCCTGCGTATGACCGATATTGGACTTCACCGACCCCAGCAACAACGGCCGCTCACGCCCCTGCCCGTACGTGGCCAGCAGCGCCTGCGCCTCGATCGGGTCGCCCAGCCTCGTACCCGTGCCATGCGCCTCCACCACATCCACATCCGCCACGGACAAACCGGCACTCGCCAACGCCTGACGGATCACCCGCTGCTGCGACGGACCATTCGGCGCCGTCAAACCGTTCGACGCGCCGTCCTGGTTGACCGCCGAACCCCGCACCACGGCCAGCACCTCATGACCGTTTCGCCGCGCATCCGAGAGCCGCTCCAACACCAGCATGCCGACGCCCTCCGACCAGCCGGTGCCGTCGGCGGCGTCGGAGAAGGACTTGCAGCGGCCGTCGGAGGCCAGGCCGCCCTGGCGGTCGAAGTCGACGAAGGTCTCCGGGGTCGCCATGACGGTGACACCGCCCGCGAGCGCCAGCGAGCACTCCCCCGAACGCAGCGCCTGCGCGGCCATGTGCACGGCGACCAGCGAGGACGAGCACGCGGTGTCGACGGTGACGGCCGGGCCCTCGAGCCCCAGGGTGTAAGCCACCCGGCCCGACGCCACGCTGCCTGACGTGCCGTTGACCACGAAGCCGCGCAGGGCCTCGGGCAGGCCGTCCCCGGCCGTCGGGTAGTCGTGGTACATCACTCCGGCGAACACGCCGGTGGCGCTTCCCTTGAGCGTCAGCGGGTTCACCCCGGCGTGTTCCACGGCCTCCCACGAGGTCTCCAGCAGGAGACGTTGCTGCGGGTCGATGGCGAGCGCCTCGCGTGGGGAGATGCCGAAGAAACCCGCGTCGAAGTCGCCCGCGTCGTGGAGGAACCCTCCGACGTGGACGAAGGGCGCGTCCGGGAGTCTCCAGCCCCGGTCGTCGGGGAAGTCGGAGATGCCGTCGCGGCCTTGTGCCGTCAGCTCCCACAGCTCCTCGGGGGAGCTCACTCCGCCCGGATAGCGACAGGCCATTCCCACGATGACGATCGGATCCCCGGTCACGGCGGGGGCGGTGGCCACCGGCCGGGTGGCGGTGGTGCCCTGCCCGCGCTCGCAGAGGAAGTCCGCGACGGCCGCGGGGGTGGGGTGGTCGAAGATGAGGGTGGTGGGCAGACGTACGCCCGTGGTCTCGGTGAGCCGGTTGCGCAACTCCACCGAGGTCAGCGAGTCAATTCCGAGGTCCTGGAAGGTCAGGGACGGGTCCACTGCCTCGTCGGAGGGGTGGCCGAGCACCGCGGCGACCTCGGCCCGCACCAGCCGGGACACCGCGTCGGCGAGGTCGGGCCCGGTCAGCCCGGCCAGCGGGCCGGACCCCGGGTCCGGCGCACCGGCCGCCACCGCGCGCCGTACCGGGGCGGGCACCAGAGTGCGGAAGGCGGCCGGCACGGTGCTCCGGGCGCGCAGCGCCGCGCGGTCCACCCGGGCCGCGACCACGGCCGTTTCGCCCGCGGTCCGCGCGGCGTCGAACCAGGCCAGTCCCTGGTCTACGGCAAGTGGGGGCAGGCCGGCCCGTGCCATGCGGCGCATCTCGGCGTCCGTGAGGGTGCTCGTCATGCCGGTGTTCCGGGGCCACGGGCCCCAGGCGATGGCCAGGCCCGGCAGTCCCTGGGCGGCCCGCCGCCGGGTGAGGGCGTCCAGGAACGCGTTCGCCGCGGTGTAGCTGCCCTGGCCGGCGTTTCCCAGGACGCCGAACACGGAGGAGAACACGATGAACGCGGTGAGGTCATGGTTCCGGGTGAGCTCGTGCAGATGCCACGCACCGGCCGCCTTCGGCCGGAACACCGTGTCCAGTCGCTCCGCGGTCAGCGCCTCGATCAGCCCGTCGTCGAGCACACCGGCGGCGTGCACCACACCGGTCAGCGGGTGTGCCGCCGGGATGTCGTCGATCAGCCGGGCGACGGCGGCGCGGTCCGCGACATCGCAGGTAGCGACGGTGACCTCGGCGCCCAGCCGCGTCAGTTCCGCCGTCAGGTCGTCGGCGCCTTCGGTGGCGCGGCCACGGCGTCCGGCCAGGACGAGGTGGCGCACGCCATGGGCCCCGGCCAGGTGCCGGGCCACCTGTGCGCCCAGCCCGCTCAGCCCGCCGGTGACGAGGACGGTGCCCTCGGTGTCCCAGACAGCCTCCGGGCGGGGCTCGGCGACCGGCTCCGAGGGGCGCGCGGGGGCCAGCCGGGGCGTCAGCAGGCGGCCTTCGCGTACGGCGAGCTGCGGTTCGTCCAGCTCCAGCGCCGCGCGCAGCGGCCCAGCCGCGGGCGGGACATCCGTGCTGTCGAGGTCCAGGAGGACGAAGCGGCCGGGGCTCTCGTGCTGGGCGGAGCGGACCAGCCCCCACACCGCCGCGCCCACCAGGTCGGGCGAGGCGTCGGCGTCCGTCGCGACCGCGCCCCGCGTCACGAACACCACCGCAGGCGTGTTCTCGGGCCCGTCCGCGTCCCTCAGGTGTTGCTGCAACCGGTCGAGCACCGCCGAGGTGGCGGCGCGCACCGCGTCGAGCACGTCGTCCTCGGCCGCGGTCCCGGCGGGTGCGGCGACCGGGACCAGGACCACATCGGCCGGTGCCGTCGCCTCGTCGACCACGTTCTCGCCCGCGGCTCGCAGCGCGTCGGCCAGCCCCCAGGTGTCCGGCCCGGCCACCGCCCACCGCAGGGCGCGCTCGTCCGGGGCCGGTGGCGCGGCGTCCACCCAGTCCAGGCGCAGGAGCGGTTGCCCGGCCCGGCCGCCACCGTCGGGCGTGAACGGAAGGAGGGCCAGCGAGCGTACGGAGGCCACCAGCCGGCCCTCCGCGTCGGCGACGGTCAATGTGACCGCGTCGTCGCCCGCGCGGCTCATCCGGACCCGCAGCACCGAGGCGCCCGAGGCGTGCAGCGACACCTCGGTCCAGGCGAACGGCAGCCGTGCGCCCGCGGAGTCGTCGAGCCCGGTGTACGAGACGATGTGCAGCGCGGCGTCGAGCAGGGCCGGGTGCAGTCCGAACGCGGCGGCGTCGCCCGCGATGTGCTCGGGCAGGGCCACCTCGGCCAGCACGGCGTCCTCGGTGTGCCAGAGCGCGCGTACGCACCGGAAGGCCGGGCCGTAGTCGAATCCGGCCGCGCTTCGCCGCTCGTAGAAGCCGTCGAGGTCGAGCGGCGTGGCGTCGGCCGGTGGCCATGCCCGGCCGTAGGGCCATCGATCGGCCGCGCCGGGCCCGTCGGCCGTGTCCGGACGGTCCGGCTCGCCCGGCCACCCGGGTGCGTCGGGCGGCGCGAGCACGCCGGTGGCATGCTGAACCCACGGCGAGTCGGGCGCGTCGTCGGGGCGGGAGTAGATGCCCAGGGTCCGGCAGCCGGTGTCGTCGGGCGGGCCGAGGGCCACCTGGACGGGGACGCCGCCGTGAGCGGGCAGCACCAGGGGCGCGGTCAGGGTGAGTTCACGCACCCGGCCGCAGCCGGCCTCGTCCCCCGCCCGGACCGCCAGCTCCACGAACCCGGTGCCGGGGAAGAGCACCTGTCCGGCCACCACATGGTCGGCCAGCCAGGGTTGGGCCGTCGTGGACAGGACGCCCGTGCACAGCAGCCCTCCGGTGTCCGGGAGCGCCACGACCGCGCCCAGCAGTGGGTGTTCCGGCCGGTCGAGGCCCGCCGACACGACGTCGGCCGTTCCGGTCGGCCGCCCGGCCCAGTAGCGCTCGCGCTGGAACGCGTACGTCGGGAGCTCCGCCCGCCGCGCTCCGGCTCCGGCGAACAGGGCGGGCCACTGCACGGGGACGCCGTGCGTGTACAGCCGGGCCAGGGCGGACACGGCGGCGAGTTCGTCGCCGTCCTCGCCACGGTCCGTGCGGAGCATCGGCACCGCGATGACCCCGGGTAGCTCGGCGAGGTTCTCCCCGGTCAGGGCCGCGAGCGTCGCGTCCGGGCCCAGTTCCAGGAAGGCCCGGGATCCGGTGGCGGCCGCCGCGCCGATCGCCTCGGCGAACCGCACCGGGCGTACGACATGGTCCACCCAGTAGTCAGGTGTGCTGATCCGTGTCGCGTCGACCGGCTCGCCGGTGACCGTCGAGACGATGGGGATGCGCGGCTCATGGAAGGCGAGCCGCTCGACCGCCGCCCGGAAGTCCGCCAGCATCGGGGCCATCAGCGGGGAGTGGAACGCATGGCTGACCCGCAGCCGCCTGGCCTTCCGGCCCCGCGCCTCGAAGTGGGCCGCGATGTCCGCCACGGTCTCCTCGTCGCCGGAGAGGACCACCGCGGACGGGCCGTTGACCGCCGCGAGCTGCGCTCGGTCGGCGCGGCCCGCCAGCAGCGGCTCCACCTCGTCCTCGCCCGCCCGCAGCGCCACCATGGCCCCGCCCGCCGGCAGCGCCTGCATCAGCCGGCCACGCGCGGCCACCAGGGCACACGCGTCGCCGAGTGACAGCACACCGGCCACATGCGCGGCGGCGATCTCGCCGATCGAGTGGCCGACGAGGAGCTCGGGGAGGATCCCCCAGGACTCGGCCAGCCGGAACAGCGTCACTTCGAGGGCGAACAGCGCGGGCTGCGCGTACTCGGTACGGTCGAGCGCCTCGGCGTCCTGACCGAACATCACCTCGCGCAGCGGCCGGCCCAGCTCGCCGTCCAGCAGCGCACACACCTCGTCCAGTGCGCGGGCGAAAACGGGGAAGCGGTCGGCAAGCTCGCGGCCCATCCCGACGCGCTGTGCGCCCTGGCCGGCGAACAGCAGCGTCAGGGGGCGCGCGGCCGCGGCGACGCCCCGTGCCGCCTCCACCACGCCGTCCGGCGTGGCCAGCAGCACCGCGCGGTGCTCCAGCTGCGCGCGGGTCGTGGCGAGGGAGTAGCCGATGTCGAGCGCCGAGGCGTCGGTGTCCGCCACGAAGGAGCGCAGCCGGTCGAGCTGGGCGCGCAGCGCGGCGTCGGTCCGTCCCGACACCGGCCAGGGCACGGCGCGGGGGGCGGTCTCGGGTGTCGTCCTCGGGGGCGCGGGTTCCGCGGTGGCGGCCGGTGGCGGCTCGTGCGGTGCCTGCTCGACGATGACGTGGGCGTTGGTGCCGCTGATGCCGAACGAGGACACTCCGGCGCGGCGCGGGCGCTCCGCCTCCGGCCACGGTGTCGGCTCGGTCAGCAGCTCCACCGCGCCCACCGTCCAGTCCACATGTGACGAGGGGGCGTCCACGTGCAGTGTTCTGGGGAGTGTGCCGTGGCGCATGGCCATGACCATCTTGATGATGCCCGCGACGCCCGCCGCGGCCTGGGTGTGGCCGATGTTGGACTTGACGGACCCGAGCAGCAGCGGACGGTCCTGTGCCCGGCCCTGGCCGTAGGTGGCCAGGATCGCCTGGGCCTCGATGGGGTCGCCCAGCCGGGTGCCGGTGCCGTGTGCCTCGACGGCGTCGACGTCCGCGGGGACGAGTCCCGCTCCGGCCAGCGCCTGGCCGATGACCTGCTGCTGGGATACGCCGCTCGGCGCGGTCAGCCCGTTCGACGCGCCGTCGGAGTTGACCGCCGAGCCGCGCAGCACCGCCAGGATCCGGTGGCCGTTGCGGCGGGCGTCCGACAGCCGCTCCAGCACCAGCATGCCCACGCCCTCGGACCAGCCCGTGCCGTCGGCGGCCTCCGCGAACGCCTTGCACCGGCCGTCCTCGGACAGCCCGCCCTGCTTGGCGAACTCCACGAAGATGCCGGGCTCGGACATCACGGTGACGCCACCGGCCAGGGCCAGCGAGCACTCGCCGCCGCGCAGTGCCTGGGCCGCCAGGTGGAGGGCCACCAGCGACGAGGAGCACGCGGTGTCGACCGTGAGCGCCGGTCCGCGCAGTCCGAGCGTGTAGGCGACCCGGCCGGAGAGGACGCTGGGCGAGGTGCCGGTCAGCACATAGCCCTCGGCGTCGCCGGTCGCCTCGTGCAGCCGCGGGCCGTAGTCCTGGGCCATCGCGCCGACGAACACTCCGGTGCGGCTGCCGTGCAGGGACGAGGGCGCGATCCCCGCCCGCTCGATCGCCTCCCAGGTCACTTCGAGCGCCAGCCGCTGCTGGGGGTCCATGGCGAGGGCTTCCCGGGGCGAGATCCCAAAGAGCGCCGCGTCGAACCGGTCGGCGTCGTACAGGAAGCCGCCCGGGCGTTCCGTGGCCAGCACCTCGGACGGCCATCCGCGGTCGGCGGGCATCGCGGACACGGCGTCCACCTCGTGGGCCACCAGGTCCCACAGCGCCTCGGGGGAGTCGGCCCCGCCCGGGTAGCGGCAGCCCATGCCCACGATGACCACCGGTTCGTCGGCCGGGGCGGCGGGGGCCCGGGGCGGGGCCTCGCGGGTGCCGGTGGCACCGCCGGGTGTGGCATCGCCGGGGTCGGTGGCCAGCCGGGCGGCGATCCGGTCCGGCGTGGGGTGGTCGAACAGCACGGTATCGGGCAGTCGCAGACCGGTGGCGGACCTCAGCCGGGCCACGAGTTCCACGGTCATCGTGGAGTCGAAGCCGAGTTGCTTGAACGTCAGGCTCGTGTCGACCCGCTCCGGTTCGGCGTAGCCGAGCACCATGGCGGTCTCGGCCCGCACCAGGCGCGCCATGTCGGCGCGAGGCTCGCGGGCGGCCGGCTCCGGCTCCGCGGGGGCGGGTGCCGTACCGGGTACGGGCTCGGGCGCGGTGGTGCTTGCGATGGCGTGGCCCGCCGGTTCTTCCAGTTCTTCCAGCCAGTGACGTTCCCGCTGGAAGGCGTACGTGGGCAGCGGCACACGCCTGCCGCCCCTCTGGGCGAAGTACGTGTCCCAGGCCACCGGGGCGCCGTGGACATGCAGTTCGGCCATGGCGGTCAGGACCGTAAGCGACTCGTCGCTGCCGGGGCGCAGCGTCCTGACGACCGCGGCGGGCGCACCCGTCTCTCTTGTGTCTGCGGTGTTCCAGTCGGGGTGGTCGAGGCATTCCCGGGTCATCCCGGTGAGCACCCCGTCCGGGCCCAGCTCCAGGAACGCGCCGACGCCCCGGTCCCGCAGGGTGCGTACGGTGTCGGCGAAGCGGACGGTCTCGCGGGCGTGCCGCGCCCAGTACTCGGCGGAGCACAGCTGCTCGGCGGTCGCGGGTTCGCCGGTGAGGTCGGACACCACGGGAATCCGGGGCGCCGCGAGGGACAGCCCGGCCACGACCCGGCGGAAGTCGTCGAGCATGGCGTCCATGCGGGGCGAGTGGAACGCGTGCGAGACCCGGAGGCGCTTGGTCCTGCTCCCCAGCGCGGCGAAGTGTGCGACGACGTCCTCGACCGCCCCCTCGTCGCCGGCGACGACCACGGACTTGGGGCCGTTGACCGCGGCGAGGGAGATCTCGTGTTCGCGGCCGGCCAGCAGCGGACGCACCTCGTCCTCCGGGGCCCGGACCGAGGCCATCGCGCCGCCGGTGGGCAGCGCCTGCATCAGCCGGCCGCGCGCGGCCACCAGGGCGCAGGCGTCGGCGAGGGACAGCACACCGGCCACATGGGCGGCGGCGACGGCCCCGATCGAGTGCCCGGCCACGTAGTCGGCGGCGGTGCCCCAGGATTCCAGCAGCCGGAAGAGGGCCACCTGGAGGGCGAACAGCGCGGGCTGGGTGTAGGCGGTCCGGTCCAGGAGTTCGGCGTCGTGGGTGCCTGTCGGCGCGAACATCACCTCACGGAGCGGCCGTTCGAGGTGTTCGTCCATCCGGGCGCAGACGTCGTCCAGCGCCTGTGCGAACACCGGATACCGACGGTACAGCTCCTGGCCGGCTCCGGCCCGCTGAGAGCCCTGGCCGGAGAACAGGAAAGCGGTCGTGGCCGTAGCCGTGGAGCGCGCCGAGCCCTGGATCGCGCCGCTGCCGGGGACGCCTTCGGCGAGCGCGGTCAGGGTGCGCAGTGCGCCGTCCGGGCGCCGGGCGAGGACCACGGCGCGGTGGTCGAAGGTGGCCCGCGTCGTGGCCAGGGAGAAGCCCACGTCCACCAGCTCCGGGCCGCCCTGTCGGGTCACCTGGGCCGCGAGCCGGGCCGCCTGCGCGCGCAGCGCGTCCGGTGTCCTGCCCGACAGCAGCCACGGCACGGCGCCGGGCTCGGTGCTCTCGCCCGTCCTGTCCTCCGGGAGGTCCGCGGGCGGTCCGGCCGCGGCGGGCGTGGTGGACCCGATGGGCGCGGCGTCCGAAACGACGAGGTGGCAGTTGGTGCCGCCCATGCCGAACGAGGACACCCCGGCGAGGATCGGCCCGTCGTGGCCGGGCCAGGGGCGCGCCTCCGACACCACGTCGAGGCGCCACTCGTCGAAGCGGATCCGCGGGTTGGGCCGCTCGAAGTTCAGGCTCGCGGGCAGTGTCTGGTGGTGGAGCGAGAGGGCGACCTTCAGCAGCCCGACGATGCCCGCCGCGCCCTCCAGGTGGCCGACGTTGGTCTTCGCGGAGCCGACGAGCAGCGGCTCGTCGGCGGGGCGGCCGTCCCCGTACACCGCGCCGAGGGCCTCGGCCTCGACGGGGTCGCCGACGCGGGTGCCGGTGCCGTGCAGCTCCACGTACCGTACGGCGGTCGGGTCGGCGCCCGCGCGGCGGCAGGCCGCGCGCAGCACGGCCTGCTGTGCCCGCGGGTCGGGGATGGTCAGGGCCTCGCCGCCGCCGTCGTTGTTGACCGCGCCGCCCTCGATGACGCAGTAGATCTCATCGCCGTCGGCCACGGCCCGCGCCAGTGGCTTGAGCAGGACGAGCCCGCCGCCCTCGCCTCGGACATAGCCGTTGGCGCGCTCGTCGAAGGTGAAGCACCGGCCGTCCGGGGACAGTCCGCCGAACCGCGCCGCGGCCTGTGTGCTGTCGGGCGTGAGGTTCAGCTGGACGCCGCCGGCCAGCGCGGCGCGGGACTCGCCGCGGCGCAGGCTTTCGCAGGCGAGGTGGACGGCGACCAGGGACGACGACTGGCCGGTGTCGACCACCAGGCTGGGGCCGCGCAGGCCGAGGAAGTAGGAGACGCGGTTGGCGATGATGCCGCGGTTCAGTCCGGTGAGAGTGTGGTGGCCGATGCCCTCGACGCCCCGGCGCCGGTCCAGGGTGCCGTAGTCGTCGGCGGTCACGCCGACGAACACGCCGATGTCGCCGCCGTGGACGGAGTCCGGTGGCAGACCGGCGTCCTCGAGCACCTCCCAGCCCAGCTCCAGCATGAGGCGCTGTTGCGGGTCCATCGCCCGGGCCTCCCGTGGGGAGATCCCGAAGAACTCGGCGTCGAAGCGGTCGACGTCCTCCAGATAGCCGCCGTGGCCGTGGTGGCCACCGTGGCGGCCGCGGGGCGGCTCGGACACCGCGCTCACCCCGTCGCGGAGCAGCTCCCAGAACCGCGCGGGGTCCGGCGCGGACGGCAGTCGGCAGGACAGCCCGACCACCGCGATGGCGTGATCCCGGTGCGTACCGGGGCGGTCGGCAGGACTGGACTCGGAAGGACTCAACGCTCCACTCCCCACGCACAAGTTGTCTCGCCCGGCCCGGTGCCGGCCCGGTACCGACCCCGTGTCGGCCCGGTGTGCCCGGCAGGCCGGGTCAGCGCCCGTAGAACTCCGCGACCTTGCCGATGATGTGGTCCTGGTCCGCCTCGGTCAGTCCGGTGTGGGTGGGCAGACACAGCCCGTCCGCGGTGAAGCGGCCGGCGTTCAGGGAGGCCCAGTCCGGATCGAAGTAGAGGGGCTGCCTGCTCATCGGCTGGAAGAACCGCCTGGTCTCGATGGACTCCTCGGCCAGAAACGCGCACAGTTCATCGCGGCGTTCGGCCCGCAGGTCGTACATCCACAGCACATCCCGCGGCGGCATGCGGGTGATTTCCCGGATATCCCGGAGCCCGGCGTCGTAATACGACTCGATCTTCCTGCGCTGGGCGAGGAATTCGTCTATCTGCTCCAGCTGCCCGAGGGCGACTGCGGCCTGTAGATTGGTCATGCGGAAGTTGTAGGCCAGCTTTTTGTGCAGGAAGTCGTGCTCGGGGCCGATGGCCATCCCGCGCAGATGCGCCATCTGCTCGGCGAGCCTGCGGTCGTCGGTCAGACAGACGCCGCCCTCACCGGAGGTGATGATCTTGTTGGCGAACAAAGAGAAGCACGCCACGTCGCCGACCGGCCGGATGCCGTGCGCCTCGGCGCAGTCCTCGACCACCCGCAGGTTGTAGTCGAACGCGATCCTCGTGATCACGTCCATGTCGCAGCGGCGCCCGTGCACATGGACGGGCATGACGGCCTTGGTGCGCGGCGTGATCCTGGACTCGATGAGAGCCGTGTCGATGTTGAGGTCGTCGCCGCAGTCGACGAAGACGGGCGTCGCGCCCGTGTAGGTGACCGCCCACGCGGACGCGACGAAGGTGAATTCGGGGACCAGCACCTCGTCGCCGGGGCCCACGCCGAGGGCGCGCAGCGCCAGGGTGAGCGCGGCCGTACCCGAGGAGCAGGACACTCCGTGCGCCACGCCGTTGTAGCGCGCGAATTCGGCTTCGAACTGCCCGACATAGGGCCCTGCGGCCGATATCCACCCGGAACTGATGGCCTCGGTGACGTACTTCAATTCCGCGCCCACCAGATTTGGTTTCGCGGCCTGATATCTGAAGGTCATGCCATTCCTCATTCAGCCGGGGGCCGAGGGCACGGTCGCTCACTTCACTGTATCGGCGCCCCAATTCAGAATCACTAAGGGAAGTACCAGAGCCCTTCGGCGCGGGGTCCGCTTCACTCCCCCGTGGCGATCCAGTCCTCGATGGCACGCGCGGTGTCCGCCGCCTTTTCCTCGATCACCGAGAAGTGATTGGCCGCTATGGGCCGTACGGTGTGCGAGGGGTCGAGCGGGGAACTGCGCCAGCGGTCGAACTCGGCCTCGCCACCGGGGAACGCCTCCGCGCACTGGAGGAACAGGACGGGCACCGGCACCGGGTCGTACTCCAGGTGTGCGGCGATCTCGAACCAGTGGGCCATGCCGGACAGCCTCGCGCTGTGGAACACCCCGAACTCCGACTCGGACCGGAAGATCTGGTCCAGCAGCCCGCCGACGAGAGTGCCCTGCGACTCCACACCGGTGGGCCGGAAGGTGTCCATCATGACGACCGACTCCGGCAGGCGTGCGCCGGTCCGTGCGAGATGGCCCGTGACGGAGTAGGCGAGCGCGCCCGCCGAGGAGTGGCCGACCAGGACGAAGGGGTCGTGGTCGGCGGCCTGCTCGATGCTCGCCGCCAGCGTACGGAGGGCGACCTCGGCCGTGGCGGGCAGGCTCTCCCCGACGGCGTAGCCGGGCAGCGGGATCGCCGACATGGGGCGGGTGCCGCGGAAGTGGGCGGCCAGCCGGGCGTACTGGTGCACACCGCCGTTGACGACGGTCGAGCTGAGGCAGATCAGGCGGGGGGTGGCGGGCCCGTCGGCGAGGGACACCGGCCGTGCCATGTGCCGGGGGTCGTCCGGCAGGTCGTAGATGGGCCGGATCTTGGCGATCGCCTGAAGCATATGGAATCCGTCGCCCACCTTGTCCGCGATGACCGCGGCGCGGAACATCGCGCTGACGGTGTCCTGCCCGCCGGGCGCCTCCTCCCGAGTGGCCGGCCGGGGTCCGGTTCCGCCGTGGCCGGCGAACTCGTGCCGCACCCAGCGGGCGAGTTCGGCGGGTGTCTTCTTGTCGAACACCAGCATCGGGGACAGTCGCAGCCCGGTCAGCTCGGTGAGCCTGTTGCGCAGCTCTATCGCGCTGAGCGAGTCGAATCCCAGCTCCAGGAAGTCGCGTTCGGGGTGGACGGCCGCGGCCTCGCCGTGGCCCAGGAGCGCGGCCGCGTGGCCGCGCACCAGTTCCTGCACGGCGGTGTCCTGCTCGTCCTCGCTGAGCCCGGCGAGGTGCCTGCGCAGCCAGTCCGGGCCGGTGTTCTCCGCGCCGGCGGCGGTGGCGGTACGGCGCACCGGCGGCACCAGTCCGCGCATCAGCGGCGGCAGTTTGTCGGCGTGGGCGCGCAGGGTCGCCATGTCCATCCGGACGGGCACCGGGTTGGCGTGCCGCAGCGGGATCGCGGCGTCGAACAGGGCCAGGCCCTGCGCCACGGACAGCGGTGGCAGGCCCGTCCGCGCGCTGCGCCGCAGCTCCGTGCCGGCCAGGGTGCCGGTCATCCCGGCACTCTCCTCCCACGCGCCCCAGGCCAGGGAGGTCGCGGCCTGGCCGCGTGCGGCGCGGTGTGCGGCCAGGGCGTCCAGGAAGGCGTTCGCCGCCGCGTAGTTGCCCTGCCCGGCCGCGCCGCTGACCCCGGCCAGTGAGGAGAACAGGACGAAGGCGGCCAGGTCGAGGCCGCGGGTCAGCTCGTGCAGATGCCACGCCGCGTCCACCTTCGGCCGCAGCACGGCGCTCAGCCGCCCGGGCGTCAGCGCCCCCACCACACCGTCATCGAGCACACCCGCCGTATGCACCACCGCCGTGAGCGGGTGCTCCGCCGGGATCGACGCCAGCACCCCCGCCACCGCGGCACGATCCGACACATCACACGCCACGACCGACACCTCGGCGCCCAGCGCCGACAGCTCCGACCGCAGCTCCCCCGCCCCCGGAGCGTCCGGCCCGCGACGGCTCGTCAGCAGGAGTCGGCGCACTCCGTGTCCGGTCACCAGGTGGCGGGCCAGTTCGCTGCCCAGGCCGCCGGTCCCGCCGGTGATCAGTACCGTGCCCGCGCCGCTCCACGGGTGGGTGGCGTCCTCCTCCGGGGCCAGCCGGGCGAGGCGCCCGACGCGCAGCACGCCGTCCCGCACGACGGCCTGCGGCTCGCCCGACGCCAGCAGGACGGGCAGGTGGGCGGAGAGCGTTCGAGGGTCCTCCGCCGATGTGCCGTGTTCCGCGTCGAGGTCGAGCAGGACGAACCGGCCGGGGTTCTCCGACTGGGCCGAGCGCACCAGCCCCCACACCGCGGCCGCGGCGAGGTCCGCCACGGGTGCTCCGTCGTCGGCGGCGACCGCGCCCCGGCTCACGAACACCAGCCGGGAGTCGGCGAACCGGTCCTCGGCCAGCCATGCCTGGATCAGTTCGAGGGCCTGTGCGACGGCTCGGTGGACCTCGGCCACGTCCACGGTCCCGGACGGGCCGACCGCGACCGACACCACGTCCGGTGCCGGCTCGAGCGACGCGAGCCCCGCCGCCGTGGCGTCCGTCAGCTCGACGACGCCCGTGGCATCCTCCGCGGCCTCGCCGTGCGGGACGGCAGCCCACTCCAGGCGGAACAGGTCGCGCGCCACCGCGGCGTCGCCGCCCCCGGCCATCGCGTCCGGGGACACCGGGCGCAGCACCAGCGAGTCCACCGAGAGCACCGGAGCCCCGGCCGGATCGTTCGCCGTGAGCGCCACCGTGTCGGTGCCGACCGCGGCGAGCCGGACGCGCAGTATGGAGGCGCCACCGGCGTGCAGCGACACTCCGTTCCAGGAGAACGGCAGCCGGCCGGCGCCGCCCGCCCCCAGGTCCACGAAGGACACCGCGTGCAGGGCGGCGTCCAGCAGCGCCGGATGCAGTCCGAACGAGGCCGCGTCCTGCGCCTCCTCCGGCAGGGCGGCCTCCGCGAACACCTCGTCACCGCGCCGCCACACCGCGCGCAGCCCCTGGAAGACCGGCCCGTATCCGAATCCCTCCGCGGCGGTGCGCTCGTAGAAGCCGTCCACCTCGACGGGCTCGGCGCCCGGCGGGGGCCACGCCGCGCCGTCCGGCCCGCCATCCGGGGCGGCGTACGGCGTGGCGTACGGCTCCTCCGGGGCCAAAGTGCCGGTGGCGTGCCGGGTCCACGGCTGGTCGGGCGCCTCGGCGGGGCGCGAGTACAGGCTCAGCTCCCGGCGGCCCGACGCGTCGGGTGCACCCGCCCACAGCTGTACGACCGCCGTGTCCCGCTCTCCGAGGGCCAGCGGCGCGGCGAGGGTGAGCTCCTCGACGCGGGAGCAGCCGACCTGGTCGCCCGCGCGGGTGGCGAGCTCCAGGAAGCCGGTGCCCGGGAAGAGCGCCGTGCCGCCCACCACATGGTCGGCCAGCCACGGGTGGGTGCGCACCGACAGACGGCCGGTGAAGAGGACGCCCTGCGAGTCGGCGAGTTCCACCTCGGCGCCGAGCAGGGGGTGCCGGGCGGCCGTCAGGCCGAGACCGGAGACGTCGTGGGCCCCGGGGAGCGCCGCCGACCAGTAGCGCTCGCGCTGGAAGGCGTACGTCGGCAGCTCCACGCGGCGCGCGCCGGTGCCCTCGAAGTACGCCTCCCACCGCACCTCGGCGCCCGCGGCGTGCAGCCCGGCCAGCGCCGCGACGACCGTGGCCGTCTCGCCGCGGTCCTTGCGGCAGACGGGCACCACGACCGCCTCCGAGGTCCGCTCGCCCAGGATCTCCCGGGCCAGGGCGGACAGGACCGCGTCCGGACCGATCTCGACGAAGATGCCCACCCCGTGATCGCCGAGTCGGCGCACGGCGTCGTCGAACCGCACCGCCTCCCGTGCGTGCCGCACCCAGTGGCCGGGCGAGCACAGCTCCTCCGCCGTGGCCGGGTGGCCGGTCAGGGTGGACACCAGCGGGATCCGCGGGGCCTGGTAGTCGAGGGATTCGGCGACCCGCCGGAACTCCTCCAGCATCGGCTCCATGAGGGGCGAGTGGAAGGCATGGCTGACCGACAGCCGCCGGGTCTTGCGGCCCTCGTCGGTGAACCGGGCGGCGAGTTCCAGCACCGCGTCCTCGGCTCCGGCGATCACCACCGAGCGCGGGCCGTTGACGGCGGCGACGGACACGCGGTCGGCGCGGTCGGCCAGCAGCGGCGTCACCTCCTCCTCGGTGGCCTGGAGCGACACCATCGCGCCGCCGGTGGGCAGCGCCTGCATCAGCCGGCCGCGCGCGGCCACCAGGGCGCAGGCGTCGGCGAGGGACAGCACGCCCGCGGCATGGGCGGCCGCGATCTCGCCGATGGAGTGGCCCGCCACCTGGTCGGGGGTGACACCCCAGGACTCCAGCAGCCGGAACAGCGCGACTTCGAGGGCGAATAGGGCGGGCTGGGTGTACGCGGTCCGGTCGAGCTCGGCGGCCTCGGGGGTGTCTGGCTCGGCGAACACCACCTCACGCAGCGGCCGGTCCAGGAGGGTGTCCAGATGCGCGAACACCGCGTCCAGGGCCCGCGCGAACTCGGGGAAGCGGTCGTACAGCTCCCGGCCCATACCGGGCCGCTGTGAGCCCTGGCCCGCGAACAGGAACGCGGTCCTGCCGCCGCCGCGGGCCGTGCCCCGGGCCAGCTCCGCCACACCGTCGCCGGTGGCCAGCAGGGCCACGCGGTGTTCGAGCGCCGAGCGGCTCGTCACCAGCGAGTACGCCACGTCCAGCGGCCGGAGGCCGGGGTGGTGTTCCAGGTGTCGCAACAGCCGGTCGGTCTGGGCGCGCAGCGCCTCCTCGGTGGCGCCGGAGACGAACCAGGGCGCCGGCCGGTCGGACGCCGTGGTGACGTCGCCGGATCCGCGCTCCAGGGGCGGGGCCTGGGCCGGTGCCGGGGCTGGTGCCGGTCCCGGGGCCTCTTCGAGGATCACATGCGCGTTGGTGCCGCTGATCCCGAACGACGAGATGCCCGCCCTGCGGGACCTGTCGCCCCCCGGCCAGGGCACCGGTTCGGTGAGCAGTCGCACCGCCCCCGTCGACCAGTCCACGTGCGAGGACGGCGCGTCCACGTGCAGGGTCCTGGGCAGCATGCCGTGCCGGAGCGCCATCGCCATCTTGATGACCCCGGCGATGCCGGCGGCCGCCTGGGCGTGGCCGAAGTTGGACTTGACCGATCCCAGCCACACCGGCGGCGCCTCGGCAGGCCGGCGGCCGTATGTCGCGAGCAGGGCCTGGGCCTCGATCGGGTCGCCCAGGGGCGTTCCGGTGCCGTGCCCCTCCACGGCGTCCACATCCACGGCCGACAGCCCGGCGTCGGCCAGCGCCTGGCGGATCACCCGCTGCTGGGACGGGCCGTTCGGCGCCGTCAGGCCGTTCGACGCGCCGTCCTGGTTGACGGCCGAGCCGCGCAGAACAGCCACCACCTCATGCCCGTTGCGCCGGGCGTCCGACAGCCGCTCCAGGGCGACCAGCCCCGCCCCCTCGGCCCAGCCGGTGCCGTCCGCGGACTCCGAGAACGCCTTGCAGCGGCCGTCGGCGGCCAGCCCGCCCTGCGCGTTGAAGGCCAGGAACGGCCCGGGGTTGGCCATCACCGCCACGCCACCGGCCAGGGCCAGGGAACACTCGCCCGAGCGCAGCGCCCGCGCGGCCCAGTGCAGTGCCACCAGCGAGGCCGAGCAGGCCGTGTCCACCGTCACCGCGGGGCCCTCCAGGCCGAGGGTGTACGACAGCCGGCCGGAGATCACGCTGGTGGCCTCGCCCGTGAGATAGCGGCCCTGAAGCTCCGGGGGCGGGGTGTAGCCGCTCCCGGCGGCGCCGATGAACACGCCGGTGTCGCTGCCGCGCAGACCGGCAGGGTCGATGCCCGCCCGCTCCAGGGCCTCCCAGGCGACCTCCAGCAGCAGGCGCTGCTGCGGATCGGTGGCCAGCGCCTCACGCGGGGAGATGCCGAAGAAGCCCGCGTCGAAGTGGCCCGCGCCGGTGAGGAATCCGCCCTCCCGCACATGATCCCCCTCCAGGGGCCAGCCGCGGTCCGCGGGGAACGGGGACAGCGCGTCCCGGCCGTCGGCCACCAGCCGCCACAGGTCCTCCGGCGAGGCGACGTCCCCGGGGTAGCGGCAGCCCATGCCCACGACCACGATCGGGTCGTCGGCCGTGGCGCGGGGGTCCGCGCGATGGTGGCCCGCGGGCGCGGACGTCTCCTCCTCGCCGCCGAACAGCTCGGCGAGCAGGTGGTCCGTGAGGACGAGCGGGGTGGGGTAGTCGAAGACGAGGGTGGACGGCAGGCTCAGGCCGGTGACGGCGTCCAGCACATTGCGCAGCTCCACCGCGGTCAAGGAGTCGAACCCGAGCTCCCGGAAGGCGCGGTCGGCGCCGATCGCGTCCGCGTCGGCGTGTCCCAGCACGGCCGCGGCCTGATCGCGGACCAGGCCGAGCAGCAGCTCGGCGCGTCCGGCGTCCGGCAGGCTCTCCAGCTGCTCCCGGAACGCGGCGACGGCCGACCGCTCCCCCTGCCGCGCCGCCAGGGCCCGTTCGACGACGCGCCGGACCTCGGGCAGACCGGACAGCAGGGGGCTGGGCCGGGCCGACAGGAAGGAGGGGGCGAAGCGCTCCCAGTCGACATCGGCCACGGTCACGGCCGCGTCCTGCCCGGTCACCGCGTCCCGCAGCGCGCTGATGGCCAGGTCGGGCGCGAGAAGGCCGAGCCCGCGGCGGAGCAGATACTCGGACATCGCGTCCTCGGTGGCCATTCCGGCCCCGGCCCAGGCGCCCCAGGCCACCGAGGTGGCGGTGGCGCCGCGAGCCCGCCTGGCCTCGGCCAGGGCGTCCAGGTACGCGTTGGCCGCCCCGTAAGCGCTCTGCCCACCGCTCCCCCATACCCCGGCGATGGAGGAGAACAGCGCGAACAGGTCCAGGGGCCGGTCGCCGAGCAGCGCGTCGAGGTTGGCGGCGCCCGCCACCTTGGCGGACAGGATGTCGGCCACATCCGCGGGGGCCGTCTCCGCCACCGGGACCGACCTGCCGACACCGGCCGTGTGGACGACACCGGTCAGCGGGGTGTCGGCGGGGATGTCGGCCAACACGGCGGCAAGCGCCGGGCGGTCCGCCACGTCGCAGGCCACGATCGAGACCTGGCAGCCCGACTCCTCCAGCTCCGCCGCCAGCCGGGCCGCGCCCGGCGCGTCCGCCCCGCGACGGCTCGTCAGCACCAGACGCTCGGCGCCGCTGCGGGCCAGCCAGCGCGCCACTTCCGCGCCCAGCGCCCCGGTGCCGCCGGTCACCAGCACGGTGCCCGTCACAGAGAAGCCCGGCTCCTCGCGCTCGGTACGGCCGGGTGCCAGCCTGCGGCCGAACAGGCCGGACGCGCGGATCGCCACCTGGTCCTCGCCGGGCCCGTCGCCGTCACCATCGCCGACGGGGCCGGCGGCCAGCACCCCGGCCAGCCGCCGGGCGGCCCGCGGGTCGATCTCCTCGGGCAGGTCGACCAGGCCGCCCCAGCGCCGTGGGTGCTCCAGCGCGGCCACCCGGCCGAAGCCCCACACCTGGGCCTGGACGGGGCAGGCCACCCGGTCCGAACGGCCGATCGACACCGCGCCCCGGGTCACACACCACAGCGGCGCCTCGATCCCGGCGTCGCTGAGTGCCTGCGTCAAGGCCACGGTCAGCGCCAGGCCGACGGGCACGGCGGGGTGCTCCGCGAGCGGCGACTCGTCCAGCGCGAGCAGGGACAGCACTCCCGCGAAGGGCGTCCCGTCCGTGGCCGACCGGGCCAGCCGCCCGGCCAGTGCCGTACGGTCCGCCTCGCCTGCTTCGAGGAGAACGGCATCTGTTCCGAGGGCGGCGAGGACGGAGGTCACCCACGCGTCCTCGGCGCACCCCGCGGGTACCACCGCCAGCCAGGTCCCGGGGGCGGCGTCCACGGCGGTATCGGCCAGTGGCGTCCAGGCCACCCGGTAGCGCCAGCTGTCGACCAGCGAACGCTCCCGTCGCTGTCGGCGCCAGGACGACAGCGCGGGGACGACGGGGGTCAGCGCCGCGCCGTCGACACGCAGGCTCGACGCCAGGGCTTCGACGTCCTCGCGCTCCACGGCGGTCCAGAACTCCGCGTCGGCCGGGTCCGCATGCGTCGCGCTCCGCGTGTCGGCTTCCTCCTCACCGGCGGCCTCGGGCCAGAAGCGCTCGCGCTGGAAGGCGTAGGTGGGCAGCTCGGCCCGGCGTGCCCCGGTGTCCGCGAAGAACGCAGGCCAGTCCACCGCGACCCCGGCGACATGCAGCCGCGCCACTGCGGTGAGCAGGGCGGTGTCCTCGTCCCGGCCCGCGCGGAGCGCCGGGACCACGACCGTGGCGCCGGACCGCTCCGGCAGGTTGTCCTGCACCATGGCGGAGAGCACGCCGTCGGGGCCGATTTCGAGGAAGGCGGTCACTCCCGCCGCGCCCATCGCGGCCACTCCGTCGGCGAACCGGACGCTCTCCCGCACATGCCGCACCCAGTACTCGGGCGAACACACCGATTCCGCCTGCGCGGGCGCGCCGGTGACATTGGAGACGAGCGGGATGCGCGGCGTCTGGAAGGACATCCTCGCCGCCACCTGCCGGAAGTCCTCCAGCATGGGCTCCATCAGCAGGGAGTGAAACGCATGGCTGACCGCCAGTCGTCTGGTCTTACGGCCGTCCTTCGCGAACCGGGCCGCGACCTCCGACACGGCGGAGGCGTCACCGGAGACGACGACCGAACGGGGCCCGTTCAGCGCCGCGATCGACACCCGCTCGCCCAGATACGGGATCACCTCGTCCTCGGTGGCCTGGAGCGACACCATCGCGCCGCCCGCCGGCAGCGCCTGCATCAGCCGCGCCCGCGCCGCCACCAGCGTGCACGCGTCCTCGAGCGACAGCACACCGGCCACATGAGCGGCGGCCACCTCGCCCACCGAATGTCCCGCCAGGTGGTCGGGGCGCACGCCCCACGACTCCACCAGCCGGAACAGCGCCACCTCGAGGGCGAACAACGCGGGCTGCGCCCATCCCGTCCCGTCCAGCAGCGCGGCCTCGGCCGACCCGGTCCGCGCGAACATCACCTGGCGCAACGGACGGTCCAGGTGTGCGTCGAGGTGTCCGAACACCTCGTCCAGGGCCTTCGTGAACACCGGGAACCGCTCGTACAGCTCCCGGCCCGTCCCCGCCCGCTGACTGCCCTGGCCCGAGAACAGCATCCCGAGCCCGCCGCCCGGCCGCGCCACGCCCCGGCCTGTCCGCGCCACACCGTCCGGGCCGGCCAGCAGCACGGCACGGTGCTCGAACGCCGGCCGGCCCGTCGCCAGCGAGAAGCCGACGTCCAGCGGGTCGGGGCCGGTGTCCGCCATGAGCGCTGTGACGCGCTCGATCTGACCGTCCAGCGCCTCCTCGGTCTTCGCCGACACCGGCCACGGGACGACGCGGGGCACATGGGTGCCCGGGTCCGGCTCCCGCTCGGCCGGTGGCGCCTGTTCGACGATGACATGCGCGTTGGTGCCGCTCATGCCGAACGACGAGATCCCCGCCCGACGTGGACGCCCGGTCTCCGGCCACTCGACCGGCTCGGTCAGCAGCTCCACCGCCCCCGCCGACCAGTCCACATGTGACGACGGCCGGTCGATGTGCAGCGTCCTGGGCAGCCTGCCGCACCGCAGCGCCATGACCATCTTGATGACGCCGGCCACGCCCGCCGCGGCCTGGGAGTGGCCGATGTTCGACTTGATCGACCCCAGCCACAGCGGGCGCTCGGCGTCCCGGTCCTGGCCGTAGGTGGCGAGGATCGCCTGGGCCTCGATGGGGTCGCCCAGCGTGGTGCCGGTGCCGTGCGCCTCCACCGCGTCCACGTCCGATGTCGTCAGCCGGGCGTTGTCGAGGGCCTGCCGGATGACGCGCTGCTGCGACGGGCCGTTGGGCGCGGTGAGCCCGTTGGAGGCCCCGTCCTGGTTCACCGCGGAGCCGCGTATGACCGCCAGCACCTGGTGGCCGTTGCGCTGTGCGTCGGACAGCCGCTCCAGTACGAGGATGCCGACGCCCTCCGACAGGCCGGTGCCGTCCGCGGCCTCGGCGAACGCCTTGCACCGGCCGTCCTCGGACAGCCCCCGCTGGGCGCTGAAGTCGATGATCACCCCGGGGGTGGACATCACCGTGACGCCGCCGGCCAGCGCCAGCGAGCACTCGCCCGTCCGCAGTGACTGCGCCGCCCAGTGCAGGGCGACCAGCGACGACGAGCACGCGGTGTCAAGGGTGACGGCGGGCCCCTCCAGCCCGTAGAAGTAGGACAGCCGCCCGGAGGCGATGGAGCCCGAGGCCCCGTCGACGCCGTAGTCGTGGTACATCAGCCCCATGAAGACGCCGGTCCGGCTGCCCTTCAGCGAGGCCGGGTCGATCGCCGCCCGCTCGACCGCCTCCCACGACGTCTCCAGCAGCAGCCGCTGCTGCGGATCCATCCGCAGGGCTTCACGGGGCGAGATCCCGAAGAAGCCCGGGTCGAAGTCGGCCGCGTCGTAGAGGAAACCTCCCGAGCGCGTATACGACTTGCCCGGTACGCCCGGCTCCGGATCGTACAGCTCGGACAGGTCCCACCCCCGGCCCACCGGGAAGCCGGAGGGCCGGCCGCGGTCCGTGGGAAACGCCGAGATGGCATCGGTGCCCTCGGCGACCAACCGCCAGAGATCCTCCGGCGACATCACCCCGCCCGGGTAGCGGCAGCTCATCCCGACGATCGCGACCGGCTCCTGCTCTCCCGCCTCCAGCGCGAGCACCCGCTGACGGGTCTGGTGCAGGTCCGTCGTCACCTTCCGGAGATATTCGAGAAGCTTTTCGTCGTCCATAAGAAGCCTTCACCCGTCTTCGGTCAGATGGTCGCCGGTCGTCGGCTCAGTGGAGGTCGAGCTCGTTGTCGATGAAGGCGAAGATCTCTTCCGCCGAGGACGAGCCGATCCGGGATTCCACGGAGGCCGAATCGGGTTCGCCACCGGTCCACTTGAGCAGCAGGGATTGCAGTCGCACGGTGACGGCGCGGCGTCGGTCGTCGTCGGACACCGAAGACAGCAGCTGTTCCAGCCTGTCGATCTCGGTCAGGGTCGGATCCGCGGTGTCGGTGTCATCGGTCAGCTGCGCCGCCAGGTATCCCGCGGCGGCCTGGGCGGTGGGGTAGTCGAAGATCAAGGTGGCGGGGAGCCGGAGTCCGGTCGCGGCGTTGAGCTGGTTGCGCAGCTCAACGGCGGTCAGCGAGTCGAACCCGAGCTCGTTGAAGTTACGGTCCGCCTCGACCGTGTCCGCTGACGCGTGGCCCAGAACGACGGCGACGTGGCCGCGCACCATGTCGATCAGCAGGTCCAGCCGTTCCTGGGGGCCGAGTCCGGCGAGCCGTCGCTTGAGGCCTTCGGCGTCGCCGCCGCCCGCGGTCTCCCGGCTCAGCCTGCGCGACGCCGGGACCAACCCGCGCAACAGCGCCGGGATCTCGCCCCTGCGGGTACGCAGGGCGGCGGTGTCCACGGGTGAGGCCGTCACGGTCGCCGCACCGGAGACGAGCGCGGCGTCGAACGCCCGCAGCCCCTCCGCGGCCGACAGCGGCAGCAGGCCCTGACGCCGCAGCCGGGCACGGTCCACCTCGCCCAGCATGACGCCCATGCCGGTCTCCGACCACAGGCCGAAGGCCACCGAGGTGGCGGGCAGACCCTCCGCCCGGCGGTGCTGGGCGAGGCCGTCCAGGAACACATTCGCCGCCGCGTAATTCGCCTGACCCGCCGCCGCCACCGAACCACCGATCGACGAGAACATCACAAACGCCGAGAGCGGCAGCCCCCGCGTCAGCTCATGCAGATGCCACGCCCCGTCCGCCTTCGGCCGCAACACCATGTCCCACTGCTCCGACGTCAACGACCCCACCAAGCCACTGTCGCCGACACCCGCCGCGTGAATAACGGCGGTCAGCGGATGCCCGGAGGGGACGGAGGCCAGCAGCTCCTCGACCGCCGCCCGGTCCGCGACATCACAGCCCGCCACGGTGACCGACGCGCCCAACTCCACCAGCTCATCCCGCAACGCCTCCGCACCCTCCGCCGCCAACCCCCGGCGCGACACCAGCAGCAGCTGCCGCACACCGTGCTCCACCACCAGATGACGGGCCACCACCGCACCGATCCCACCCGTACCACCCGTCACCAACACCGTCCCCCCGCCGTCCAAAGGCGGAAGGCCCGGCTCCTCGACCGGCTCCATACGCCTCAGCCGGGGAACCAACACCTCGCCCCCACGCCAGGCCACCTCCGGCTCACCGCACCCCAGCACCGACGGCAACACCCCCGCCACGTCCTCGCCCTCCGCCACATCCAGCAGCACAAAACGCCCCGGATTCTC
>NZ_JBEOSB010000024.1:0-199254 GCF_040302705.1 Streptomyces sp. NPDC097640
TGCGCGGGTCCGCGTCCTGCGGTGTCGACTGCTGGCCGTCCGGCAGCCCCCCCCCCCCCCCCCCCACGCCCGGTCCGACGGCTCTCAGCAAGGACCCAGCGGACTCTCGGCGAATTCCCAGCTCGCTGTCGCGGGATTCCCGGTTGGGGCCGGGAGGGTTCTGCGCAGCTCGCTGTCCGGTCGGCAATGCCGGGTACCGGGGCCTCCGCGCGCTCGCCCGTTCTGCCGGAGCCGTCCCGTCACCGCTCGCCCCGCCCGCATGCCGCCGGATGACGCGATACCCCCACCGTCGCCTCTCCGTACGAGGATTCCATGCCCCAGACTTCCAGTGGCCTGTGTACCGTCGGCGGCTTCCAGCCCGCGGCCCGCCCTGATCTTTCCGACCCGTCCGGGACGAACCCCCCGACCGTAGAGATCGTCGTGCCCGTGTACAACGAGGAACGCGCACTGCCCGGCTGTCTGCGCACCCTGCACGCCCGGCTGCGTGAGCAGTTGCCGTACCCGTGGCGGATCACGGTGGCGGACAACGCCAGCATCGACCGGACCTTCGAGGTGGCGACGGAGCTGGCCGATGAGCTGCCCGGGGTGGGGGTGTTCCACCTGGACCGCAAGGGCCGCGGCCGGGCGCTGCGCACCGTGTGGGGCGCGAGCGAGGCCGACATCGTCGTGTACATGGACGTCGACCTGTCCACCGGACTCGACGGGCTGCTGCCGCTGATAGCGCCGCTGGCCAGCGGCCATTCCGACCTGGCCATCGGCAGTCGCCTCGCGCCGGGCGCGCGGACGGTGCGCGGGCCCCGCCGCGAGTTGATCTCCCGCTGCTACAACGGGCTGATCCGGCTGACCCACGGCGCCCGGTTCAGCGACGCGCAGTGCGGCTTCAAGGCGGCCCGTACCGCGGTGCTGCGACCGCTGCTGGAGAAGACCCGGGACGACGCCTGGTTCTTCGACACCGAACTCCTCCTGCTGGCCGAACACAACGGGCTGCGCATCCACGAGGTCCCGGTCGACTGGGTGGAAGATGTGGACACCCGGGTCGACGTGGTCGGCACCGCCACCGACGACCTGCGGGGTCTTTACCGGATGGCGCGGCTGAAGGCGTCCGGCGCCGCCCGGGTCGCGCTGCCGCGCCGTCCCGCTCCGGCCGCGGAACACCCGGACGCGGTGCTCGCCCCCGACACCGGACGTTCCCGGTTCACCTGGGAGGTCGGCTGCTTCGCCGCGATCGGCGTCGTCTCGACGCTGGGGCAGGGGCTGCTCTACTGGCTGCTGCGCGGCTGGTGGCCGCCCGCGCCGGCGAACCTCGTGTCGCTGCTGGTGCTCACCGTGTTCAACACCGAGGCCAACCGCCGACTGACGTTCCGCTGGTCCGAGACCGGGGTGGGACGGGCGCACCTGGGCGCGGGCGCCCTGTTCGTCCTGGGCTACCTGGTCACCTCCGCCGCCGTGCTCCTGTACCGCGAGAGCAGCCCGGACGCCTCGCCGGGCGCCGAAACGCTCGTGCTGATCGCCTCATCCGTGCTGGTCACCGCCGTGCGCTTCCTCGTGCTGCGGCTGGCCGTCTTCCGGCGCCCCTGAGCCCCGTCGCCGGCCCCGAGCCCGGTATCCCCCTCTCTCCCAAGGACAGGAAAGCGAAGCACACCGTGACCCGAACATCACAAGAACCGTCGACCACGCCCGCGAGCGCACCGCCACCGCTCGTCGCCGGCCGTGTGCTGCCCCGCTGGGCCGCCCCGGCCACGCTCGGCGCGATCCTGCTGCTGGCCGCGGTGCTCTACGGCTGGGCCCTGGGCTCCCTCGGCTGGGGCAACAGCTACTACGCGGCCGCGGTGAAGTCGATGGGGCGTAACTGGACCAATTTCCTCTTCGGCGCGTTCGACCCGGCCGGGGTGGTCACGGTCGACAAGCCGCCGGCGGCGCTGTGGCCGCAGGTGATCAGCACCAAGGTCTTCGGCCTGCACGGCTGGGCGATGATCCTGCCCCAACTGCTGGAAGGCGTCGCGGCGGTGTTCGTCCTGCACCGGACGGTACGCCGCTGGGCGGGCGAAGGCGCCGGGCTGCTCGCCGCGCTGGTCATGACGCTCACGCCCATCACCGTGGCCATCAACCGCGACAACAACCCGGACACGCTGCTGGTGCTGACCCTGGTGGCGGCGGCGTACGCGCTGACCAGGGCCCTCCAGGCGCCGTCCGGCCGGACGGCCCTGTGGTGGCTGTGCGGCAGTGGCTTCCTGATCGGCGTCGGGTTCCTGACGAAGATGCTGGCCGCCTGGATGGTGCTCCCCGCGCTCACGGCGGCGTGGCTGATCGGCGCGGCCGGGAGCTGGCTCGTACGGGTGCGGCGGCTGCTGATCGCGGGAGCGGTGCTGGCGGTGTCCTCGCTGTGGTGGGTGGCCATGGTGGCGCTGTGGCCCGGCGACCGCCCGTACATCGGCGGCAGCGACGACGGCTCGGCCTGGGACCTGGTGATCGGATACAACGGGCTCGGCCGGATCTTCGGCGAGAGCGGCGCCGGCGGGGGCATGGCCGGCGGGGGCATGACCGGCGGGATCTCCTTCGGTGGCGCGGCCGGGCTCGGCCGGCTCTTCAACGACCAGGTCGGCGGCCAGATCAGCTGGCTGCTGCCGCTGTGCGGGGTGGCGCTGGGCGTGGCGGTGGCCGTGGCGGTGCTGCGCCGACGGGGCAGCACCACCACGGGCGAGCCGCTCGCCGCCTCCGGGTGGGTCCTGTGGGGGACCTGGCTGGTGGTGTGCGGGCTGGTGTTCTCCACCCAGGAAGGCACGTTCCACCCGTACTACACGACGCAGCTGGCCCCCGCCGTCGCCGCGCTCACCGCGGGCCTTGCGACCATGCTGGCCCGCGCCCATCGGGCCGGTGCCCGCTGGGCCCTGCCGACGGGGACCGGGGCGGTCCTGGTCACGATGGTCTGGGCGGTCGTCGTCATCCTGCGGCAGTCGTCCTGGAACGGCTGGCTGGCGTGGCTGGTGGTGGTCGCCGGACTCGGCGCGGTGGCGCTCCTGCTGCTCTCGGGCCTACAGCACAGACTGCTGCCCGCCGCGCTGGGCGGCGCCGTGCTGGCGGTGCTGCTGGCGCCCGGTGCCTGGGCGGTCAGTGTTCCCGGGGCCACCTCCGTGATGGGCGGCACCAACCCCATGGCCGGACCGGCCGGGGGCATCCCGTTCGGCTCGGGTTCCTTCCCCGGTGGGGGCGCCGGCCCCGGGGGGGCCGGGCTGCCCGGGGGCTTCGGCGGCGGCACGGGCGAGATGCCCGGGGGTATGCCGTCCGGGATGCCCTCGGGGATGCCGTCCGGGATGCCTTCGGGGATGCCTTCCGGATTTCCCGGCTTCGGCGGTGGCAGCGGCGGCAACGGCAGCCCGGAAGGCATGGGCGGCATGGGCGGCCTGGGCCGGCTTCTGGGAGGCACGGACCTCACCGCCGATCAGCGCAAGATCCTCGACTACGCGGTCGAGCACTCCGGCTCCGCCCGGATCAGCCTCGCTGTCGAGGGGGGCGCCAACGCCGCGTCCACGTTCATCCTGAACAGCGACGCCACCGTCATCGGCATGGGCGGCTTCATCGGCACCGACGACGCGCCGTCCGTCCACCAGCTGGAAACCTGGACCAGCAAGGGCGAGCTGCGCTACGTCCTGGGCTCCGACGCACGCTCGGGTGGCACCCCCTTCGGCGCGATGGCGGGCGGCGACAGCGCTGCTTCCCAGCGCTCCGAGTGGATCAGCGAGCACTGCACCAAGGTCCCGGCCTCCGCTTACGGTGGCAGCACCGGCGGCTCCGGGAACAAGGCCTCCGGGCGGACCGGCATGATGGGAACGGCCACCACGCTGTACGACTGCGCCGCCAAGAAATAGCCGTCACACAGTGAGCGACGGCAGAACGGACCGCGACACGACATGGCCGAGCAGCCCGCCACCCAGCTCACCCACCGCATCCTCGTGGTCGAGGACGACCCCGGCATCCGCCTGCTGCTGGAGTCGGCCCTGGGCCTGTCCGGATACCAGGTGAGCAGTGCCGCCACGGGGCGCGACGCCCTGCTGGGGGTCGAGCGCTTCCGCCCCGACCTCCTGGTGCTCGATGTGATGCTGCCCGACCTCGACGGCTTCGAGGTCACCCGAAGCCTGCGCGCGGTCGGTGTGCGCACACCGGTCCTGTTCCTGACGGCCCGCACCGAGGTCGGCGACCGCATCGCCGGCCTCGGCGCGGGCGGCGACGACTACGTCGGCAAGCCGTTCAGCATCGAGGAGGTGCTGCTGCGCATCCGCGCCATCCTGCGTCGTACGGGCCACGACGTCCCGTACGACGCGGGCGAGCACGAGGCCGAAGTGCTGCGCTACGCGGACCTCGAACTGGACGAGCGGGCACATGAGGTCCATCGGGCGGGGCAGTACATCCCGCTGTCCCCCACCGAGTTCAAGCTGCTCGCGTTCCTGATGGAGAACCCCAACCGGGTGTTGAGCAAGGGCCAGATCCTCGACCGCGTATGGGGCTACGACTTCTCCGGCGACGGCCGCATCGTCGAAACGTATGTGAGATACCTGCGGCGCAAGATCGACCACCTCCATCCCCCGCTCATCCACACCCAGCGGGGCGTGGGCTACTGCCTGCGCCTACCGCGCGACCACACCCCATGGACCGAGGGATGATCCGCCGGATCCGGCTGCACGCCAAACGGCCCGGATCGTTGCGCAGCCGCCTGGTGTGGGGGGCGGCGCTGCTGGCCGCCGTCGCGGTCCTCGCCGCGCAGACCATCGGATTCCTGGTGCTGCGCTCATGGTTGCTGGGCCGCGTCGATCAGCAGCTCGACGACTTCGTCCTGCCGCAGCAGGCCTTCGCCCGAGACGCCGATCCCGAGCGGCTGCCCCGGCCGCCGAACCCCGGCTCGGTGACCCTGCCCTCCGACTTCCGCCTCACCTTCTACGACACATCGGGCCACGAACGGGGCATTCTCGGCGGCGGCAAGGCCCCGGGGCCGGATCTCCCCGCTGCCGTCGACCGGTTGCCCCCGGCCGACGGCAGGCCCACCACCGTCCCGGCCGTCTCCGGCGACGGCCACTGGCGGATCCGGACCAAAGCCGGACCCGATCACACCCGGTACGTCGTCGCGCTGCCCCTGGACACGTTCGACGGCGCGACCTCCAAGCTGCTGTGGCTCAACGCCATCGTGCTGGCCGCCACCCTCACCGGTCTCATCGCCCTCAGCCGATGGGTCGTCCGGATCGGCCTGCTCCCGCTGACCCGCATGGAGCGCTCCGCACAGGACATCACCGTCAGCGACCTGAGCCTGCGACTGCCGGACACCGACCCCCGTACCGAGACGGGCCGCCTCGGCACCGTGCTGAACTCGATGCTCGAGAGACTGGAACAAGCCCTCCGTGAACGCGAGTCCTCCGAGGCCCGGCTGCGTCGCTTCGTCGCCGACGCCGGACACGAACTGCGCACACCGCTGACATCCATCCAGGGCTTCGCCGAACTGGCCCTGCGCCACGAGGGACGCTCCAGCGCCGAACGGCGCGAGGCCGACCGGCTGATCGCCCAGAACGCCGAGCGGATCAGCCTGCTCGTCGACGACCTCCTGCTGCTGGCCAAGCTCGACAAGGAACCCGCCTACCGCAGCGAGCAGGTCGACCTGCTGTCGGTCGCCGCCGACTCCGTGAGCGCGGCGGCACACCAGAGCCACGGACACCCGATCCGGCTGGGCACCCTCAGCACCGGGGCGGCCACCGACGAGGAGGAACTGGAACTGGTCGAGACGACCGGCGATCCACACCGGCTGCGGCAGGTCGCGGGCAATCTGCTGTCCAACGCGCTGACCCACACTCCGCCCGGTACGAGGGTGGACGTACGTGTGGGAACCGGGCGGGCCGGCCCCACGACCGGCGGCACCAACCGCCCCGGCCGGATCAGTCCCTCGCCACCGCTGCGGGAAGGGGCGCCGATCTGTGTGCTGGAGGTGGCGGACCAAGGCCCCGGTCTGTCCCCGGAGGCGGCCGAGCGGGTCTTCGAACGCTTCTACCGGGTCGACCCCTCCCGCTCCCATGATCACGGCGGCTCCGGCCTCGGCCTGGCCATCGCGAGCGCGATCGCCCAGGGCCACGGCGGCCGACTGGAACTCGAGACCGCCACGGGCCGCGGAAGCGTCTTCCGGCTCGTGCTGCCCGAAGGCGGCACCACGGTAGCCCTGGCGTCCCTCAAGTGACGCCCCGGGTACCAGGGGTGCGCCATCATGCCCTCGGCACCAGCCGGACCTCGGGTGCGGGCAGAGCTGGGAAGCCGTGCGGAAGACCCGGCCGCCCGCACCGATCGTCTGCGACGAGTGCCGCCCCCTCCCCGGTGCGCACCCAGCCGCTGACGGTCGCGCTCGCCGGAGCGGGGGTACTGGTCACCATCGTCGGAGACGAGCGCTGGGCCGTTTTAGCCGGGCGTGAGTGGGGCGGCAGCCCAGCGACAGTGGCCTCGACCAGGGTGGGTGACGTACCGAGGAGACAACGACACAAACCACCCCCGGGGGGAACCGAAATGAGCTCCAGCACCGCTGTCCGCACCGCCCCGTCGGCATAGCCAACTGAGCACCCCGAAGTCGGCCCTGTGCTGGTGGACCACGACGACGTCCCGCTCCAGGACCGTGTGGCTGCCGCGCTCGTCCTCCTCCACGCGCAGCCGCTGACACGGATTGCGCGGCTCGGCACCGACGACGTCCAGCACGAAGACGGCGAAGTCCTCGTCCCACTCGGTGACCCGCCGTCGCCCGTCCCAGCCCCGTTCGCCGGGATGCTGCCGGACTACCTGGGGCAGCGGCCGAACACCATGACCGCGACCAACCCCAACGCCCGACGGCCCTTCCCCGGCCGCCGGGCCGGACAACCCATGGCCGCAGGCACTCTGGAACTCCGGCTCCGCCACCTCGTCCTCCGGGCCCCGGCCCCGGTTGTCGCCCGGATGCTGGGCTACAACGACGACACCACAGCCCGCCTCGCCGAAGAGCCCGGGGGAACCTGGCGCCACTGTGCCCCCGGTGACCACTCGCGGTGACTCCCAAGCCACCTCATCGCGTTCCGGCAGCGGTCGCCGGCTCCCCGCCACGCGTTGAGTCACGGATGGAACCGCCACCGGCCTTCCGGCGCTCGGGCCTGGACGACTCCGGTGGCGGGCACGGAACGGGGACGCTGACGGCGAGCAGGCGCCGACTGGCCGAAGTTCCGCGCGCGGAGGTCCCGAAGCAGGGGACCCGGCCGGCCAAGTACACCCATATCCAGGCCAGTCCGACTACGGGGCGGCCTGGAAGGAGAAGGAGCGGTCGTACGTGTGGGCAAGTTCGCGCCTGCCGTTCGCCTTCCGCGCGCCCAAGCCGCTGTTCTGCCGCACCGGCGGCAAGGGCGATCTCCTCACGTACGAGTGTGAGCGCAGCGCCATGGCGACGGCGACGGCGGCAGCACAGGTGCCGGACATCAAGATCCGGATCGCGTCAAACCTCGGCTGCGGGGCCTCCTGCCACGAACGGGACGCCGACGCCTACGAGCGCGCCCTCCTGAAGTACGGCGATCCGCGGTGGACGAGCGTCCCGTCGTCCCCTGAGCGCGGCACGGCCGCCTACGCGCAGGAGGCCAAGACGATCGACCGGGAGCAGCGCTACACCATGTATCTGCGCCGGAGTTTCATCTGGCACAGCAAGGGCAGGCAGCTGACCTGGCGGATGTGGGTGAAGGTGGACGTGCCGGAGAAGGACAGGGACCTGGCCCACAAGGTGGCGAACGACATCTTCACCCAGTCCGTCAGCTGAAGACGATCAACAAGCCCTGGGGCAGGTTGCGGGTTGTTGCCGCGTGCAGTGCGGGTGCCGCCAGGTCAGCAGTCTGGGCTGACGAGGCACACTCGTCTCCTGGGCCGTCACGACGAGGAGAGTGCTCATGGTTCCGACGTTGAGGATCGGTGCGTTCGTTCCCGCCGGAATGCCGATCACCGCCCCGGTCACCAAGTTCGGGGGCCAGCCCGTGTGGCTTTCCGAGCCGCAGTGGCCGGTCAATGACGCATGGGATGAGCCGATGCGCTTCATCTGCCAAATCGAGCTCGGGGCCGTGCTCGGCGACGTGGGGCGAGGCAAGCTGGCGTACGTCTTCGTGACTCACGCGGCCCACGGCGACGAGACGTTCTTCGACCCCGACATCGCCTTTCCCGACGAGGGCGCGAACGCGGTCATCGTGCAGCCGGGTGGTGTCTACGGCGGTTCAACGCTCCCGATGGCCACCGGGCCCAGCCTGTACCACATCGAGGATGGGTCCGACGCCGAGTACACCGTCCGGCTCCAGCCGGACAAGGACCCCGACTTCCGTCCTCAGCACGACCACGGGAGGCTTCCGCCCAATGATCACGATCAATACTGGGAGCAGATCAGCGGTGCCAAGATCGGCGGGACGCCGGCGTTCTTTCAAGGCGATGACTGGCCTGACGGCGGCCTCTGGAAGCTGGCGTTGCAGCTGAGCCCGAACTTCCAGCCGTTCCACCTCAATCTCGGCGCCGCGCCTACAGCGTTCGCGTTCGTCTCGCCGGACGCCAAGCAGGGGCGGTTGCTCGTACAGGACACCTGACCGAGGCCAGCGAGCCATGGGCCGGGTGGGAGGACCTGGGCGTGTCCGCCGCCAGACGGCTGGCTCCAAGGGATCGCTGGCGGGGTACCGTTCACGCTGCTGCGTCTGCTGCCGATGAGCGACCGGGACAAGGGTGCGGAGATCCTGGCTCTCCGCCATCGGATCACGGTGCTCGAACGTCAACTCGGCGGCGCCCAACTACGGTTCGCTTCGAGCGATCGGGCGCTCCTGGATGCGCTGCTGCACCGGCTGCCGTTGCCCGCCCTGTCCTGACACGGTACTGCGCTGGCATCGCGCCCTCGCGAGAAGCCGGCATGCCGCCTCATCACCGCCCAAGCGACCCGGTCGGCCTCGTACCGTGCGCTCCATCCGGATTCTGGTACTGCGCCTGGCGAGAGAGAGTGCGAACTGGGGCTACAGGCGTCTGCACGGCGAACTGCTGGTGCTGGGAGTGAAGGTGGCCGCCTCGACAGACCTGCAGACACGAGCTCCTGGACCTCCTCCACGCATATCACCATGCCCGCCTGACCTGCATGGATGAGGTTCTCGGCAAGGCCTCCATCACCTTCCGCAGCCCCACCCAAACCGCCGACGTCTCGCTCGACTTCCTCTACCGCTGCACCGAGATCCGCCGCCGTGGCGAGCAGGCCCGGCAGCGAAGCCATCCGCCGGGGCCCGCCACGCAACTGCCCGACGACTCGCCCAGCAGCGTCGTGCGCACCGTCACCGCTCAGCTGCTCGCTGAGCTCAAGCGGCAGCACCGCGACGAGGTCCAGGCCCTGCGACAAGCCCTCGAAGCCGCCGAGAGCGAGAACCTCGAGCTGCGACGCCACCTCGGCCCCCGGCACACCACCCGTCCCAAGACGTCCTGACGGCGGATCCTCTACGGAATCTGGCCTCAGTGGGGCGCCGCGACCGCAGTGGTGCGATAGGCCCGCTCGATCTCGGCGGTCGGAAATGGCGTCCGCTTGCTCTCGGTGAGCAGACGGCGGGTGAACTCGCCCATGACAACGGCAGCCCGGGAATGCTGGTCGATGATCGCGGCGATCTCACGCGGGACGTCACCGGGCTGGTGGCCGGCGATCCACTCGCGCAGGAACGCCTCGTGTTCCCTATCGCCGCGCAGGCCATCGGGCAGGTGGTGGCGAAGCAGATGGCTCACGGTGTGGCAGCGGTCATACACGAGGTGGGCGGAGAGGAACTCAGCCTCGGACGCTGACAGTTCGAAGCAGGAGCTCAGGGCGAGTCCGAAGTCCGCGAAGTACAGCAGTCGACCGTCGGTCAGGACATTGGCGAAGTGGGCGTCGAAGTGGACGAGTCCGTGCGAGCTCATGAAGGCGGTGCCGCGCGCCAGGGCTTGCTCCACCCACCGGTACGGCGAGCTCTCCCCACCCTCCGGCGCGGCGGTCCGGTAGTCGTGCAGCCAGTCGGCAAGGGTCTGCGGGAGGTGTTCCAAGAAGAGAACCAGGCTGGACGAAGACCGGCCGATAGCCTCCAGCCTCCCACGCACGGCCGATGATCCCTCCCAGTGCACGACCGCCCCGTCGATGCCCCCGAACTCGGCGGCGACCCCTTCGGGAGGTGAGTCGGGCAGGATGCGCCAGTGGTACATCAGCGGAAAGCCCTCGTACTCGTTCCCGAGGACCCAGTTGGTGGTCATGGCGTGCACGGCCAGCTCCCGCCAGGCCCCGAACCCCGCTGAGCCCACCCCGTACTGGTAGAACATCGGCAGTCCGAAGAGGTTCGCCGTCGACCGCGCGTTCTCCGGCCGCAACTCGGTCTCCGTCAGGGGGATCCGCTTGACGAACACCCGCGTGCCGTCGATGTCCAGCTCCGCCGACCTGCCGCCGATGCCGGACCCGAGCGGGTCCGCTGCGGCCACCATCTCGCCGAGCCGACGGTCACTCAGCAGGGACAGGTGCGTGGCCACAGTCCCATAAGTGGCGAGTCGCGCGGCATACCGCGGGTCCGGGTGGTGCATGGACGACTCTCGGTGCCCGGAATCAGGGCCTTGGTGATCTCGCGACACGTTGTCGAGCCTATCCGCCGGGCTGCCGAAGGAGCAGGTACGCGAAGTCGCCCGGGACGCTGGCCCCCGGACGCCGCCTCACCCGACGACACGCCCCCGGCACCGATCTCTCACGGACGCGACCGCAAGCGTTCTACCTGCGTAAACGGCCCCCGTTCACCCGTTTGCCCCGGACACGCGGTGGACGACGCGGTACATCGACGCCACCGTCGACCAGCTCACGGCTTCCCGGAGGGGACCTGGTCGTACAGCTGTGTGCCACGTCGCTGTCGGAGTTCGACCACACTCTGGAGCGGGTCCGCGGCGTACCGGGGGGGTGAAGGACACCCAGACCAGCCTGCTGTTGGTGTTCATCACTTCCGCCGTTGGTGATGCACACGCGCGGTCCGCCGCACCCGCTCCCGGGCTACGACGGACCCTATGGCTGTGGGGGCTTGGGCCGGACTTCGACCCAGAGAGCGTCCCCGTCCAGCACGCGCTGCTTCTTGCGGAAGGTCCCTGTGCGGCCGCCTTGCCGGTCCTGCTCGTGATCGCGAACCCAGGCGATGCCCCGGCTGTTGGCCGGCAGACTCGTGCCGCCCTCGCGAGTGCCGGCAAATGGGCACTCGTCACACGACAGGCCCCGAGCCGGCGGCCGCCGGCCCCCGCACACCGCCTGCTGGCTCTGGCCGACCTTGACAGGGTCTGCCTCCCGGTGCAGAGGCGGACCGGCATTGAGCTTTCCGTGGTGGCCACCGCGTGCCTGGACGTCGCGGATGTTCTTGGCGATCCACGGCAGCGACTTCATCGACTCCATCGACGGATAGAACTCGGGGAAGACACAGCCCGCGCGTCTGCCATCGCGCCAGCGCAGGCAGCTCCGGCTGACACCTTGTCAATCCGGTCCGGTGCCCGCAACGCCATCGCAGAACGCTGGATACACACAGGTCGCATAGGGGTGACACCGTTTCCGGCACCCATAGGCGCGAACGTCGGCGCGTGACTATCGGGTGTGGTGCCCGACAACCAGGCGGACATGGTCCGGAATCTGCGCAAGCCAACCAAGCGTGGTAGCGTCCGCGGGTGCAGCAACCGGCACGCGCGCTTCTTGCCGCGATCGACGATAATAACCCCGACGCGCTGAGTCGACTGTTCACTCAGGGTATCGATCCAGCAGTCGAGTACGACGACTACGGTTTGGTGGATCTGGTCGCCTTCCGGGCCGTCGACACCGGTGCGGTGGAATTGGTTAGCCCGTTCATCGCCGCGGGACTACCGGTCGACGCACAGGTTCCCGGGAGCCTTCGAGGCTCAACAATGTTGAGTAGTGCCGCAGAAAACGGCTGCCTTCCGATTGCCGAGTACCTCATCAGCGCGGGCGCCGACGTAAACCACAGCGATCGGGGTGACCCAAACGACCCGGACGATCCAGATGTCGGGACGGTGCTGACCCACGCGCTCGGGTCTGACGAGCCCTTGCCGATGGTGTCCGCCCTGCTGCGTGCTGGAGCCGATCCGAGCTTGTCCCGCCCGGATGGTTGGACGCCGCTGATGCTGGCCGTACAGGGCGGGGATATCAGAGTCGTGGAGGTGCTGCTGGCAGCCGGGGCGGACGTGCTCGCGGTGAAGGGGGCTGGGAATCGCAGGACCAACGCGCTGCGCATCGCCCGTTTCCACCGTCACCGCGATATTGCAGCCCTGCTGCGGAAGGTCGGGGCGGTCGATCTGACCGATGGCGCATCCGAGGTAGCTGAATGGCGTGCCGCTCATGCCGGTACAGCAGTACCGCTCGTGCACCAGGAGGCACTGGATTCCGCCGAAATGGACGCCTTCACCGTGCGGCTGACCACGACCGTATCCGACATCGCCGACTGGCTCACCGCGCATGCCGTCAGTGCCACTGAGAGGTTGAGTAGCCGACGTGGTGCAGCGGATCTGGCTGCGATCGCCGAACTCGAAGCCGCGGTCGGTGAACGGTTGCCAGCCGATTTCCGGTCGTACCTGCGGTTTTTCGGCGGCTCTGCTGGTCTGGATGTGTTCGAGTATGACGGGATGTCGGTGCCGAATATCCTGAGCCGCTGGCGCGGACTCACGGATCTTCTCGCCAAGGGCACCTTTGACAGCGCGGAGCCGCACGAGCTGGATCCGGATAACGGGTCCGTCCGATACCGGTGGTGGCATCCCGGCTGGATTCCGTTCGCGCAGGACAGTGGCGGCAATCTGCACTGCATCGACCTTGCTCCCGAGCGTGACGGCGTTCGCGGGCAGGTGTTTTCCTGGGAGAACCACGGCGGTCCGCTGGGCGTGCGCGCACAGTCGTTTGAGCAGTTCCTTATAGCCTAACGAAATAGGTTGCTCAGCGGCTGTGCAGGTTGGTGGGATTGATCGGCGCGGCTTGGTTCCTACTCGGATGCCTAGACCATGGTCAACGGATCCTGCCCTTGCCGGAAATCTCATCCGACCTGGTGGTGGCCGGTGCATCGGGTTTCCCGAAATCTGGCCGCTGTCGCTCGAGATGGCGCTACCGCGCAGCTGCCTGAAGGGTGTCAATACTCCGATCAGGCTGCTGAGCTGGGCCTTCCCTGTGGACGGTGAGGCAATCGGAGTGGCGTGTTCTGGTACTCGTCAAGCAGTCCACCAAGTACCTGTCGGCGCCCGACTGTGCCAGCAGGTAGCGGGATGAGGTGCGGGGCCTCGTCGGGTGCTCGTAGCCCGAGGCTGCGGTGAGCTCCTCCGGCGTTGTAGTGCTCAGCGCACTGGTCGAGGACCGTACGCAAGTGTCGTCGGCGGCAGTGAACTTACTGTCCCGGTCACGGAGGAGGAACCGGAAGCACCCCGCCCCCTCCTCGAGATCCATCAGCAGGTCGCGGGCGAGCTGGGTGAGCTGGGTGACCCATGCGCCGGTCGGGTGAGCGGTGACACCCCGGACGTGAACGCGCCGGGTGGCAATCTCCATAACGAAGAAGGCCGGCGACCCACGGCGACCTCATGACGAAGGACAAGGATCTCGGCGCTGTTCGCAGCGGTCGAGCGGCCAAGCAACGAGAAGCAGCACAGCAGGCGGCAAAAGATCAGGTAAAGCAGTCGCAGACCCACGATCACTGATCATGCCCGCACTGGGGCGATCGCAAAGCCCCAGGCCAACCACCATACGGCGATAACGACACCCTTCACGCGATCACGCCGAGAGGAACGGCTCCGTCAAATGCGGCGTCGCCAGGTGCAGCGTGGTGGCGGTTTCGCGGCCGAGCATGCGCTCCCTTGAGTGCCTGGCCGCCTCAGGGTCGGCCTCGTGCGCGTAGGCGAGCTCGGGGTGGAGCAGCTGGAGGGCGTGCACCAGGAGGTCGCCGGTCACGAGGGCCGACTCGCGCCCGTCGGCGACCAGCACGCTCTGGTGTCCGGGCGTATGACCAGGCGTGGCGACCGCGCGCCCGGCGCGCAGCGGCGTGTCCCCGTCGAGGAGCCGGAGCCGACCGGCGGCCGCGAGCGGGTCGGTGAGGGTCTCGCGAAGCTGCGGGTTGAGCGCGTCGAGGGCGTCGAACTCGGCCCGCTGGAGCAGGTATTCGGCGTTCGGGAAATAGGGGCGGCGGCCGCTGGTCGCGCCGTTGGTCGAAGCGTTGCCGTCCACCGCGCCGCCCGCTGATGGGACGGCCGTCTCGGTCACGACCGCCCACCCGACGTGGTCGGTGTGTAGATGTGTGAGCACCACGGTGTCGACTTCGGCCGGGTCGATACCCGCGGCGGCCAGCGACTCGGGGAGCGCACCGGGCACGGGCGCCCACGAGCCGGCCGGGCTGTCCGCCGGACCGATCCCGGCGTCCACGACGGTGAGTCCCTTGTCGCCGCGGATCGCGTACGCGCGGAACTGGAGCCGCCAGCGGCCCTCGGCGTCGACCGCGCCCGGGTCGTAGCGGTCGACCTCGGCCCACTGAGCGACCGTGGCCTCGGGGAATGCCTCGGCGCGCGGGGAGAAGAACGGGCCCTCGCCGTCGGCGAGGGCGATGATCTCGGTCGAGCCGATCCGCAGGCGGGGAACGCTGAGGGACATGGCCGCGATCCTGCCATGCCTTCTACTCGGGTGGTGACTAGCCCCATGCCGTGATGATCTCCATGTGAGGCGAGGCGATCTCTCAGCCGACCGCCTCGACATCACCGGCGCCCACTGAGGGCTCGACGGCGCCGAAGCCGTTGGTGGGCCAGTCAGGGCTTCAAAATCATCACATTGCCCCTTTGACGCGTATCTCGGCGATACCCCGGCTCCCCGGGCGACGGTTCCGTGGCGAACCGGCCGTAGCGGGCCCTCTTGCCCACCCACTCCTGCAGATCTGGTGCGCTGTCAAGTTCCCTACGAGGCCGTAGACGGCAGTCGTCAAGTGTCAACGCAGCGCTCCCACAAACGCATCCGACGCAGGTCCTCGCTCAGTGGCATCCCCGCGCACACGCGCAGATCCGAGTGCGGCTCCGAGCCTGGATCTCGGCGATCCTTGACAGGAACTGCGCGGAGCGTTGGCCGACGGGCCGGCCTGTACCGCTGTCCCTCACTGAAGGCGATCTGGAAGCGGTGCTGCTGGAGGGCGGTTCCCTGTCCGAGTTCGCCGAGCAGGCGGCAGACCTGGTCCAGCACGCTGATGGCGAGGCGGAACTCGTTCAACATCAGGTCTTCGCCGCACTGATGCTGCGTGCACGGATGAACGGTAGGGACGATGTGGGGACGACGATGCGGTCCAGCGGGTCTACTGTCGGCTGCCAGCACCCACTGATCGACCATCCGGTGCTCAGCGACCGCGAGGTCCGGCGAGCAGGGCTGCGGCGGCACCGGGGCCGGCGAGGCCCACCAGGTGGACGTGCGCATCGGCGGATGCCAGGAGCGCGGCGCAGCAGAGCGAGACCGCGGTGGCCGGGAGGGCGATGGCCAAGGTGAGGGGGTTGGCCAACCCGGGATACGCACATGCCCGACCAGGGTGACAAGGTCGCCCGCACCGTCACCGAACCCCTCGTCGCTGCCTGGTCCGACATGGAACGCGACACCGCCCTCGCCCAAGCCCTGCATGCCAGCACCACCGCCCCTCACCAGCCCCGCCGCCAGGCGCCCTCTACCGGCCGGACGGAGTCTGTCGATGCGCTGGTGTCCGATGCACAGACCTCGTGCATACTGCCCCACAGCGGCCAGAACCATGGGGAGAGAGCATGCAGCATCCGGCGCCCGGATCGAGGCGCGGCCGTGCCTGGAGTGACGCGGAGGACGCTCGGCTTGTCGAGGGTGTGCGCGAGGGGCTGGCTCTGTCCGGGCTTGCTGAGCGGCATGGGCGTACAGAAGGCGGCATCCACGCGCGCCTCGACCAGTTCGTTCCACAGTCCGGCCCTGTCGTCGACGATCCGCTGGAGTGGCTGAGAGCCCAGCTGGCCTCGGATCCCTACTACGCGTGGCGAAGCGTCCGCGACGAGCGGCAAAGCCACCAGCGGCGCGAGCGCCGGCACTCCGCAGCCGAGCCGGTACCGGCCGCGGGAGCTGGTGAAACGGCCGGGGTACTGGCCGACTGGGAGCAGGTGACAGGGCATGTACTGATTCCCGAACGCCGCGAGGTCTTCCTCGCCCGAAAGGTAGTGCACGACCTAGCGGCCACGCCCGTGGACGTGCGACAGACAGCAGCCCGGCGGCTGTGGCACGACAGCCAACAACTGTTGATGGACAACTGGCTGCTCGAGTGCGTGTGTCCTGGCGCCGTTGCTCTGACAGCCGACTGGCCCCTGATCAGCGAACGCGATGCCGACACGGTGCTGGTGCTGAGGGAACTCGTGGCCGCGGCCGTGGGCGAGATGCCCGCTGAGCGGGACCAGGAGGTGCTCTCCCGCCGCCTGGGTCTTCATGACCAGCCGGCCCAGACCCTGGAGAAGGTGTCCGAAGCCCTCGGCATCTCGCGGGAGCGGGTTCGCCAACTACAGACGCGGGCCATTCGCCGCCTGGCCAAGACCGCTGCCCCGGCTTGCCGGAAGCTCCGACAGATACTGGCCGAGCTGAGTTGCGTGGAGCGCGTGCCACCCGAGGCCGGGCCCCCGGCTGCTGAACGCCTACTCGACCTGGCAGAGGTGCTGCTGCCCTCGGTAGCACCTCGGCAAGCCATCCCTCTACTGGCCAGGCTGGCGGGCGCAGACAAAGTCCGCGCCGACAATCTCGCCGCAGAGGCATCGACGATTCGCATCCTGCGTCACGAGACCGCTCGTCGGGAAGCAACGCGACAGAGAAACATCGAACGCGCCACCCGACGCTGGACGGCCCTGGAAGGCGAAATCAACTGGTTCGGGGCCCTCCAGCCGGCCCCGCCACGGTCCGAACTCGAATCCCTGCGCGAAGACGAGGGCGTTGTTGCGCGAGGACGCTTCGGAGTGTGGCGCTGTCCGAAGCTGGACCGGGATGTGTCGTACGAGTCGGAGACCGAGCTGCGCGTGATCCAGTTGCTCAGCTTCGCCCCGCAGATCGCGTACTACCAGGAGCAGCCCCTGGCCATCAGTTACCAATTCGCGGGTCAACAACGCACCTACTACCCGGATGTCCTGGCCGCTACCAAGGACGGGCGTTGCATTCTCATCGAAGTAAAGCCGGTCTACGAGATGGCGATGGCCATCAACGTCGCAAAGTACCAAGCCGCCGAGGAGTTCTGCCGGAGCCGGGGCTGGGGTCTCGTGGCGACGGACGGCAACCGCACCCGCGGGCTTATTGAGCATCACGCCGTCGATCCTCGCCTGGAAAACGCACTCGCCGCCGCCCTCAGCGCCCGGGGAGAGCTCACATGGCCACAGGTTCGAGCCGCAGCCGGCTCGCTACCCATTGACACGCTGGGCCTCTGTTCCTTGATCCTCAAGCGAGGCTGGGCGTGGCACAGCCGTCCCTACCGGCTCCGCCTTGCACCGGCTCCAGGCCCATCAGGTCCGTGAAGGGTGTCTTTATTGACGTACGGTACTTGACCTGGTGCTTTGCGGTCGTCCGAGTATGGGCGTGATCAGTGATCGTAGGTCCGCCGCATTCGACGCCGTCTTCGCCGGCAACGGCACAGCCGTCATCCCAACGCCGCCGCAAAGCCCACGGTCCAACGCGTTCGCCGAACGATGGGTACGCACAGCCCGCGCCGAATGCACCGACCGCCTCCTCATCACCGGCGAACGACGCCTGCGCACGATCCTCAACAAGTACGCCGAGCACTACAACGCGGGATGGGCCCACCGCGGCCTGGACCTACGAGCACCCGACGACCACCCCAACTTCATCCCACTGCCCGCTGCCGTGGTCGGGCGCCGCCAGGTACTTGGCAGGCCGCTCAACGAGTACCACCCCCTGCCATCCCGACTGCCTCACCACCCACAGGCCAGCTCAGCAGCCTGATTGGAATATTGACACCCTTCAGGGCGAACATCCCGTCACCCCGCCGCTGGTCGACGAGGCGGGTTGCCCGAGTAGTACGCAGCCCACGCAGATCGGGTAGCGGCGCCCCTCAGCGCGTACGGACAGGAGCTGACAGCCGGCCTGCTAAGGCCGCCACTCGGCCCGGTAGTCGGGGTGGCTGGCATAAGGCAGGGCGAGAAGGCGCACGGTCGGGCACGGGTACGTTCCCGCCGCTCCGCCGCGCTGGCATTCACGGCAGAAGCCGCGGTCCGGGTCACCTTCGAACGGCTCGAAGCGGTGCAGCGTCAGTATCTGCTCCTTGGCCTCGACCTCGTCGAGCACGCGGGCCGGGTGATGGCGGGCGATGTACTCGGCGTCACGAGTGTCGCACTCCGCTCGGGCCTCGTGCACCTCCGGCTCACGCGTAGGGATGGCGTAGGTGAACCAGCAGTCGAGCTCGCCCCCATCGTCGCGACCGACATGGAGAGTCTGCCCGTGCCAGCGCAGTGACCACGGACCGGGCGTTGCTTGCTGGGCGTTCAACTCGTCTTCGAGGAACCGGCGGATCAGGAACCACACCAGGTCGTCGGTCATGCTGATCCTTCTCTCGTGGTGCAAGTGAGGCCCTGCCGCGCCTCGCGCGGTCTCCAACGCTCGCCCGACGGCTTCCACCTTCCGTACCGGTGCGGCCTCTTCCCCTTGCAGGAGGTAGGCATTTCCCAGCTTGACGGACAGGTGGGTGAGGTCGGCCTGCATCTGGGCCAGCATGCGGCCGATCTCTGCGTGCTCCTCTTCACTGAGTCGTGGCTTCGTCATGTCATCATCGTCCCGTCTTGGGCTGGCCGGGGGTGGGGGTTTCCGGCTTCGGGTAGTGCCCGCCGCGGGAGGCCTGGTAGGTCGTCGCGTACTTCGGGTCGGGCTTCGGGACCATCCCCGGCGGGTGCGGGGAGCCAGACCCCCACCCGCTGCCGGAAGGAGCCGACGATGGCGGTCAAGTCGTCCTGAGCGCGTGTTTTCGCGCTGCCGGACCTCCGGACTCCTTGGTTCCCGGTCTCGCAACCGGGCCGGTCGAGCGAATGACGGGTCTGCCACGAGCTTGGCCCCTATCCAGGGACGGAGGCCTCGCTCGTTAAGGGCCGTGAACGAACGGACAGCCCCCCTCCCCGCAACTGCGCCGGCTTGATCGCGTCGCCCGCCCGCTATCTGCGTCTCCTCACAGACAACCCACAGACACCTCGCCCCCGTCCTAGGTGACGCGAGAGGCGCCCGGGACCGACGGGACGTCTGCGCACGAGGTTTTGAGGAGCGGGCCATTGATCCGTGCCCGGCGAATATGTGTGACCGCCGTGGCGGTGCTGGCGGCCTTAGCGGGCTCGCCCGGACTGGCACAGGCTGAACAGCCCCACGAACTGAGGTCGTTGAGCGCGGCGGACGACAACCCACTTCCGCCGGGGTGGCGGATCGACGGGGAGAGCGGGGCGCGTGAGCTGGTCTGGCGTGCGCCGAAGGCCGTGCCCATGGGGGATGCGCGGGTCGAGTTCCGTACCGGGGACCGGCTGCTCGGGGTGCCGAAGCCGGCGAGGGACGGGCGGACCTTCCGGCTCGCCCTCGACGAGGCGCTGCCCAAGAAACTGGCGGGCCTTCAAGTGACCGCCGCCGGGCGCCGACTGGACGCGGCGGCCGACGACACGCACAAGTCCGGTTCGCGCAGGGCACGGATGCCCGCGCAGGCGCCGGCGAACGGCGTTGATCCGGGCAAACCCGGCTCGTACCGCACGGTCACCGGGGAGTACGACCTCGACCCGGTGCGCCTGCCCGGGTTCGACACCCCGGTGGAGATGACCGCCGAGGTGGTGGCACCGAAGGGTGCCACCGGCAGCCGACCGCTCGCCCTGTTCCTGCACGGCCGCCACGACACCTGCTACAAACCGGGATCCGAGGACGACGTGACCGGCGACTGGCCCTGCGCGGACGGCTACAAGCCGATCCCGAGCTACCTGGGCTATCTGCGAGACCAGCAACTGCTGGCCTCCCAGGGCTACGTGACGGTGTCGATCTCGGCGAACGGCATCAACGCCCAGGACTGGGAGCCCGAGGACGCCGGCGCGCAGGCGCGATCCTCGCTGGTACGGCAGCACCTCGCCCGCTGGGCCGACTGGACCGCCCATCGCTCCTCCGCCCCGGCCGTCGTACGCGAGGTGGCGAAGGCGGACCTCTCCCAGGTCCTGCTCGTCGGCCACTCGCGCGGTGGCGAGGGCGTCAACCGGACCGCCATGGACAGCCTTTATCCCCCGCCGGCCGCCGAGGACGGCTACCGGGGCCCGGTGCGCTGGAAGGTGCGCGGGACTGTGCTCATCGGGCCGACGATCTTCGGCCAGAATCCAGTCGCCGACGTGCCGTCCGTGACGCTGCTACCGGGCTGCGACGGCGACGTGTCGAACCTTCAGGGCGAGGACTTCGTCGACGGGACGCGCGGGATCAGCCGGGGTACGGCACTGCACAGCGCGGTCTACATGGTCGGCGCCAACCACAACTACTTCAACAGCGAGTGGACCCCGGGCGAGGCCGTCGCACCGGCCATGGACGACTTCGGGACCGACCCGGAGCAGCCGGACCCGGTGTGCACGCCGGGTGCCGCGACCCGGCTGACCGCCGCCCAGCAGCACAAGGCGGGCGCCACATACATCGCCGCCGCGGCCCGGCTCTTCCTCGCCGGGGACGATCGGGTGCGTCCGCTGCTCGACGGTTCCGGCAAGCGGGCCCCGTCCGCGGATCCGGTCCGGGTGCTGACCCACGCGGTCGGCGGCCGCCGCAGCGGTGGCTTCCTGCCGGACGGCGGAACGAAGGTGACCGGAGCGCGGCTGTGTTCGGCGATCGACCCCGACCCGGCCGTGGCCTGTCTGGACCCGGAGACCCTCGGATCGTCACCGCACTTCGCGTCGTGGGAGACGGAACAGGAGACCGGCCGCAGCGCGGTGGACCTGAAGTGGTCCGCGCCGGGCACGGCCGCGCGTATCACTCCGGCCAAGCCGCTTTCCCTCCGCGGCTCCCAGAAGCTCGCGCTCCGGGTCTTCGTACCGCCGAACACGACCGGCACGAAGTTCGACGTGTCCGTCACCGACTCCTCCAACCGTCGGGTGACGCTGGGCTCGGTCCAGGTGGACGGGCTTCCGGGCTCTGTGAACACCGCCTCGTACTGGGCTCAGGAGCTGCGTGTCCCGCTGTCGGCCGCGACCCGGGCCGGGCTCGATCTCAGGCATGTCAAGTCCCTTGAGCTGACGCCCCGTTCGCAGTCCGGTCGGGCCTGGCTGATGGACGCCTGGGGCTGGGCGCCCGGCACTTTGGCGGTGAAGGCGGCCGCACTGCCGCGTGTCGACGTGGGCCGCGCGGTCGTCAAGGAGGGCGACTCGGGCACCCGTACCTACCGGATTCCGGTCGAGATCTCCGGGCACGGCAGCGGGCAGGTCCGCGTGTACGTCCTCGACCTGGACAGCGGCCGGGCCGAGAACCGCCTCGTGACCGTACGGCCCGGCAGCGACGGGATCGACGTGCCGGTCGAGGTGAAGGGCGACACGGTCTACGGCGACGACGTAGAGCACGACATCGCGGTCAAGGCCGTACACAACGCCGTTGTCGGCAAGCACCGGGGCGGGCTCACCGTCGAGAATGACGACCCCGAGCCGGTGATCACCCTGTCGCCGGTCGTGGACCGGGTGACCGAGGGAGAGGCGCTGACCTGGCGGATGTCGGTGGACGCGCCCACGGCGGTGGAGATCTGGCAGCCGGTGCGGGTGCTTCCGGTCACCGAGGGCGCCGAGCTGTCCACCAAGGACGTGGACCCGCAGTGGCTCCAGGAGTGGTCCGGTGACGTGCCCGACCCGGAGCGGCCGCTGTCCGACGCGAACCTGTGGGTGTGGCTGAACATCCCGCCTGGGAGCACCAGCGTGGACTTCGTCGTGCCGACCGTGCGGGACCAGGTGGCCGAGCCGACCGAGTCGATGCGCCTCGCGCTGACCGACCGCAACGCCGAGCCGCTGCCCGACAGGCCGGTGCTGACGGGGACGGTGCTCGACAAGCCGTAAGCACGATGTACGAGGGATCGTGAGCACCCTCTTGTGCGGGGTCCGGTCTGTCCGGGCCCCGCACTTCACAAGGTCGCGCGGATCCCGACCCTCCCGTCCAGCCCCCGGCGCAGCCTGCTGCCGAAGAGCGTGAGCCGGCCGAGGATGCCGTACTTGCGGGCCAGGAGCTGCCGGTAGCGGACGGTGGTCGCGGCGTCGATTGGTTCACCCGCACGACCAACGGTGGGTCAAGCCGACAGGCGCACGCCTGTGGGCGCCGGGAGTTATGTCACCGGGGCTGACCTGCTGATTCGGATCTGCCAGACCTCGGGACGAGAAAGCCGTTCAGAGGCTGTGTGCCAGTCGTGGTGATACGGCTGATCTACCTGCTCGCCTGCCAAGCCTTCCGATGAGCTTGCCCTGCTCGCCCGCTCGGATGCCCCGAAGGACGCAGAGATCTTGATGCTCCGGCATCAACTCGCCATCGCGCGACGCGCCCAACCACGGCCGCGCTTCTCCTGGAGCGACAGGGCTGTCATGGCGGCACTGCTTCGGCTCGTCAGCAAGCAGCGGCGTACCCAGGTGGCCTTGCTGGTCTCTCCACGGTCGGTCCTTCGCCGGCACGCACGGCTCACCGCCTGGAAGTGGACTTACTCCTCCCGTCGTCCGGGCCGACCACCGAAACCAGAGGCCCTGCGGCAACTGATCGTGCGTCGCACTGGTTCGTGCTGTTCTTCATCGACCACGACACGCGGCGGGTGCACATCGCCGGCATCACCCGACACCCGACCAGCTCCTGGATCACGGCGCCTGCTTCACCGACAACTTCGACGCCGACGCCGTCGCACTGAAACGCGGGAGGCGGGTACTCCACCGCGCCGTTCACCGACAGGAGTGAAGACTGCCTCATCCGCAAGTTACAGTCAAACTGAAACCTTCGACCGAGTGAGGTGCCGTGACGGTCCCGCCCCAGCCCACCAGTACCGCCTTCCTGCTCGCAGCCCTCGGCAGGCACGTGCGCAGCGACGTCGAACACACGCTGAAACCGACCGGCTACACCCTGCGCCACCTCGCAGCTCTCGGGCATCTGCGCCGCGAACCCAGCGTGCCCTACAGCGAGTTGGGCCAGGCGGGCGGGGGTCACCGCACAGAGCGCCCAAGCCACCGTCCGCCAGTTTGAGGAACGGGGGCCGTCGAGCGGCGCACCGAAGCAGGCCGCGGTCGACGCGCGCCTACAGAGCGCACTCGGCCCTGCTGGCTGCCGCCATCTCACCGGCTTGCTACTCCAGGCGCTCTCCGCTCGCGCTGTCTGACCCTCGCGCACGACCGGCGGCGAGCCGTTGACCAGACTCTTTGTGGTTGAGACGAAGCACTCGGGCGGTCCAAGGCCATCTCAGGCGCCGTGGATGCGAGTGCAAGGAACTGCAGGCGCTCGACCGACGACAGGTTGGCCAAGGGGGGCGTGAACCGCCCCGGGGTCGGTAGAGATCTCAGATTGTGGTTGTGAGGGTTTGCTTCGGGGTGGGATAGCCGACGTCGGACTGGGCGGGCGGGCGGTCGGTCGGAACTGCGACGGTGCCTGTCGCGAAGGCCCCTATCGGGGCACGTCCGCGCCGGTCCGACGGCAGCGAGCACCGCTCCGGCCCGTGGTCGACGGATCGAGACAACAGGCACCGCAGGCCAGTTAGGGAATGAGTCAGGCCACCGGCCGAAGCGGCACGACCCCATACTCACAGTTCGGGTAGTCGTCGCACACCTCGGCGACCATGCGCACCGCGCGGCGGCAGGGCTCAAGCGAGCTCAAGCGGGTAACGGGAAGGTCGTGCCATGACTCGATCCCTTCATGAAATCGAGTCTCTATTCGAACCGGGGCCGTTCAGCAGGCTTTCCGCGGAAAGAGCACCGGCAGCCGGGGTGGCCATCGCCGAGGGCGGGCTTCCGGGGTGAGCTGGTCCCGCCATGGGGGCAGGTCAGGGAGCCGCAGAGCGCCAGGAGCTCCCGCTCAAGGAGTCGGAGTCGTCCGGCCGGAGAACGCGGCCCGATACTCGGTGGGCGACACGTCGAGGATTCTCCGAAAATGCAGGCGGAGGTTGGATCCGGTTCCCAGTCCGACGCGCTCGGCGATCTGGTCGACCGGGAGCTTCGTCGTTTCCAGGAGCGCTCGGGCAGCGTCGACCCGAGCGCGCAGAACCCACTGCAGCGGCGTGTCGCCGGTCTCCTCGGCGAAGCGGCGCATGAAGGTGCGCAGCGACATCCGCGCGTGCGTCGCGAGATCGGTGACTGCGAGCGGTTCGTGGAGGCGCGTCAGCGCCCATTCCCGGGTCGCCGCGAGCGTATCGCCATGCGGTGCCGGGCTGCTTCGGGGAAGGTACTGAGCCTGGCCGCCGCTCCGATAGGGCGCCGTCACCAGACGGCGGGCGATGTCGTTCGCCACGCTCACGCCGAGGTCGCGCCGGACGATGTGAAGGCACAGGTCGATGCCCGCCGCGACACCGGCTGATGTGAGGACCGAACCCTCATCGACGAACAGAACATCGGGCTCCACCAGGATGTCCGGATGGCGCAGCGCCAGCAGCTCCGCTGCGTCCCAATGCGTTGTCGCGCGCCGCCCTGCCAGCAGACCCGCGTCGGCCAGGGCGAACGCGCCGTAGCAGATCGATGCGATGCGGGATCCTCTTGCATGCGCCCTCCGAAGCGCTTCGTGCACTGTGGCCGGGATCGGTCGGCCGACCGGCGCGTAGCCGGGGACGATGATGGTGTCCGCCCCGATCAGCGCGTCGAGACCCTGCGGCACCGCGTACCCGAAACCCTCACTGGACGGCACCGTTCCCGCAGCGACGCCGCACACTGTCAGCTCGTACGGGAGTCCGTCACGCGGATGGAACACCTGGGTCGGGATGCCGACGTCGAGCGGGAGCGCCCCATCCAGCACAAGCACCACCACCCGGTGTGAACTCATCGTCGTCCATCTCCTCAGCTCGCGGCGACCAATCCCCCATGGCGCAATCCTCGCACATATTGGCATTCTTGCCACTGGAGGGTGTCGTCCAACCGCTCGACACTGAGTGGGCCGTCCAGTCGGGTTCGGTCCTACGTCGAGTCCTACGTCGAGTGGATATAGGGGTTCCATGCCGCGTCCAACGGTTCCGCCGGTCGTCGCCTTCGTCACTTCGGCTATCGCGTTCATGGCAGTGATGGCCGCCGCGGGAGCACCGAGCGCCCTGCTGGTCGTCTACCAGCAGCACTGGCATTTTCCCGACAGCGAGCTGACGGTCGCGTTCGCGATCTACGCCTTCACGCTCCTCCTCGCGCTCCTCGTCATCGGTTCCCTGTCGGATCGAATCGGTCGCCGTCCGGTACTCATCGCGGCCCTCGCACTCCAGGCGGTCGCGATGGCGGTGTTCCTGTTCGCCCCGGATATCGGCGTCATCATCGTCGCGAGGGCGCTGCAGGGCTTCGCGACGGGAGCGGCCACGAGCGCGTTCAGCGCCTACATCGCCGAGGTCGCACCAGCGGCGCAGAAGAAGGTCGCAGCACTGGTCGTGAGCATCGCATCCGTCGCCGGTCTCGGCATCGGTGTCGTCCTGACCGGCGTCGCCATCCAGTTCGCGGCAGCACCCGCCGCGGTCGTGTTCGGAGCCGCACTCGCGATCATCGTCATCGCCATCGTCGTCACAGCGGCCTCGCCTGAGACGGTCGACAAGCGTCAAGGGATCGGTGATGCCCTCGTGTCACGCATCGGCGTTCCATCCGCGGCCCGGACCGCGTTCGCTCGCACTGCCCCAGGGATGATCGGGATCTGGATGTCGGCCGGGCTGGTCCTCGGCCTCGGGGCGTCGATCGTCCATCAAGCCCTGCACATCACCGGCGGAGCCGCCCTCGGCCTGGTGGTCGCAGTCCAGCCCCTGGCTGCGGCCGTCTCCGCGCTCGTACTCGGCCCACTGCTGCCGCCCCGGCGGTTCATGATCGCCGGATATGCAGCGGTCCTCGCCGGTGTGTCGCTGGAGGCGTGCTCGTTCGCGGCGGGCCTCGCATCGCTCATCATCTGCGGCGCGATCATCACCGGCCTCGGCTTCGGCGCCGTCTTCTCCAGTACGCTCGGGCTCCTTGTTCCGCTGACGCGAGCGCAGGAGCGCGCGAAGCTGTTCTCCGCCGTCTACGTCGTCGCTTATCTCGCGTATGGCGTCCCCACCATCGTGGCCGGCTTCCTCAGTGACGCCATCGGTTTGGTGCCCGCGGCAATCATCTACGCCGCCGCAACACTCGCCATAACAGCCGCTGGACTGATCGTCTCGCTCACCCGGACGGGATCGATGTCGGGGGACGCTCTGCCCGGCGGCACGCAAGAAGCACGAGCGCACGACGTGCGAGCGTCCACATCAAGCGCGGCCTAGTGCAGCGTCGCATTGATCTTGCGAGGGTCTGTGGCTGCCGTCGGTCTCGGTCGGGCCGACGGCAGTGGCAGGTGGCGGGTCGGTTCTTGACCAGTACGGCGGCAAGGGCTGATAGCGCGGAGTTGACCTGGGCCGCGTCGAAGGCCGCGGGGTCGAACTCGAACTGGTCGGCGGAGACCGGACCGAGCCATTCCAGGCGCTCTTCATGTTCTTCGTGCTGAGGGTCGGCGGGGATGTCGTGTTCCCAGTCGTCGCCGAAGTCCTAGGTGTTGCGCAGCCGGTCGCCGGTCCTGGGCGCCACCTGGTCGAGCCGCTTGGAGGCGGCACTACGGATGCCGAGCCCGGGGCCGGAGACGCCGTAGCGGTCGTGGCCGATCCCGAAGGCCGACATGTGGTGGTCCTCCCAGCCGAAGGCTGCCTGAATGATGCCGTGCGACGCCCGCAAGGTGGTGCCCGACGGCACTTCCAGGCGGCGCCGGACGGGAGGGCGGGAGTCTCGCAAGGTGACCTTGATCTTGTGGACGGTTCGGCTCGGCGCGATGTGTGAACTCGGGTTGGTGCTTCTGGTGTTCGCCATGGCGGCCACCCTGCCGGCCTGCCGCCTTGCGGCAGCAATGATCACCGTCCGGGGAGCCGAAAGGGTGGGGTCCCAGCACCTCTCGTCGGTCAGCCCGTCGATCGCCGCCTTGAAGCTCGGGTACCAGTTCGCGGGGTCCCGCACACGCCTCGCGGTCGGGAAGTACACGCCGCGGATGCAGATCCGTTCGAGCCTGGGAATGCGGGCCGGCGTGTCAGCTGCGGTTTCGTCGCTCAATGTGGAAGTGAGCCATGGCATGTTACGGTACTGAGTACCACTTGGAACTGAATACCAAGGAGTCTGCCATGGATAGCCGGACCATCGTGTTGACCGGCGTGACCCGCGGTTTCGGCCGCGAGTCCGTCGAGTTGCTGATCCGGGAACGGCCGCAGGACCACTACGTCGTGCTGGCTCGCCGCGGCCGCGAACGCCTCGCTGCGGAACTCGCCCAGGCCACCGGCGCTTCCGCGGTCACAGGCGTGGACTGTGACCTCGCTTCGCTCGCCGAGATCAGGCGGGCGGTGGAGGAGATTCTGCGTGGGCTCGATACCGGGTACCTGCCGCCGCTCGGCGGCTATCTCGGCAACGCCGGCCTGACGGTCACGACGACCGAGAAACGCACCACGGACGGGTACGAGATGACCTTCGGGGTCAATGTGCTGTCCCACTATCTGCTCGTCAGGGAGCTGCTGCCCCGGTTCACCGGTCCGGGCTGGATCGTGCTCACCTCGAGCGACTGCCACTTCGGGCAGTTCCGCTACACGCTCGGCGCCACGCCGCCGCCGCGCTGGGAGACGCCGGACCGACTGGCCACGCCTCGTGCCGGTGGCGCGCGGGAGGCCGGGCGGGCGTACGCGACCAGCAAACTCGGCGTCATCTACCTGACCCACGCGCTGGCCCGCCGCCTGCCCGAGAGCGTCGGCGTCTACTCCTACAACCCGGCGCTCGTCGCGGGCACCGATTTCTTCCGCCACGCCCCGGGGCCCGTGCGGGGCGTGCTCAACGGATTCTTCCAGCTTCAGCGATTCCTCGGCCGGGGCATGACGCCGCAGCAGGCGGGCGCGCGGCTCGCTGAGACGATCCTGACCGGGCTGACCGCCCGGACCGGGTCCTACCTCGATCGCGGCTGCAACGTGCCGTCGTCGCCGGAGTCGCACGACGAGGCCCGCGAGGAGGAGCTGTGGCGCGAGGCCGCCCGCCTCGTCGACGCTGACCGCGGGGCGGGACGGGCCGATATCCTGGCCGAATGAGCGCGAACAAGTTTCCGGTGGAGTCATTGCGGGACCGCAAACGCCGCCAGACCCGGGAACGGATCATCGAGACGGCCTTCGCGCTCTTCATGGAGCGGGGGTTCGATGTCGTCACCGTGGACGAGATCGCCCAGCGGGCCGAAATCGGCCGCACCACCTTCTTCCGCTACTTCGGCGACAAGCAGGAAGTCGTCTTCTCCACCGAGGACGACTTCCTGCGCGCGCTCACCGCGGCCATGCACGATGCGCCCACCGAGCCGCTCCAGGATCTCGCGCAGGCACTGGCCACATCTCGGCGGCTGCTGCTCGTGATCTGCACCGAGGCCGCCCGCAACCCCGGCCACTACGCGGTTTACCACCGTCTGGTCAAGCAGCACCCCGAGCTCGAAGACCGCCACACCCGCAAGACCCGGCACTACGCCGACCTCCTCGAGAAACACCTGATCGACCACGGCACCCCGCCAGCCACCGCCGTCCTCGCCGCCCAGTTGACCGTCGCCTGCTACCAGGCGGCGTGGCGCCTCGGCGGCCACGACGCGACGGCGGTGCTCCGCGAGGCGAATGACGCCTTCGACCTCCTGCTGGGCGCCACCGCCGCATAACCGGCGGACTGGCCTTCGCCCGGCCGGGACATGCGCAACCTCGCAGCGGGCTCGACCACCGTCAAACACGCCGCCGCCGCGGCAAATCCGATGCGTCCACCGCGGTCTTGTCGCCGTGCGCGACGTTGAACACGTCCTTGGGCAGCCCACGAGTCGAGTCACGCCATCGCGAGTTGGCCGTCCGCAGCGCCGCGGTCGACGCCTCCTGCCATGCCCGTGCCGAGGCCAGCAGCCCGGTCATGGACGGGGGCATATGGACATGCCCCTCCCCCAGGTACAGCTCGACGGGGACACTCGCGTCGCCCAGCCGCTGCGCGTATCACTCGCCATCACCGCGCAGTACGTCGTATTCGGCTACCGCGATGTATGCCGGGGGTAGCCCGGTGAGATCTGCGGCCGGCAGAGGGGAAGCAATCGTGTCATCGCCGTTGTCGCTGTCCCCGAGGTAGAGGGCGCAGAACGTGCGTACGTCGGTCATCGCCAGCGGCAACTCGTCGCCCTCTTGCCCAGGGCGGCTGTAGGTAACGCAGGAACGGCGGGGGCGGCCGATCCGTCATCGCGCCGCCGAGGACTGCGGACCGTTCTCGACCGGGTACTCAGAGTGCACGCGCCGTGGTGGTGGCGCCCATGGAAGGAGTACAGGGCCACTGGATTGGTTCATTCAGCTGCGAGACCGGGCAGGGCGAGTGCCTCTCCGGTTGCAGTGGCGGTGGTTCGGGTTCTTTACTAGTAGGTACAAATCCGGCTAATCCGTGCGGTCCGTGAGGTGGCGTGGCGGAAGATTCCCTCGTCGGCGGGGGCGTCACACGGTGGATGGACATGGGTTGCCGCGTGTCGGCACGCCGAGGTCTCTACAGGCCTCCGGGTGAGCTACATCGACGAAGCAGTCGACATCCTGGGACAGCTTGATGGCAAGGTCAGTTTGGTGACTGCTCGACCTGGCTGTAGTCCGCCGGTTCGTCGCAGGGGGCTCCACCGCGCACCTCACGGGCCGGAGTAGAACCGAGTTGGTTTCAGCTGTGGAAACCCTCGGAGGCCGGGCCGCCGGCATCCAAAGCGATGTCTCGAATATCGACGAAGCAGCGAAGCGACGAAGTGAGGAGTCGTGTCCCATGCTCGCCATTCACCTCACTCAGTTCGGGGAGCCGGAGAAGAGCCTGAAGGTGGTGGACGTGCCCGAGCCCCCGGCTCCCGCCGCCGGACAGGCGCTGGTCCAGGTCGAGTACGCCCCGCTCGACCACCACGACCTTCTCCTGGCGCAAGGTATCTACCCCGTACGCCCTGAGCTGCCGACGTCTATCGGAAACGAGGGCGTCGGGACGGTCATGTCCGTAGGACCCGGCGTCACGGAGGTCAGCCCCGGCGAGAGGGTCCTGCTTCCCTTCGGTGTCTTTTCCTGGTCCCAGCGGGTCGTGGCCAGGGCAGCAGACCTGACTGTCGTGGACAAGTCCATCAGCCTTGAACAGGCAGCGATGCTCACCATCAATCCCGTCACCGCGGGGCTCCTGGTCAGCCTCCGTGACCTTCCAGCCGGTTCCTGGGTGGTGCAGAACGCGGCCAACAGCGGGGTAGGCCGGTCCGTCATCGCGTTCGCCAAGGAACGAGGGCTGCGCACGATAAACATCGTGCGCCGCGCGGAACTCGTGAGCGAACTCCATGATCTTGGCACCGACATCGTGGTTGTCGACTCGGCGGACGTCGGCTCGCGCGTGCGGGAAGCCATCGGCTCCGATCCGGTGCTCCTCGGCCTTGACGGTGTCAGCGGAGCGGCGACCGCACTGTTGCTGGACGTGCTGACCGACGGCGCCCTGCTGGCGATCTACGGGTATTTGAGCGGCCGGCCGTTCACGCCCGATCCTGACGTGCTGAGGACGAAGAACATCACCACGACGGAATTCTGGATGTACCAGGACGAGTTTCTTCCCCGGCTTCCGGCCCTCAACGCGGAGTCCGCGCGGCTGGTCTCCGAGGGAAGACTCGTCCTGCCCTCCGCGCCCGTCTACAAGGCGGCGGACTTCCCCGAGGCGCTCGCCTACTTCCGGGAGAACGGCAAGGTCCTCCTCGACTTCAACCCGAATCGCGCGTAGGCGCCACCGCACCTGCCGCTGAGGCCGGGACCATCCCGGCAGAAAGCGGTCGGAGCCGGTCACGCAGCAACAGCCGGGGTGCCGGCACGGCCCCCGACACACGATCAAGGATGGGCAGCATGGCCGAACACAGCACCATCGGCATTCTCGGCGCGGGAGAGATCGGCCGGGCCGTCGCCGACAAGGCCGTCCGCCACGGACATGAGGTACTCATCGGCAACAGCCGGGGCCCGGAGACGCTCAAGGCGGTCGTGGAGCAGCTGGGGCCGAAGGTCCACGCCGTGACGGCCGGGGAGGCGGCGCGGCCGGACCTCGTCTTCCTCGCGGTCCCGTTCTTCGCCGTACCGGACCTGACCAGCCTTACCGACTGGTCCGGGAAGATCGTCGTCGACACGACGAATCAGTTCGCCGAGGCCAACCCCTGGCGGGGCCGGTACGACGTCGGTGACCTCACGGGCAGCGAGTGGGTCGCCGAGCGCCTTCCCGGAGCGCGGATCGTGAAGGCGCTCAACAACCTGTTCGCCGCGTTCATCGCTGCGGACCCACAGCACGCCGAGGGACGGCAAGTGGCCTTCTATACGGGCGACGACGCCGACGCGAAAGCGGCCGTGGCCGGCTTGCTCGACGAATTCGGATTCGCCGCCCTGGACCTCGGCGGTCTACAGGAGGGAGGCCGGCTGATGCAGCTGGACGGTCCACTCAACGCGAAGCACCTGCTGCTCCAGGACGTCGGCTGACGCCCCGGCCAAGCCCCATACACACCAGCGCACAGGAGGAGAATCATGAACCGTCGTGTCGTCTGGACCCGTAGCGGGTCGCCCGCCGACGTCCTGACCGTCATCGAGGAGCCCGAGCCGGAAGCGCCCGCGCACGGTCAGGTCCTCATCCGAACCACGGCCTTCCCTGTCCACCCTGGTGATCTCCTGGGCCTCGAGGCCTTCCCCGCGACGGCTGCAGGGCCGATACCGATCGGCGTGGAGGCAACCGGCGTGGTGGAGGCCATCGGCCCGGATACGCGCGTGGCCCCGGGCGTCGAGGTCGGCGACCGTGTAACAGCCTTTCCCCTGCCCAGGGGATGGTCACAGGAGATCCTGGCGGACGCCGAGACTGTCGCCGCCGTGCCTGATGAACTGTCGGACGAGGTCGCCGCGCAGATGCTGACGAACCCGCTCACCGCAGTGATGCTGCGCCGTGAGGCGGAGCAACACCCGGCCTTGGGCTACGACGGCTATTTGGTGCAGGTCGCCGCCGGGTCGTCGGTCGGGCGGCTGGTCACGGGCGTGATGCAGTACCACAACGTGGGCCTGGTCAACGTCGTCCGCAGCGAACGCGGCGCCGCCGAGCTGCGCAGACGGTTCCCGGACGTCCCGGTCGTGGCGACAGAGAATCCGGGCTGGGCCGACGAGGTCCGCAATGCTGCCAGCGGCCGCCCGATCAGTGTGGCCTTCGACCCTGTCGGCGGAAAGCTCACGGAAAGCCTTCTCGACCTGTTGGCGCCGGGCGGCAGGCTGGTCATCTACGGGGAACTCGCCGAGGAGCCGATCTCGGTGCATGCGTCGACGCTGCTGCACCGAGCGCTGACGGTGCGGGGCGCGACCCTCGGCCGGTGGCTGGTGGAGGCATCCGCCGAGAGGCGGGCATCGGACGTGGTCGCCGCGACACTGATCGCGCTGGCATTCGAGGACCAGTTCGACGTGGCCGCAACGTACGACCTCGGCGAACTGGCCACCGCCGTGAAGCACACGGTGCGGCCCGGCAAGGTCGGCACCGTCCTCATCCGCCCCTAGTAACCGCTTCCACCACGGGCGGAAGACCTGGTGGTCGGTGAAGCCGAGGGATCCCACGAAACCGTGCAACTTCAGTTATGGAAGCGAGGTAGCCATGAACGTGGACGACGTCCGGGAGCTGGCGCTCTCTTTCGCCGGAGTCAGCGAGTCGCGTCCGTTCGCCCCGGACCGCGTGGTGTTCAAGACCGCGGCGAACAACAAGGTGTTTGCCATCCTCAGTGGCCATGAGTTCCCGGACGACCAGGTGACAGTCAAGGCCGATCCGGAGCGGGTCGCCGAATTGCGGAACCGCTTCGAGGCAGTGCACCCGGCGTACAAGCTGAACAAGCAATACTGGGTCAACGTTTCGTTGGATGGCGATGTCCCGGACGAACTGATTCGGGAGCTGATAGTGGACAGCCACGACCTGGTCGCACCATGAGCCCCGCGCTCCCAGGACCATCGGCCACCGGATGTCAGACACCTCCCTCGACAGGCAGTCATCCGACGTCGCCGCCGCGAAGATGATCGCGATGGCAGCCAAGGACCGGTTCGACGTAGCCGCGACCTACGGTCTCGGCGACCTGGCAGAGGCCGCACAACACGCGCAATGGCCGGGCGACGCCCGTCGTCGACAGGCGGGGTAAGACCTCCACGGCGTGCGGCCCCAGCGCTGAAACCCAAGGCCCGTCCACGTCAGGACCGGGTCACGGCGCTGCACGGCCTTCCTGCCGATCCGGCCCCCGCTCGTTCGTCGAAGCGCGGGGCAGAAGGGCCAAAGCCTGCTCGGCAGCGCCGATGACGACGTCCGCTGCGGCTCCCGCCCTGCCCAGGGCCTCCAGTCCTCGCAGTACGGCAAGGAGAAGGCTTGCGAGCCCGTCCGTGTCCGCGTCGGCGTCCAACGAGCCCTCCTCCTGGGCCCGGGCGAGGCAGTCCGACAGCTCGCCATACAGCCCGCGGACTGTGGAAGCAGTCCGCTCGGCAACGCTCTTGTCGACTGCGGCGAGTTCCGTGGCGCTCCTGGCCATCATGCAGCCGCGCCGCTCCACGTCCCTGCTGATCGCTTCGGAGATGTCGCGTACAAGGTGTTCCAGCCGAGGGAGGGCCGGCCCCGGGCCGCGCAGAGCCGAACGCCAGACTCCGATCGCGTCACTGTTGTAGCTGTCCAGAGCCTGCAGAAACAGGGCGTGTTTGTCTCCGAAGGCCCCGTACAGGCTTCCGCGTCCCAAGCCTGTGGCGGCGCTCAGGTCGTCGATGGAGGTTCGGTCGTAACCGTGGGACCAGAACTGGTCGCGAGCGGCCAGCACAACCTCCTCGTCGTCAAACTGCCGAGGCCGCGCCATGAGAAAACTGTACGCCGCGTGTGGGGTATTACGGGGAGAAGGCAGGGCAGCACGAGCCTGTTTCGGGGCTTGCGACACCGGCTCGCCCGAACGGCCAAGCTTGTGCCGCCCGCCCCGCTCGCCCCGCTCGCCCGCAGAAGGGCACCCCGGGAACCCCTATGACCTGCTGTCCCATGGTGTTCACATCTCCCTTGCGGCAACTTGACGAGAGACCGACTGAAGGCCCAGCGCGCCGGCACGCGGCGGCTACCGCCTCGCCGACGGCGAAGTCCTCCGTCCTGCCTCACGGACCGCACGGTTTGGATCGATTTGTACCTAATAGTAAAGAACCCTGAGCGAGGTGCTGCAACCGGAGAACCGAAGCTTCGGCGCAGTCCGTAGCCGCCCTCGGCGGCGCGGCCGCGGTGCCGACGGCCAGGGTGGGTGTGGCCGGGCCGGGCGGCAGGACCCGCATCGTGTGGACCACGTCCTGGCCCACCGCCTTGTTGGCGGCCGCCACCAGGTGCGCCGAGCTCAGCCGGGCCTGGACGCCGTAGGCGGAGGAGTCCGGGCGCGGATCCAGCCGCCCGCTGGCCGCGTCGAGCGCGACCGCGGCAACGTGCACGGCCAACTCGGCGATGATCGAGCACGGTTCGCTCCGGGCGATCGGGCGGTCCTGGCGGCGCTGCTGCACCGGCTACCGTTGCCTGTTCTGCGGCGTGTGCGGCTGCTCATGCGTCCTGGCACGGTGCTGCGCCGGCATCGCGACCTCGCCAGGCGGCCGCCATGCCGCCTTATCGCGACCCAAGCGACCCGTGCGACCTCCCACCGTGCGCTCCATCCGGACTCTGGTGCTACGTCTGGCGAGAGAGAATCCAAACCGGGGCACAGGCGCCTTCACGGCGAGCTGCTGGTGCTGGGAGTGAAGGTGGCCGCCTCGACTGTCTGGAAGATCCTCAAGGATGCCGGCGTCGATCCAGCGCCCGACCGAAGAAGCTCCAGCACGTGGGCCAGCTTCTGCGCGCCCCACCCGACGCCCTCCTCGCCTGCGACTTCTTTGAGACGGTCCCCCTGTCCGGCGCCCGGATGTACGTACTCGCAGTAATCGAACACGGCAGGCGCCGACCCTGCGCTTCTTGCCGCGCGACCGCGATGGCAAGTACGGCGAGGCGTTCGACGCCGTGATCCTCAAGAGTGCGCCACAGGCTCCCCGCATGAACGCGCACTGCGAACGGATTATCGGCAGCATCCGACGCGAAGCCCTCGACCACGTCCTCATCATGAACGAGGCCCATGCCCGCCACGTCCTCGCGGCCTACGAGCGGCACTACAACCAACACCGACCCCACCAGGCCCGCAACCAGCGACCACCCGGCGCTCACAAACAACCCGCTGCGGCGCAAGACCTCCACACCCACAGAGTCGAGCGCACCCGGATCCTCGGCAGCCTCGTCAACGAGTACAGATATGCCGCGTGACGCGCAGCGATGACTTTGCGAGCGGTACAGGTCTGTGCGAGGAGTACCGCGACGACTCCGAATCGGTGCCACAGGCCTCGGTCGGCTATGGGTAGCCGCAGATCAGTGTGGGACAGGCGAGCAGGACCCACTGGAGCACCAGGGCAGTAAAGCGGACGGGCCAGTAGCGGGCGTTCCCCGCGGGCAAGAGCAGGGCGATCAGCCCCAGAGCGGCGGATGCGCCGAAGATCGGCACGGCCCATTGCTCGTAGTCGATCAGCCCGTAGTGGCACCCCGCGCCGGTGCATGAGTCCCGTGCCATCTGCCGGACGCCCTGCGTGAGGTGCGCGATCAGCAGGGCGAGGGGGAGCAGAACCAGGCCAGCGACGGCGAACTTCCGCGCGGCGGGGCCGACATCGTGGAACGGGGATTCCGCCGCGGCGGAGGCTTGATCCCCCGGAGATGCTGGGGAAGTAGTCATGCCATCATCCCACTCCACCAGGTCGGATACCGCATGAGTGCTCGTACTCAGATACGCGCCCACTGGGGCGTTTCACCGCCCCCACACTGTCCGCCGGCGCCGCCACGGCGGGCACCGTGGCCGATGGCCCTCGTTCGGTAGCCAGCGTCGGCCCATGCCGCCGCTCGCCGTCGAGGGCGACTGCGATCGACACGGCGCCGATGGAGGCGCACGACGGATGGCAGGTGCCGCGCGAGAGCGGAGAGCACGGCACGATCAGCCCATGAGAGCCGCGGCCGCCACTTGAGCGGTGGTCAGGGCGGTGGGGTCGGGTCCGAAGGGGCCGATGGTGTGCGGATGCGTGTTGAGGAAACCCAGGTCGAGGGCGGTGTCGCCGTCCGTGGCCTGGCGGAGAGCGTCGAGGTGGACGTCGTCGAGCCTGGCCAGCTCGCCGACCCACGCCAGCAGGCGGCTCGCGGGACGAGCGCACGCGAAACGGCTGGTATTACTGGGGCATGCAGGAAGAGACCGCACGCTCCGCGATCGACATGTTCATCTCCGCGTTCAACGCCTCGGACGACAGCTATGTGACTGCCCTTCTCTCCCAGGCCCTGACCTCAGACGTGGTCTTCTGGGGGCCGTTGGGCCGCAGCGAAGGAATCGCGGCGGTCGAGCGGTTCGTGCTGGACATCCGACGCCACCCGGCGGGGACCGGCACGATGGTGCGCTGCTCAGCGGTGGACATGCCTGACGAATGGGCCCGGTACCAGTGGGTCTTCACCACGCCTGATGGAGGCCCCCGCCTGGCGGGAACGGACGTCGTCCATCTGCGGCGGAGCCTCATCGACCAGGTCATCGTCTTCGCGGGGGAGATCGAGCCGTTCGCCTCCTGAGTCATCCTTCTTTCGCTGTCCTTCTCCTGAACTTGCCCCCTTCGGCGCTCGGGGGTTGCGGTTCGCGGTTGGTCAGGCAGCGGCGTTGAGGGGGCGTCCGCCCCAGCGGATGCCCTTCTCGCTGCGGACGCGGGCGCGTTCCTTGCGTTGGGCGGCCAGGACGTTCGGGTGGCGGGCTTTGGCGTTGCGCCGACGCAGGTAGCGGTGCAGCGCCCGGGTCTGCGCAGGATGGCTGCGGTGGTGGGAGTTGGCCAGGGTGCACTGCCGCAGCGGGCCGAAGCGGCACTCGATCGGGTTGGCCCAGGAAGCGTAGGTCGGGGTGAAGCACAGCTCGACCTTGTTCTTCTTCGCCCAGCGGCGGATGCCCGCGCCGGTGTGGGCGGAGAGGTTGTCCAGGATGATGCAGATCGGGGCGCCGTCGGGTCGGGCGGCGCGGATCGACTTGAGCGCGGCCAGGGTGTTGGCGGTGCCCTTGCAGCGGCGGTTGACGCCCCACAGGCGGTCGTCGCCCACGGAGTAGCAGCCGGGCCACGCTCGCCGGCCCGGTCACACTGCACCTCAACGCGTCCATCAGCGCGCAGGACACCTACTTCGTGAGCAAGGTCGAGGACGTCCTCCCCGACGGCCGTGTCCTGCCGATCGAGACGGGATACCTGCGGGCCCAGTTCCGGGACGGCCTGGAGCAGACCAAGCCCGTCACCCCCGGCAAGGCGACCCAATACACGATCTCGCTCGGACAGCTCCACTGGCAGTTCAAATCGGGGGAGAAACTGCGCATCACGCTCAGCGGCGGTGACTTCCCCCGCGTCGTCACCGACAACCCTGCCGACAGCGTCACCATGAACCTCGGCAGCAAGACCTACGCCGAGCTGCCCGTGCTGAAGTAGCAGGAACACGCGGGTGGGGCGCGGTATCCAAGTCGCCGCGCCCCACATTCTTTCCCGCAGCTTCGGAGATCAGGTGGAGCTCAGTCCGTCCGGACCGCTTCGCGCGCCTGTGGGACAGCTTCGGCCGCCTCGAGCAGCGCCCGGTACCGGTCGGACAACGACTCTGCCAGACGGGTGAACGCTCCGATGAGGGGTCCTGCATCCCGTCGAATGAGTAAGTCATCGACCCGAGGGGTACGCCTGCGACCTCCGCGACGCCGCGGTCCACTTCCCGGTCTACCTGCACCTGTTCGCCGTCACCGCCGTCACGGCAGCCCTGTTCGCCTACGCCTACCGAGCCGTGCCCACCGGGATCGGCAAGACCACCATCCTGGCGGCGGACCTGCGAAGTCCCGCTCCAGCAGCCGCACCGGTCTGGAAGGATCGCCGGCTGCTGATGATCGGCGGCATCATTCTCGCCATGGCCCTGGCCGAAGGCGCCGCGAACGACTGGCTCCCCCTGCTCATGGTCGACGGCCACGACCTGGGCGCGGCCCTCGGCTCGGCCGTCTACACCGGCTTCGCCACAGCGATGACCATCGGCCGCTTCAGCGGCGGCATCCTCATCGACCGGATCGGCGGGGCCGCCACTATGCGAGTCAACGCCGCGAGCGCCGCACTCGGGCTGGCTCTGGTCATCTTCGTCGACTCCTCCGCCATCGCGGCAGCAGCCGTCCTCTTCTGGGGCCTGGGCGCTTCACTCGGCTTCCCCGTGGCGCTCTCCGCCGCCGGTGACTCAGGCCCGAACGCAACCACACACGTCAACCTCGTGGCAACCGTCGGCTACGACACCTTCGTCGTTGGCCCACCCTGCCTCGGATTCCTCGGCGACCACTACGGCCTGCGGACCGCGATGATCATCGTCCTCGCCTTCGCGCTCGCTGCGATCTTCCTCGCCCGGGCAGCGGGCAGCCCACCCACCCAGACCCCCACACCGCCCGCCGCCGCCTCCGGAATCCCCCGTCCACACTCCATCCGACAGCCATCGCTTCACGCCACCCCGCAACCACACCCCTGCCGTCCGCCTGCCGCAGCGGACGGCTGCCCAGAAACGAATGAAGGATCCGACGCATGAACGACACCGTGACCGTCCACGCACTGCCCTTCCCTCTCACTCCTGCCGGCGACACCGCCTGGACCGTGGACACCACCACGGTCAGTGCCACAGCGCCCGCCGACACGGACATCTTCACCGACCCGGCACGGACCACCGACCCGTCCATCGCACCCAAACTCAACGCCCCGACCCTGCTCGGTGCACCTCCCTCAGGCGACTTCCAGCTCCGCGCCCGTGTCACCGTGGACTTCGAATCCACCTTCGATGCCGGCGTGCTGCTGCTGTGGATTGACGACCAGCACTGGGGCAAGCTCTGCTTCGAGTACAGCCCCGGCGGTGAGCCAATGGTCGTCTCCGTCGTCACCCGCGGCGTCTCCGACGACGCCAACGGCTTCGTTGTCGACGGCCGCACGGTATGGCTGCGCGTCTCCCGCGTCGACCACACCTACGCCTATCACGCGTCCCTCGACGGCAAGACCTGGAACCTCGTGCGCTACTTCGCCCTCGGCCACGCGAGCGACAGCGCGAACATCGGCTTTCAGGTCCAATCACCCACCGGAAGCGGTTGCGCAGTCGTCTTCGACGCCATCGCCTTCACAACCGAACGCCTCGTCGACATGCGTGGCGGCTCCTGAGGGACTGGGGAGCAGCCAGGACCGGGGCGTCAAACGTGGACAGGTGTGGGGCAAAAAGGAGCCCTGTCGTCGCCTGGTGTAGCTGGCTACACCTCGCATTCGGGAGTGCGGTCCCTCGTGACGACGAGCGGATGACGGGATTGTTGATGACAGAGCGAAGGGGGTTCCCTTCCTCACCCCCCTGACCCTCATCCAAAGGAAACTCGCGTGAACTCGGTCCTCGCCAAGATGAAGTCCTTCTTCGTCGATCTATTCCTCTGGTCGTTCTTTGTCTCCGGTCTCGCACTGAGCGGCACGGCCAAGCAGATCTTCGACGACAGTACACAGCAGAACCTTGCCACCTACGGCGGTGGACTCGTCGCTCTCATCGCGGGCTCGCAGATCGCGAAGAAGCCGAAGATCAAGGCCTTCTTGGGCCGTCCGGGCACGCTCTGGTTTCTGTTCCTGTTCAACGGTGCCGCGGCCGCCGGCATGTACTTCGCTATGAGCGGCGTGGACCGCTACGTCGGCTCCGGCATGATGGGCCTGGTCTCTCTGGGCGCGCTCGGCGGGCTTATCGCCGGCAAGAAAGACAAGAACAAGGCGCCGAGCATGGCTACCCACCCGGCGGGCCCCAGCGGTCCTTGGGCCTGAGGAGCCCGACCGACAGGCCGCGAGTCCTGAGCGCGCCCACCGGTGAAGGGCGCAAGCCCCCTGGCCAAAATTCCTGAGCGGAACGCCAGGGACTTGCGCCTTTCTCATTTGGCGGAGGAATTCCATGACCCCGAAATGGCTGCCCGGGTGCCGGCCCGCCACCAGCCTCATCACCGACAGCCTGATAAGGCTTCACGAAATCGACGTCGAACACCACCGTCAGCACATCCCGTCCTTAAACCACTGGCGTCTCCTCATGCACCTCAAAACCTTTTCTCCAGCACCTGCGTTCCCGCCCCAAAATGCACGGTGTTCTCGTACGGTACGAGGACACCGTTTCCTGTTATCCGTGCACTGCCGACCATGGCCAGGGCGATCGAGCCATCGACGACGAGTGTCCACGGTCCCGGCCAGAGTCCGCCGTATCGAGAGTGTGCTGTCCCGAACAGGTGGTGTGGCTGGCTACACCACGATGGTGTGGTCCGCTCTCCCGGCTCTTGGTGTCTGATCGCTTAGCGTGGCGGTATGGGGAGAGCGTTGCGGCAGGCCTGGCGTGCCACCATCCATCTGGTCCTGACCGCTGTCATGACCTTCGGCCTGTACATCTTCATCACCGTGCTGCTGATCACGGTCGTCGGGACGGTCGCGGTGGTCGGGGCATGGCTGCTGCCCGAGACCGTGCTGCTGATCCGCCGGATCGCAGGAGCGAAGCGACGTATGACGACCGCGTGGACGGGACAGGAGATCCCAGAGGCGTACCAGGCCCTCGACGGGCCGTTGCGTGTGCGCCTGCGCACCGCGGTCCGTGACCCTGGCACCCTCCTCGACCTGCGCTGGATGATCGCCTCGTACGTCTATGGCCTTCTGGTCTTCCTTGCGCTGCCGCTGTGGCTGCTGGGTCCGGTCGTCGACGGGGTGTGGTGCGGAGTGCTACGCCGCGCACCGGTCGTTCTGCCGCTGATCACCCGGCTTGCGGACCTGGAGGTCGGCTGGTCGACGGCTCTGCTTCGACCCTCGCCCAAGGCGCTGCTGGCCGCCCGGGTCGAGGAGCTGGCCACGACGCGCGCGGACGCGATCGCCGCGCACGAGGCCGAGCTGCGCCGCATCGAGCGCGACCTGCACGACGGCACCCAGGCACGGCTGGTGGCGCTGTCCATGCGTCTCGGGCTGGCGCAGCGCGCCTACAACCACGATCCGGAGGCCGCGCTCAAACTGGTGGCCGAGGCACAGGACCAGGCCCAGGAGGCACTCACCGAGCTGCGACAGGTAGTGCGCGGCATCCACCCGCCGATCCTCACCGACCGCGGTCTCGTCGGGGCCGTACGAGCACTGGCGGCGAGCGGCGGGCTGGCGGTGACCGTGGACGTGGCGGGCGGCCTGGAGGACGGTCCGCGGCCTCCGGCCGCGGTCGAAGCCGCCGCGTACTTCGCCGTGGCCGAGGCGCTGACCAACGCCGCCAAGCACAGCGGTGGCCAACGGGCGGTCGTACAGCTGGAGCGCCTGCACGCCGGGCTGCGTGCGGTCGTCCGGGACGACGGCACGGGCGGAGCGGACGACATGGGCGGCACCGGCCTGCTGGGCATCCGCCGCCGGGTCGCCGCGCTGGACGGCAGCGTCCAGGTGTCGAGCCCCGCCGGGGGCCCGACGGTGATCGAGGTGCAACTGCCGTGCGTGTGGTGATTGCCGAGGACAACGCCCTGCTCAGAGAGGGGATCGTCCTGCTGCTGCGGTCGGCCGGGCACGAGGTGGTGGCCGTCGTCGGCAGCGGGCCGGAGATCCTGCCCGCATTGGTCCAGCACCGCCCGGACGCGGCCGTGCTCGATGTGCGGATGCCCCCACGTTCCGGGACGAAGGCCTGCGCGCGGCCCTGGGGGCACGGAAGAAGATCCCCGGCCTGCCGGTGCTCGTGCTCTCCCAGTACGTCGAGCAGTCGTACGCCGCCGACCCCCTGGGCGGCGGTGCGAGCGGGGTCGGCTACCTGCTCAAGGACCGCGTGGGCCGCGTCGACGACTTCCTGGACGCCCTGGAACGGGTGACCGCAGGCGGCATCGCCCTCGACCCGGAGGTGGTCACCGAGCTCCTCACCCGCCGCCGCGACACTCCGATCGACTCCCTCACGTCACGCGAGCGCGAAGTGCTCCAGCTCATGGCCGAGGGCCACGACAACGCCACCATCGCCGAATCCCTCGTCATCACGGAACGCTCGGTCAGCAAGCACATCGGCAACATCTTCCTCAAGCTGCACCTGCCACCCAGCGACAGCGGGCACCGACGGGTGCTCGCTGTGCTGGCCTACCTCAACAGCCCCTACCAGGCGTCTTCCTGAGGCTTCAGTGGAGCGTTCGCAGAACGGCGTGGACCATACCCTGCTCGCCACGCGCGTTGGGATGGACGGCCGCCGCCGGGCTGCCGGGCAGGAGCGGCTCGATCCAGCGGGTGTTTTCGTCCGTGCAGACACCGTGGTCCGTGGGGGGCCCGTAGGTGTCAACCTTGCGCTTGCCGAGATCCTGGCCCTCCACCATCAGATCACGGTGCTCGAACGCCAACTCGGCGGTGATCGACCACGGTTCACTCCGGGTGATCGGATGAGATTTCCGGCAAGGGCAATGTTCGAACCGGCAGGCCGAGAATACGCGGGCGGGCGGGGTGTCGAAGTCGGCGGGGCCCCGGTGCGCGACGCGCGACCGCCCGCGCGGGCGTCGGGGACAACGAGGGCCGACTACACCTCGCCGGTGGCGAACAGCTCGAGGTGCCCGCACTTGGGGCAGCGGAATGCCTCTATCTGCCGCCGGGGACGGCCCATCCGCTTGGCACCCCCGAAAATTCCCCGTTCCAGCGCGCCCTCGATCCAGCGCGCGTACCCACGCGAGTGCTCGCCGGCGTCCTCGATGAAACCTTCCACCAGACCGACGGTGCCGCAATGGGTGCACGTGTAGTTGTTCATCCAGTGAGTGTAGGAAACAGTGCGGCCAGGGCGGACTCGTAGCCGACGACTCCCGCCCAGCTGGGACGGCGGAGGTCTGGGCCCACGGTCGGTACGTCTGCTCAGCCCTTGAACAACAACTGGCTTCAAACAAGTCGGCGAACCCGATCCGCCATGAGCAGGTTGCGGGCGAGTTGGGTGACCCATGCGCCGGTCGGGTGGGCGGTGACCTCATGACGAAGGGCAAGGATCTCGGCGTTGCTCGCGACGGCCGACCGGCCCAGCAAAAGGAAGCAGCCCAGCAGTCGGCCGAAGATCAGTTAGAGCAGTCGCAGACCCACGATCACTGATCATGCCCCTACATGGGCGATCGCAAAGCCCCAGGTCAACCACCATACGGCAATAAAGACACCCTTCAGGAGTTCAGCGAAGGCCGAACCGGACCGGCCGGCCCAAGGCGACCGGATACAGTGCGCGGGACGGCAGCCTGGTCAGGGAGGGGAAGCGTGACCGACACCAGCAACACCCGGCCCGCCGAGGGTGAAGCGCAAGCGCCGCGGCAGAGCCGACTGCACCGGCTGATGCGCTACATCCCCCTGATCGCCCCCGTCCTGCTATGGGCCGTGCCCTGCTGGGTGCTCCTGCACAGCGGCCAGCACTGGCCGCTGCCCGTCACGCTGGCCGGCACCGCCCTGTTCGCCCTCGGTCTCGTCGGTATGCCGCTCGTGATGGTGCGCGGCCACGGCCGGCGCCAGCAGGACCGGGCGGCGATCATCGGCGACACCCTGCTGGGCACCATCTGGGTCCTGTTCACCTGGTCCGTTCTGCTCGGCATCCTCTTGCGGCTCACCCTGACCGTGGCCGGCGTCGGCGAAAGCCAGGACCGGGCCCGAATCGTCACCTGGGCCGTCCTCGGCATAACCGCCGTACTGCTCGGCTGGGGGTACGCCGAGGCCCGCCGCGTGCCACGCGTGCGCCGACTCGACGTGCAACTCCCGCGGCTGGGTGCCGGGTTGGACGGCATCCGCGTCGTCCTCATCACCGACACCCACTACGGCCCGCTCGATCGCACTCGCTGGTCGGCACGGGTATGCGAGACGGTGAACACTCTGGAAGCCGACCTGGTCTGCCACACCGGCGACATCGCGGACGGCACGGCCGAACGCCGCCGCGCCCAGGCCGCCCCACTCGGTACCGTGCGGGCCACCCGGGCCCGTGTATACGTCACCGGCAACCACGAGTACTACAGCGAGGCCCAGGGCTGGGTCGACCTGATGGACGAGCTGGGCTGGGAGCCGCTGCGCAACCGCCATCTGCTGCTCGAACGCGGAGGCGACACCCTCGTGGTCGCCGGCGTGGATGACGTCACCGCCGAGTCCTCGGGCCTGGCAGGCCACCGCGCCCACCTCGCCGGAGCCTTGAACGGCGCCGACCCCGACCTGCCCGTCCTGCTCTTGGCGCACCAGCCCAAGTTCATCGACCGGGCAGCAGCCGCCGGCATCGACCTCCAACTCTCCGGCCACACCCACGGCGGCCAGATCTGGCCCTTCCACCACCTCGTCCGCATCGACCAGCCCGCCCTCGCCGGACTCAGCCACCACGGCCCCCGCACCCTCCTCTACACCAGCCGCGGCACCGGCTTCTGGGGCCCACCGTTCCGCGTCTTCGCCCCCAGCGAGATCACCCTGCTCGTACTCCGCTCCCCGCACCTGCCCACCTCGACATAGCACTCGACGGGCCGACACATCCGCTTGGAGCAGTCCACGAGCCGAGGGATGCCGTTCCCGGGCGGACGGCTGCAACGAGCCATACGCCGGATCTCGACGGCGAGTGCGAGCGGCTCGCCGTGCAGGCATCGGTACCCGCCTCGCCGAGAGACCGTTTGGCACCGCGATGCGCGTTCTCAGAATTGAGCGATTGCGGCAGCCGGCAAGCAGGGTGCCCCCATCTCACTGCCCCGACCTCTGGCCACACACGACCACGTACAACACGGAACCAGAGTCAAGCCACCTCGACATACGCCGCCACGACCGCCTTGGCGGCATCCTCCACGCATACCAGCATGCCGCGTGACCTGCACGGACGAGATATTCGGCAAGCGCAGGGTCGACCGACCCTGAGCTCAGGGCAGGTTCACCACGGGAGGTTCCCGGATCGGTCGATGAACTGTCCCGTCGGCCCGTCCGGGCCGATCGTCGCGAGGGTCACGATGGACTCTGCGCCGTCGGCGACGCTGTGTCCGAGGCCGCCGGTGAAGTCGGTCGCGGTCTGCCCGGGGTCTGCGGCGTTGACCTTCATGTCCTTCAGTTCCTTGGCGTACTGCGTCGTGAGCATCGTGACCGCGGCCTTCGAGGCGCAGTAGAGGGGCAGGGCATACTGCGACTCGATCCGCGTCGGGTCCTGGGTCATGCTGAAGGAGCCCATCCCGCTGGACACGTTGACGATGACGGGGTTCGGGGACTCGCGCAGCAGCGGGAGGAAGGCGTGCGTGACGCGCACGATCCCGACGACGTTCACGTCGAACACGGCGCTCACGTCGGCCGCGGTGTACTCCTCGACGGGGCCGACCTTGCCGAGGACGCCGGCGTTGTTGACCAGGACGTCGATCGTTCCCTCATGCGCGGCGACATCCGCGGCCGCGGCCTGGACCGAGGCGTCGTCGGTCACGTCGATCTGAACGAACCGGGCGCCGAGCGACTCGGCCGCGGCCCGACCGCGCTCACGGTGGCGGGCACCGAGGAGGACGGTGTGCCCCGCCTCGACGAGGCGACGAGCGGTTTCCAAACCGAGGGACTTGTTGGCCCCGGTGATGAAGGTGGTGGTCATGCCGGCTCCTCCTGGTCCGAACAGCACGGTCGTGCGCTGTGCACGCACTCCATGCTGGGTCTCCGGGAGGGGCGGCGGGAGCTACGGGACTTCCTGGTACCGCGCGTACCATCCAGCAGCCTGGTCCACCGGACGAGGCGGAACGCGGGCCTTCATCCCTGAGGAGACATCCTCTGGACCCCAATGGCCGCAAGGAATTCGAGTTTGCTGCGGGCGTCGGTGCCTGGCTGCGGCGTGTACACCACGAGGCGGAGGTTCGTGTCCTGGGTGTTGAGGATGTCGGAGTTCATGGCGATGTCCCCGACATCCGGGTGCTGGACGAGTTTGTGCGCACTCTGGTGACCGCCCACCGCTCGGCGGCTCCACAACTCGCAGAACCGTGGGCTGAGGTTCAGCCTCGATACCAACGCCGCGAGGTCGGGGTCGTCGGGGTACCGGCTCGTCGTCGCGCGCAGGTCGGCGACGAGGGACTCCTCGAACGCCGCCCGCTCGGCCGCCGTCTGCCGGACCCGGGGCAGTTCACCCAGGAACTGCCAGACCAGGACGTTGCGGTCTCCCCCACCTCGGACCGTGGGATCGCCGAACGTGGCCGCGAACAGCGGATTCCAGTGCAGCAACTGCCAGGTGGCGTCGTAGATCGCCAACGGGTTGCCGACGAGCTGCTCCACGATCCGGTACAGGCTCCCTGGGATCATTCGTGGAACCCGGCTCGGATCCGCTGCATGACCGGCCATGCGCAAAAGGTGAGCGTGCTCGTCGTCGGACAGGTGCAGGGCGCGAGCCAGGGCCGAGCAGACCTGCGCCGAGGGTGTCGCCACCCGTCCCTGCTCCAGCCGGACCACGTACTCGACCGAGATGCCGGCCAGCGTCGCCAGCTCCGCGCGTCGCAGACCGGGGACCCGACGGGGTGAGGCGTGCGCGAAGCCCACCGTCGCGGGATCCAGGCGGTCCCGCCACGCCCGCAGCGCGGCACCGAGTTGACCCATGCACACCATCCTCCCGCACACCCCGCCCCGCGGGGTGGTACGCGCTGTACCACGAAGTCCCGTAGCTCCCGCCGACGCTCCCCGGAGGCTCAGTGTCGAGTCGTGAACGGCGCACAACGATGCTGTTCGGGATCAGGAGGAGCAAGCATGGCCACCACGGGGAATCTCGGGTTGGAATCGTGCCGATCGCGGGCGCGCGGCCGGATCAAGCCTCCGACGTCCACTGCTGCGTGGAGGCCAGACCCGCGCGGCACCCGCCGTCCTCTATCCGAGCGTGAGCATCGCCTCGGTGACCTCTCCGACCGCCGCATCGGGAATCGCAGTGGCGGCCTCCTTGAGGACGAGCAGCCGTGCCCCGGGGATCTCGCGCGCAATCGCCTCGCCGTTGCCGACAGGGAAGAACCGGTCGCGGCGGCCGTGGACGACGAGCGTGGGGACCTCGATCTCGGGCAGGCGCTCGCGCCAGCGGGGTTCGCAGTCGAGCCTGGAAAACACCATGCCCATCTGGTTGGCCATCTGGACCGGGGGTGCGGTGCCGGGCGTGCGGTCCCAGATGCGCCCAGCGATTGCGCGCGCGGCGACGGGGTCGTTGCCGAGAATCTCCGCGCCGGCGGCGGCGAACTCCGCAACCGCCTCGCGGTCGGTCCAATCGGGCAACGGACGCGCGAACAGCCGGCTCATCGTCGCCTGGTCATGGTCGGGGAGGTCATCGTCGGGCGGGCCAGGGGCAACCGCGCGGGTGCCGACCAGGGTGAGCGCCGAGAACGCGCCCGGATGGTCGAGCACGGCCACCTGGGCGACCATACCGCCGACGCCGATCCCCGCGAGGTGCGCAGGCCCCCCGCCGAGCGCGTCAGCAAGGGCCGCCGCGTCGGCGGCGAGGCCGCGCAGGGTGTAGGCGGGCGCCTCCGGATCCGTCGTCGTCGACTCCCCACTATCGCGCAGGTCGTAGCGCACCACATGGCGCCCTCCAGCGGCGAGGCGCTCGCAAAGCGCGTCGGGCCACGAGAGCATCGTCGTCCCGCCCGCGAGCAGGACGAGTGGCGCGTTGTCGTCACCGAACGACTCGATGCCCAAGGCGATCTCATTCGCGTTGACAGTGGTCATCAGATCACCGGAAGACGTCGTAGGTCAGGTGCGTCGCGGTCGATGTCGAGATCACGCTCCGCTGCACCAGCGTGCGCGGCGCTCCGCCGGTGAACAGTGGTGTCCCGGCGCCCAGCACGATAGGCGCGAGGTGCAGCGTCAGCACGTCGACCAGCCCGGCGTCGAGCGCCGAGCGGATCGTGGCGCCGCCGCCCATGAGGACGACGTCGAGGTCCTTGCCGCTGTCCGACGACGCCGCCTCGGCTCGCTCGCGCGCGGCGGTGACGGCGTCGGGCAGACCGGTGGTGACGAACGTCCAGTCGAGGTTGGTTGTCCGCACCGACTCCGGCGGCGAGCTCGTCACGACGACGAACGCGGGCTTGCCAACCTCGCCGACGCCGTAGCCGGACGTGTCGTCCCAGCCTTTCGGCCCGTCGACCACGTCGAACAGGTGGCGGCCGAGGACAACGGCGCCCGAGCGGGCGGTCCCCTCACGCAGGACCCGGCGGTCGTCGGGGTCGTCGGAAAACGCCCACGTGTGCAGGGCCTCGCCGCCGGTGCCCAGACCGTTGTCCAGGCCGGGGTCGGGCCCGGTGACGAAGCCGTCGAGAGAGACCGAGATGTCAGCGATGATTCGAGTCATACCAGGGCAGACCCGATCCGCCGCCCAAACTCATCGCTCACGCATGAAACGTGTGGCGGATGTGAACTCGACAGCACGCCGCGCCAGGCGGCACGTCGGACGTACAGCGGACGATCGCCCCCGAGTACCTCAGAGGCGCAAATGCACAGGTCAAAGGGTATGGCCTCTTTAGAGAGCCCGGCAGTAGGCGCACTGGCCGGCCTTCGGGGCGCCCCGGAATCACAGCAGGCCCGAGCCCTGGTGATCATGGAGTTCTCTACGCTCAGTGATCACCGAGCGCATTGCGAAAACCGGCTGCTCGGACCGTACGATCAGGCGCCGCGTCAAGGATTGGGCCCCGCTGGGGATGGCCGTGCAGATCCACGCGCTCGCCCTCCAGGCGTACGACCGCATGATCGGCCTTCAGCTCGACCAACTGTCCGTGGACGGCTGCCTCACCAAGGCCCCGTGTGGCTGCGAGGCCACCGGGCGCTCTCCGGTGGACCGGGGCAAACAGGGCCTGAAGCGCTCGGTCACCACCGAGGCCACCGGCATCCCGCTCGGCATCGTCCCGGCCGGCGCCAACCGCCACGACTCCCCACTGCTGCTGCCCACCCTCAAGGCCGCCGACGCGCAGGTCGGCGGCCTTCCCGACCAAGCCGACGTGAACCTGGACCGAGGCAACGACCGCGACAAGACCCGTTGCGCGATTCGGGAATTGGGCTTCACCGGCGAGATCGCCCGCAAGGGCGCCCCCGCCCCGATCCAGGCCGGCAAGAGGTGGGTGGTGGAACGGAGCCACGCGTGGATGAACGGCTTCGGCAAGCTGCGGCGCTGCACCGAGAAGCGCACCCGCGTCGTGGATTTCCACCTCTACCTGTCCGCCGCGATCGTCACACTGCGTATGCTCATCCGCCGCGCGACTCCGCGCTATCGCTGGGACGGCCGGCCCACGACCAAGCGCCTGAAGTAACACCTACTGCCGGGCACTCCAAGGCGTGTTGGGGGCTGCTGCTCAGCGCCTCGTCTCGTACCTGGTCAGGACCACGCCGCCGGGAACCGTCCGCGTCTCCACCAGGTTCAGGTTCACCCAGCTGTCCAGCGCGGTGAAGAACGGCGTGCCACCGCCCACCAGGACCGGATGGGCGGCGATCACGTACTCGTCGATCAGCCCGGCGCGCATGGCCGCCCCGGCGAGGTTCGCGCCGCCGATGTTCATCGGGCCGCCGTCCTCGGCCTTGAGCCGGCTGATCTCGGCGATCGCGTCGCCGGTGACCAGGCGGGTGTTCCAGTCGACCTTGTCGATCGTCGAAGAGAACACCACCTTCGGCGTGTCCCGCCAGTTCCGCGCGAACTCGATCACCGCCGGGGTGGCGTTGGGCTGCTGGTCGCCGGTCGGCCAGTAGGAGCTCATCGCCTCCCACAGCTTGCGCCCATACAGCGACAGGCCACTCGCCTGCTCGTGGTCGAGCCACCACTGGAACAGCTCGTCGCTCGGCGGTCCGCTCCAGCCGATGTCGTCGCCGACCGCGGCGATGTAGCCGTCCAGAGTCAGATTCATGCCGTAGATCAATTTCCGCATGGCCCAGCCTTCCGTCCGTGGGTGTCCGGCTTATAGACCAGCGCGGCGCGGGAAACTCATCGGTGCGCGACCTGGGCTCGCCGGTGGTCCTCGTGCTCGGGGCTCAGCGTGGTGTACTCGGCCGACACGGGCAAGCCGCCTGATCTCGACCTCGCCCTCGACCTCGCGAGGAAATGCCACGGATTTGAGACTGATCATGGGTGACAAGGCCGTGAGACAGCCAAGAACGCCCAGATCGCGCAAGATCGGCATGTCACGAGCTGTGAGACCCTACAAGTCAGCGGCCGACTCGTCTTCGTCCTCGTCCAGTTCGGGCGCGTCCGGGTCACGTAGCGGGCGCAGGGCGCCGGCGGCCGGGGTCGATCCGGTCGACGACACCTACCGCCGTCAGATGAACCGGCAGCTCACTGTGCAGGAGTCCCGCCACAAGCCGGCCCGGGACGTGTGCCACGGCAAGCGCGGCACCATCCACCAGGCCAGGTAGTTCTCGATGCGGGAACTTGCTGCTGCCTGTCCTCCAGGACCCGCGGCGTCAAGCAGGATTGTTCTGAGTCCTTCTGATGATCCATACACCGCTGCACCCAGCCGAGCGGGATCGCCCCCGATCACAACAAGGTCTATCTCCGCCCGGCGGGCGGACTTCAGCGCACCGGTCACGCCAGGGGCTGGTCCTGGTGGTGACCCCGGCACCGAGCCATCGCCCGGCGCCGTCACCGCCGCACCCGAAGTCACGAACGCGCAGTGCCTGACAGCGCGTCAGGCGAGCATACTCACAGACACGCTCCTGACCGGTGCCAAGGGCAGATCTGCGACCCGAATGCTAGGCATTGTCTGCCGTGACCAGCCATGATGTGCTGATCAGCTGGACGGTTCCGTCCGCTGTCTCGTGGGTGCGCAGGCGGTCGGTGAGTGCGCGGAGGGCCTGGGGCCGTGCGGCCGCAGGCGCCTGTTGCAGCAGGTGGCGACCGGGGCCGGTGGCCAGGAGGAACTCCGCGGCGTCCTCGGCTCCGTGCCCCCATACGCCGCATGCTTGCGCCTTGTCGATGCTGATGCCGGTGAAACCGGCCTCGGTGAGGACGGCGCGGATACGGTCCGGGGCGGCCAGGGAGAACATTCCGGGTAGGCCCGGCTGTCCGAAGTCGTCACCGACCGGAAGGATGTCGCGCAGCGACGCCATCACGGTCACCCATTCGTTGAGCGCGGCATCGGCCGGGCAGACGAACGCCAGGCGCCCGCCAGGCCGCAGCGCCTGGCCGACGTTGCCGAAGGCCGCTACGAGGTCAGTGAAGAACATCACCCCGTAGCGGCTGATCGCGGCGTCGAACGCGCCTGTCTCGAAGGCGTGGGCCTGCACGTCGCCTTGAACGAAGGAGACGTTGGCGATGCCCTCCCGGTTCGCTTCGGCCCGCGCCTCGGCCAGCATCGGCGCAGACAGATCGAGGCCCAGGGCATGCCCTCGCGGTGCCCTGAGCGCGGCGAGTCGGGTGGTCTGCCCGGCGCCGCAGCCGAGGTCGAGAACCCTGTGGTCCGCGGTGATCCCGGCGGCGTCGAGCAGCGGCTCGTTGAAACCCCCGTTCACGGCGTTCCAGCGGCCCTGACTGCGGGCCCAGTGGATGCCTTCGGCTCCGTTCCATGCCTGTGCCTGCTCGGAGTTGACGACGTCCGGCACGAGTGCCTCCTGTGGTGGACAACAGAGAATGGGCGTTCGCCCAAACAGTATGGGCGTGCGCCCAAACTGGCAACCCGCTAGCATCGACTGAGCTGAATCCCTTCAGGGCGAGGGGAAAAGAAACGGAAGAGAGGTCCATGTCACCGCGCGGAGTGGCGACACCGGACGTACGCGAACGACTGTTCACGGCCGCCGAGCGTGTCGTGGAACGGGACGGCCCCGGCGCGCTCACCAGCCGGGCTGTCACCGCCGAGGCGGGCTGCGCCAAGGGGCTGTTGCACGCGCACTTCACGGGGCTCGACGAGTTCGTGGCCGAGCTCTGCCTCGACCGGTTCGCACGGACGGTCGCGAAGGCACGGGCGCTGTCGGAGCTTGCCGGGCAGGACACGGTGACGCGGAACCTTGACGCCGTCGTCCTCGCACTGTTCGACTCGGGTGGCCCGGCCATCTCGGGCCTCGCCATGACCCGCCCCGTCGCCACGGTGCGGATCCGAGAGGCATTCGAGGGCGGAGCGCCAGGCTTCACCGCGATCCAGGAGGCCATCACCGGCTATCTGCAGGCCGAGCAGAGGCTCGGCCGGGTGGCCGCGACCGTCGCACCCCATGCCGTGGCCCTCGCTGTTGTCGGCACCGCCCACCACCTCCTGATGACCAACTGGCCGGGCGCCTCTGACCCCCGGCCCGCCATGACGTGCCTGGTAGCGGCTTTGGTGGGTGGCTAAGCCTCGATCCACCGGTCGATTTCGGTCCAGTAGCCGGACATGACCGCGCGGCTGCCCTCCAGCGCCCGTCAGGGGCGGGCTCTCCGTGGCACCGCGGACGCGCTTCACCTCAACCGCCTCGCCCTGCGGTTTCCCGCTCGCAGGCTCCCGGCTGTCGGGAGCGTCGGACGCCGCCCAGGCGCTTGTGCGCGGATTTTCATCCCACCGCCGTCCGGCAGGCCGGGCGGCGGGAGCGGCGCGCCGCGTCATCTGGCGGGCAGGAGACCCAGATCGCTCATGAGCGTCCTGGTGTTCTCGCCCGAGGTCCATGTGTGGGCGTTCCAGCCGGCCTCGCGCGCGGCCTCCACGTTCACCGGGCGGTCATCGACGAAGACGATGCTTTGCGGCGGGTACCCGAGAACGTTGGTCACCTCGGAGTAGATGGCCTGGTCTGGTTTGGCCAGGCGCAGTTCCGCGGAGAAGAACCAGTCGCTGACGTACGCGGCCCAGGGGGTGCGGCGGGCGGCTTGGGCCATCTCGCGTGTGGCGTTGGACAAGATGCCCAGCCGGACTCCCTGGGTGGACAGCGAGCAGAGGAGGGACACCGCGTCCGGACGGATCGTCGTCCATGCCTCGGTGTCGATCCTGGTCAGTTCGGAGACAGCGTCCTCGGCCGGGGAGACGCCCAGTTCGGCGAGGACGTCGCTCCAGAAGGCCTGTGCGCTGCCGCCACGGTCGTATGCGTCGCGGTAGGCCCAGTAGGCAGCCCCGACGGCTTCGGGACGGCGTTCGATCGCAGCTGCGAGCGCGGCGTAGAGGCCAGGCGGTGTGGCGAGGACTTCACCGAGGTCGAAGATGACGATGCGTGGCGTGCGTAGGCCGGTCCTTCGGTGGTCCTGGCCAGGGCGTGCGTCCGCATGGACGCTTGTCGGGTGAGCCTCCTGTGAGCCCGTGGTGTGCAGGGAGACGTTTGAGGCTGCGCCCGTGTCCTGGCGGGGCCGGCTCATGCTGCTTTCCAGGAGTGGACATGGCGCCACGTCATGTGGTGCCACCAGTGGCTGCTCCATTCGGAGCGGAACTCGAAGAGGGAGTACCAGCGAGCGATGAAGGAGTCGGGCGGCTGGAGGGCGAATTCGGTCAGGAAGTCCCCGACCTCCTCGCTCAGGTGGTTGTCCACAACCAGGTCGTGACTGGCCAGGCCGAGGTGCGCGGAGAATTCGTACTCGGCCACCGGGGTGACCAGGTAGTCGTCAACGGGCGCCGAGAGGGGCGCGACTGCTTTGGCAACGGCCGCGGCGACCCGGGCGAGAGGTTCGTTCGGCTTCGTCACGGTCTCGTCGAGATTGATGTTGTACTCGTAGGTGCCCAGCTCCTTGCGGTCGATTCCGCTGTTGTGGACGGGGAAGGGGTGCACGTTTTCGAAGACCGGGTCGAGGGCGGAGATGAGCCTGTCCTCGGATGCCTGCGTGGCGAGGTTCCCGATGAGCGTGGCGTGCGGGGGGAAGGCCCCGGCCGACACCAGACCGAACTGCTTGTTCAGGGCGTGCGTCACCTGGGTGACGTTCCAGCAGGTCGCTGCGTCGGGTCGGAGAAAGATTCCGTAGCGAATGTCCGTCAAGGCCGTTGCTTTCTCTTCTGTGCGTGGTGAGTACGTGATCGGTAGCCGGCTACCGGCCGAGCTGGTCCTGGTACTTCTTGATCGAGCTCTTGGCGTCGGTGACCGCCTGGTCGAGCGCCGCACCAATGGTCTTCTGACCAGCGAAGGCGGCCTGGATCTGGTTGATGTTGCCGGTCCGGATGGCCGTCATCGCGCCGGTCACGCAGCCGGCCGGGGCCGACACGATCGGAACGTTCTTGAGCTGCGCGACCATCGTCTGATAGTTCGGGTTCGCCTTGAGGAACGCCTGCTGCGTGGAGGACGCGTCGGTCTTTGTGTTGACCGGAAGGTAGCCGGTTGCGTGGCTGAACTCTTCCTGCGCGGCGGCAGAGGCGAGGAAGGTCTCCAGCTTCCAGCCGGCCGCCTTCTGCGCGTCGGTGGCGGTGCTGCTGAGCCAGAGGGCGGAACCGCCGATGACGGGGCCGGAGCTGGTCTTGGGACCGCTGGTGGGGAACGGCAGGGCCGCGTAGTCGAACTTGGTGCCCGTCTTCAGTGCGCCGAGTGCGCCCGAGCTGTTGAGCAGGAAGGCGACCTTGCCGGCCTGGAATCCGGACAGGGCCGCAGATCCGTCGGGTGCCCCGTCCACGGCCACACCCGAGCGGTACAGGTCGGCGACCTTGGTGATGGCCGTCTTCGCCGCGCCGGTGTTGATGGTGATGCCGGAGGCCGCACTGCCCTTGCGGCCGTTGTCCGGTGTGCAGAAGTCCTGGCCCGCCGTGGCGGTGAGCTGTTCGATGTACCAGTCGTCATCGGGCATCGTGAAGCCCTTTTGGCCGGTCTTCTCCTTGACGGTCTTGGCAGCGGCGATCACGGCGTCCAGCGTGCTGAGGTCGGTGCTCTTGGGAATGCCGGCCTTCGCGAGCAGGTCCCGGTTCACCCACAGCATCGGGGTGGACATGTTCATCGGGACGGCCTGCAGTTTGCCGTTGACCGTGTAGTAGTTGCGGCCCGCCGCGGACAGGTCGGAGATCTTCAGATCCGAGGGGTTGGCCTTGGCCATGTCGGTGGCCGGGATGCTCTTCTTCACTGCGGTCATGAAGCCGGTGGCGATGTCACCGGCGACCATGACGGTCGGGGTGCTGTTGTCGCGCAGGCCTGCCGTGTACTTGGCCAGCAGGTCGGCGTAGACGCCCTGGAAGGTGGCGTTGACGTGGATCTTGCCCTTGTTGGCGGCGTTGAACTCACTGATCAGCTTGTCGAAGGCGACACCGTTGGCGGCACCGAGACCGTGCCAGACAGTGATCTCGGTGACACCCTTCGCGTTCTTCAGGGCGGACGCATCCGGCACGGACGACCCGCCGGCACCACTGTCCGACGAGTTCGAGCTGCAGGCGGCCGAGCCGGCCACGACGGTGACCGCTATGGCCGCAGCCAGGATTCTGTGCTTCATGACGGTTCCTTCAGGGCGATGAGGGGAGGGAGAGGAGACGTGGTGGGCAGGCTCAGCGCAGGACACCGCGGGTCAGGCCGTTGATGAGGAAACGCTGGGCGAAGATGACGAGGAAGATCGTGGGGACGACCACCAGCACAGCACCCGCGAAGATCACTGATGGGCTGGAGACCTCGGAGGCGGACAGCTGGGAGATTCCGACCTGGATGGTCCGGGCGGCGGCCGTGTCGGTGATCAGCAGAGGCCAGAAGAAGCCGTTCCAGGCGGCCAGGGCGCTCCAGATGACGGCGTTGGTGACCTGGGGTCGGCAGGCGGGCATGATGATCGTGAACAGGGCGCGCAGGTCACCGGCGCCGTCCAGCCGTGCCGCCTCCCAGATCTCGGTGGGTACCGCGGCGAACGCCTGCCTCAGCAGGAAGATGGGGTATCCCGCGGCCAGGTAGGGGAGCACGACGCCGAAGATGGTGTTGCGCAGCCCGATCGAGCTGACGAGTTCGTAGTTGGGGATGACGATGCTCTCGGCGGGGATCGCCAGCGTGACCAGGACCAGCACGAAGGCGACGTTGCGGCCCCGCCAGCGTGGGAAGACGAGGGCGTACGCGGCCAGCGCACCGGTCAGCAGCTGCCCGAGCGTCTGCAGCGTGACGGCGCCGACGCTCACGAGGTACTCCCGCACCAGGGGCACGGCCGTCAGCGCCTCATGGAAGTTGCCGAGCGTCACATCGGCGGGGCTGGGAACGATCCCGCTGCGCAGGAACTCCCCGTTGGGAGTGAAGGCGCCGACGAAGGAGACGTAGACGGGCAGGAAGATGATCGCCGCGAAGACCATCACAGCGGTGAACCGGACGATGATCCACGGGCCCGGGACACGCACGCTGCGCCGGGCGCGGGCTGGCACAGCCGGTGCTGACTGGACGCGGGTCGGCCTGGCATCGGTCGAAGTCATGCGGTGTTCTCCCGTCCGAGCAGACGGAACTGGAGCGCGGTGACCGCCGCGACAATGAGGACGAGGACGGTCGCGATGACCGATGCCCGGCCGAAGTCCGGAGTCCCGTTACCGAAGGCCAGCTGGTAGAGGCGGTAGACCAGGTTGGTCGTGGCGGACGCCGGCCCGCCCCGGGTCAGCACCTGGATCTGGGCGAACGACTGCAGACCCGTGATCGTCTGAGTCACGACCAGGAACAGGATGCTCGGGCGCATGATGGGAACCAGGATGCGGGCGGCGAGGCGGAAACCGCCGGCTCCGTCGAGCTGCGCAGCCTCGATGACCTCCGGCGGGACGTCGCGCACCGCAGCGGTCAGCACCAGGAACGCGAACCCGAACTCGTACCAGGCGGTCGCGATCGCGATCGACCACACTGCGGTGACCGGGCTGTCCAGCCAGTGCGGTCCCGGCAGTCCCACCTTGCCGAGGATGATGTTGAGGACTCCGACCGACGGAGCGAACAGTCCCGCGAACACCGCGGACGCCGAGGCCGCGGAGTAGGCGAAGGGCAGCGAGAAGACCACATTGAAGATCCCGCCGCCCAGCAGCCGCTGGCGCAGCAGCAGCACCGCGCACAGGGCGCCGAAGGTCGCCAGGGACATGCCCAGCAAGGCGATGACGATTGAGACGACGACCGTATGCAGGAAGTCGGGGTCCGAGAGCAGCGAGGTGTAGTTGTCCAGACCCACATAGCGGGTCGGATTCCCGATGAGGTCACTGGCGTAGGTGCTCAGCTCCAGGGTCCGAAACAGCGGCTTGAAGATGAAGACCGCCAGCAGCCCGGCCGCGGGCAGCACCAGCCAGGGGCCAAGGCCGTTTTTGCGCCACCTGGCCACCGGGGACGGCGATGTATTTGAAGGCATCAGTACTCCTTTGCCCGGCGCGTCGCATATCTGGCACGTTACGGGAACGTTCCCGGGCTGGCGATGACGCGAACGTATCAGAGGGTGTTCGACGCGAACAAGCGACGATTTCGCAAACGACAGGCTGCGCCAAAAGTCCTCATCGATGACCGGTTGTCGTTGCCGGATCATGGAGATGAACGTAGCCTTCCCCGCCGGGAGCGTTCCCGGCCCGATGGTGTACCGGGCGCCTATGACCAACCCGGAAGGGAACATCCGGTGACCGACCCTGGTGCCCTCTTCGGGCTCTCGTCCAGGGTCTTCGTGGCCATGGCGCTGGGACCGGCGATCGGTATGGAGCGTCAGTGGCGCCTGCGCACCGCCGGCATCCGCACCAATGCCCTGGTCCCGGTGGGCGCCTCACTGTTCGTGGTCATGGGAACCGTGGGACTCGGCGAGAACCCCGGGGCCGATCCCACGCGCGTGGCGGCTCAGGTTGTGTCCGGGATCGGTTTCCTCGGAGCGGGCGTGATCCTCCGGGACGGTTTCGACATCCGAGGACCGACCACGGCCGCGCCCCTGTGGTGCGCTGCCGCGATCGGCTCGCTCGCCGGGGCCGGGATGGAGGTCATGGCACTCATCGGCTGCGTTGTGGTCATCGCGACCAGCACGCTCATGCGCCCCGTGGGCCGGTTCGTCAACGGCCGTCAGCGCCAGGCCGGGGAATTGCCGCGCAGCAGGCGGACGACGAGAACGCCACGACCGATTTCATCCTTGAGGTCGCCACCAGCGCAGGCGGTCGACCGGCCGGAGTACACACTGCGCTCGCCGCACCGGGTCCTGGCAGGGGTGTCCCGGGGTGTCCGCGCAGCACGCCGACGATACGGCCGGCCTGGAAGCCTGGAAGTCACGTCCGAAGAATCGGCCTGGATCCGAAGGCGACCTCCAGCCGGTGGTGGCCGGCCGAGACCGACGACTGACCGGGTCGGCAAGCCGCGCACAGGTTACGGCATGCCGGGCCACTCCGCTGCCGTGCGGCCTTCGACAAGACGTCCCCGAAGCTCGACCAGGCGGTCCTGGTCCGTCTTGCCCTCGATCCTGTCGAGGAGGAGACCGATCGAGGTCCTGCCGATCTCCTCCACCGGCTGGCGGAACGTGGTGAGCCCCATATATGGGGTGGCCAGCGGGCCGAATCCGTCGTAACCGGTCACCGTGCAGTCCTCGGGTGCCGACTGTCCCCGCTGCCGCAACGCCTCCAGGACATCGACCGCTGCGGCGTCCGTGGGGCACATGACAGCCGTGGCCCCGGCGCTGTCCAGTTGGTCGGCGATCACCTGGGCCGATTCTCTGTCCGAGGCGACTTCCCAGACGACGGGTGTCTTCCCCGCGGCTCGTATGCGTTCGATCATGGCGTAGCCCCGGGTGTGCTGGCTCAGGGAGTACGTCTCGTCGGTCAAGAGGACCGCGATCCGTTCGTGTCCGAGCTTGAGCAGATGGTCCGCCAGTACGGTTCCGCCGTCGGCGTCGTCACAAAAGACACTGGTGATGCCCCTGCTCGTCTCCCGGCGGCCCGCCACCACGATCGGCACCCGATCGATGAACGGAACGATCTCCTCCGAGGGCAAACGGGCCGACGACACCACCAGACCGTCCACCTGCAAGGAGATGAGGCTCTTCAGCGCGCGCAGGGCGTCGGCAACCCCAAGATCTCCGGCACTCGCGACCGTGACCATCTGATAGCCCCGGGCCTCAGCCGCCTTCTGCATCGCCACCTGCAGCCACGCGTAGTACGGCCGGGTCATGTCCCGGAGCAGGACACCGACCGTCTTCGTCTGCGAACTGACAAGCCCCCGTGCCATGGCATTGGCCACGTACCCGAGGTCGCGCGCAGCGCGCTCGACCCGTTCCCGGGTCTCCGCGCTCACCTCGCCCTGTCCCGAGAGGGCACGTGACACGGCAGACTTCGAAACCCCCGCCTCCGCGGCGATATCCAAAATCGTAGGAGCCTTGCCGCGGGCCCTCGCCATCCGTTCCAGCTCCCCACTACGCGTCGGCCGATTCCATCCGGGAACGTTCCCCACAATGACTATACCGGTGGTCGTTGCAGCAAGCCTCTGACTCGGCAAGCCCATGAGCCTCGGTGAAAGGGCACGCGATGGACCGGCAGCCTCGAGCGGTCGCACGACTGCCCTCACAAGAGTTATCGAGAGCACGCAACCGCAGTGGGCGAACGACCAGCAGGACCAGCCCGTCAGGGCGACGCAGCGTGCGCTCGCTGAGTGCCGCGGGTGCCCACAATCCCTTGGTACATGCCGGCCAAGGGCCCATCGCCCACCCGCCGGTCGGCGCCGGGCGCACGTCACGCGCCAACAGGTATGCGGCCCGGGTAAAGGTGGCCGCCTCGACCGTCTGGAAGATCCTGAAGGATGCCGACGTCGATCCGGCGCCCGGCCGGAGCTCCAGCACATGGGCCGACTTCCGCGCTCCCAAGCCGACGCCCTCAGCAGGGTCCCACCGATGGTGGTGCCGCGGTGGTCAAGACGACTGCCAGGGCTGAGGGAAGCCAAGTAGGCATCGCGGCCCTCGTCGCTGAGGTGTGCCAGGCACGCGTCATACAGTTCAGGCTGGCTCTCGCCGTTCTCGCCTGGCTGACGCTCAACACGACGGCCTCTGCAACCCACAGGATCTCCGCCGTCCGGGTTAGCGCCGACACCGCAGTGCGCGTAGCTGGGGGGCTCAGTAGGCATGGTGGCAGTCATGTTGTCAGCGACGCCGCCTGGAACGGTTCCGGTTGCCACGGCCCCTTGGGACACATCACGCTCCTCGCCAACTGAAGTACTCCGAGAGACGCAATCAGTCACATCTGAACAGCGAAAATCGTGCTCGACTGGCCATTGCTCAGCCACACACACCCGCCAAGTACAACGCTCAGGGCCCGCCAACTCAAAGCGCTCGCTCGCCAACTACGGCGCTCAGTCACACGAAACTGTCCTGTGCCAGCGAACCTTGATCGTGTGCCACCGAAACCTGATGATCCGTAAGTTCGTGCCATTGAAGTCTGATCGGTACTGGGCCCCGGTCCGTCGCCGCCGCCGCAGCAGCCGATAGGCCGTGGTGGCGGCGACGAGGGAGGGGTCAGCGGGTGGCCTTGGCGGCCTCGATGATCAGGTCGGCCACCGCGTCGGGCTGCGAGATGGCCACCGCGTGGGACGCCTCGACGCGTACGACGTGCGATCCGGCGCGCTCGGCCATGAACTCCTGGGCCTGGGCGGGGATGGCGTTGTCCTGGGATGCGACCACTGCCCACGAGGGCAAAATGCGCCAGGCTGGGGTGCCGGACAGTTCGGCCGTCAGGGCCTGCACGCGTACCGAGCGCTGGGTGACCGCGAGGACGTCGGTGGTCTCGGCGGGCAGGTCGCCGGCGATGACGTCCTGGTAGTGCTCGGGCAGGATGCGCAGCTCCGGCTCGCCCTCGTGCTCGATGGCGATGGTGGTGTCCGGCCCCATCTTGGCGCCGGGGAAGCGGGAGGCGTTCTGCAGGGCACTCTCGCCCTCGTCGGGCTGGAAGGCGGCCACGTAGACCAGGGCCTCGACGTTCGACGCCTCGCGGGCCGCGCGGGTGATGATCGCGCCCGCGTAGGAGTGGCCGACCAGGACGACAGGGCCGTCCACGGCCTTGGTGACGGTGGCGACGTACTGCGCGTCGGACTCCAGCCCGCGCAGCGGGTTCGCCGCGGCGACAGTGGTGTAGCCCTGCGCCTGGAGCCTGGCGATGACCCCCTTCCACATGCCGGAGTCGCCGAAGGCGCCGTGGACGAGAACGATGGTGGGGGTGGTACTCATGGATTCCATTCCTCCCAGGAAGAACGATCGGTCTTTCTGAGAGAAAGATTAGTCGTTCTACCTGGGGCGCTGCAACGTGACAGGGGCGACAGCCGAGAACGACTGGTCTTTCTTTATGATGGGTGTATGACGACCGTCTCGGAGCTGCATCCCAAGGACCGGCTGCTGCGCACCGCGTCCCGCCTCTTCTACGCGGAGGGCATCCAGGCCGTGGGCATCGACCGACTGGTCACCGAGGCCAAGGTCACGCGTGCCACCTTCTACCGGCACTACCCCAGCAAGGACGACCTCGTCTCGGCCTACCTCACGGCCACCGCCGAACAGATCCGGGACGCGGTCGGACGGGCGCGGCAGGGCAAGACGCCGCGCGAGGCACTCCGCGCGGTCATGGCCGTACTCGGCGACGCGACCCTCGAAGACGGCTTCCGCGGCTGCCAGTTCCTCAATGCCGCCGCCGAATACCCCGACCGCACCCACCCGGTGCGCGCGGTCATCGACGACCAGCGCACCTGGCTGTTCGGCGTGCTGCGCGACCTCTCGGCCGCCATGGGCCACCCCGACCCCGACCACGCCGCACGCGTCCTCGTCCTGCTCCATGACGGCGCGTTCCAGGCCGCCGAACTCGACAACGCCATGGCTGTCCGCGAAACACTGCGCCGCGCCGTCGACGAGGTGTTCCCCGCTCAGGACGGCTGACGACGGTCCGCCGCTGCGGGAACAGCCGATGGGGCCACTGCCGGATTCAAGGAACCGGCCCGGCGCGGACACCCGATCGCCGCCTCCACCGTCTGGCAGATCCTCCACACCGCAGGCATCGCCCCCGCACCCCGCCACACAGGCCCAACCTGGCGCGAGTTCCGCTCAGCGCAGGCCACCGGCCTCTTCGCCTGCGACTCCCTCCACATCGACACCATCAGCCTGCACCGCCTGCACGCCCTGGTCTTTCTCGAGCACCGCACCCGACGCCTGCACGTCACCGGCGTCACCGCACGCCCGACCGCGGCCTGGACCACCCAGCAGGCCCGCAACCTAGCCACCGACCTGGGTTCCTGCGCACCCGCATCCTCGGCGGCGTGATCAACGAGTACAGATATGCCGCTTGACCAGGAGCGACGATTATTCGAGCCCCACACCTTCGACGGTTGGACGAAGAGGTTCACGGACCCGCGGCTCCGCGCGGCCATCGTCGACCGGCTGACGTTCATGCTGCCTGCCTCGATTGCCGGCCGCCCTCGCAGGCGGCGGGCAATCCCATATTCGCGGTGATACCGCCAGGCACTTCCGGTCCAGGCCGCGCGGCCGCCGCGTTGTGTCAATGGACCTCAGGAGTCGAGCACGGCGGCGACGGCCTCAATCTCGACGAGCTGGTCCTTATAGCCGAGGACAGTGACGCCCATCAAGGTGCTGGGGACGTCGTGGTCGGCGAACGAGTCCCGGACTACCTCCCAGGCAGACACCAGGTCCTCCCGCCGGGCCGATGCGACGAGAACCCTAGTACTGATCACGTCCTGGAGTGACGCGCCGGCGGCAGCGAGAGCAGCCCGCATGTTCTCGACGGCTTTCAGCGCCTGACCCGCGTAGTCCCCGATCGCTGCCGTCGAGCCGTCGTCGTTCAGGGGACACGCCCCGGCCAGGAAGATCAGGCGGGAGTCGGCGGGCGCCGTAGCCGCGTAAGCGTACTCGGCGACGTCGGACAGGGAGGCGGAGCGGATCAGAGTGATGGCACGAGCCACGGTCGTCGGGTCCTTTCCCATCGAGTGTTGAGCGTGGACATCCTGCCAACGGCCCGTAGGCACCCGCCTCCCTTTTCTCGCCACGCCCACGGCAACGCCGTCATTTCTGGCCGACACTCATGGACCCGCTGATCACCAACTGCTCCGGAACCCGTCGAGAAACGCTGTTCCTAGAGATCAACGAAGCCACCCGCGGGTGCGGGGAGCAGGAGGGCCACCACGGGTTGGTGCTGGCAAACCAGGCGGTGCCGCTCGAGCGAATCACCGCACTGGAGGGCCACCCGGCGTTCGACGAGGCGGTGGCCTGCGGCAGGCCGGCGAGGACCACCTGTGAAGGCGACGCTGCCTCCCGGTTCGCATCCAGCATCCCGCCCGGGACACACGTGTGGACGCCCCGCGCACGCCCTGCCGAACCTAGGTCTGACTGGTCCACCTTCAGCGCCCATGACGTCGCTGTGGTGTATCACTGGATGCATGGACCAAACCGGCGAGCTGGGTGACTTCCTGCGCTCGCGGCGGGCCCGGCTGCGTCCCGAGGATGCGGGGGTCGCGTTCGGTGGCGGCGCGCGCCGAGTGCCCGGGCTGCGCCGTGAGGAGGTCGCGCGCTTGGCCGGGGTGAGCGCGGACTACTACGCCCGTCTCGAACAGGGCCGGCACCCCCACGTCTCGGAGACGGTGCTGGAGGCGGTGGCCCGCGCCCTGCGCCTGGACGACACCGAACGCGGCTACCTCTTCGAGCTCGCCCGGCCCACGACCCCCGGCCCGGACAGGCGCCGTCCGGCCCGGGTACCGCGCGTGCGCCCGGCGATCCACCAGATGCTGGACGTCCTGAACGATGTCTCGCCCGCCCTGGTCCTCAATCACCGCAGCGACGTCCTGGCAGTCAACCATCTCGCCAAGGCGCTGATCACGGACTTCGACGCACTGCCGCACCGCGACCGTAACTTCGCCCGGTTCGTCCTGCTCCACCCTGCGGCGCAGGACCTGTACCAGGACTGGGACCGGGTCGCGGAGGCGTTCGTCGCCAGCCTGCGTCTGGCCACCGGACGCCATCCCGACGACCGCCTGCTGAACGAACTCGTCGGGGAACTGTCCAACAAGGTTCCCGCGTTCTCCACCTGGTGGGCCGGTCACCGCGTGGACCAGTGCGCCCACGGCACCCGGCGCCTCGTTCATCCCGTGGTCGGTGAACTCACCCTGTCCTACGAGATTCTGGCCCTGCCGGCCGACCCTGACCTGAGTATCTGCCTCTACACCGCGGAGCCTGGTTCGGCGTCTGCGGAGACACTGCGCATGCTCGCCAGCTGGAGTGCCCCGACGGGCGTACGAGGGCGCAACTCTCCCGAGGCACCGTCAAGTTGACTTTCGAGGGGCGTCCGGAAGTTCCGCTTCAGTGTGGCCAGCGGCACCGTCCTTCCGCCGCAGCGATGTGTTCGCCCTCGTCCGCGAGTCCTCGGGCGAGGGTCGGCTCCTCTGTGGGCTTCGAACGGTCTACGGGCGGACCGCGCGTGGAGGCAGGTGTTCTGTACATCGCGGCATCGAGGCCGATGCCACGAGTTCGGTGCTGCTCTTGCGGGGATTCTGCTCATGCGCCCGTTGCGGCGAGCGACAGTTCCCACAGGCGGTCGGCGGCGTCCGGGTCGAGCGCGTACGGGGCTACGCCGCCGGGGGAGGTTCCCACGGCCTCGGGCGTCAGCTGCTCCGCCTCGTTGCTGTCCTCGAAGTAGCGGCCGCCGATGCCCTCCAGCTGGGGGGAGGTCGCGGCCAGCACGCTCGTCGCGGCGCCCTGGGCGATCGTCTTGAACCGGAACGGCGCGCCCTGGATCGAGCCGGGTTCCCCGGCTGCCTCGGCGGCGCGCAGCTGTGCGGCCTGGTCGGGGTCCATGTGGCGCGACAGGTTTGTCGACATGATCACGCCGGGGTGGACGGCGTTGGCGGTGATCCCCTCGGCTGCCCAGCGGTTGGTCGCCTCGACCGCGAAGAGAACGTTGGCGGTCTTGGACTGCCCGTAGGCGAGCCACGGGTCGTAGGGGCGGGAGGTGAAGTTGATGTCGTCGAACTCGACGGGCGAGGCGTGGTGGCCCCGGGAGCTCAGCGACACGATCCGCGCGTTGCCGGCCGCCGCGAGCGCGTCGTGGAGGCCGAGCGTGAGCGCGAAGTGGCCGAGATGGTTGGAGGCGAACTGCAGTTCCCAGCCGTCCGGTGTGCGCTCGAGCGTGGGCAGTGCCATCACACCGGCGTTGTTGACGAGGATGTGCAGGGGCCCGGACCAGGCGCTCGTAAAGGCGGAGATCGACGCTCTGTCGGCGAGGTCGAGCCGGCCGACCTGGACCGCGTCGTTCCCGGTCGCCTTGCGGATGTCGGTCGCGGTGCGCTCGCCGGCGTCCGTGTTGCGGACCGCGAGGGTGACCGAGGCGCCGGCACTGGCGAAGGCACGGGCGGTCTCGGCGCCGAGACCCGAAGAGGCGCCGGTGACGACCGCGTGCTTTCCGGTGAGGTCGACGCCTTCGATGACCTCGGCGGCCGTCGACTCTTCTCCGAAGGGGGTGTGGATGCGCTGGGTGGTTGTCATGACCTCAAGTCCTAGTCGCTGATCGACCGCCTGTTCCTCATCAGTTGGACGGTGCCTGAGAGGGGGCGGTCTCGAGTGTGTTCGTCGGTGTGGTCCAACTGGCGAGCAGGCGGAGCGTTTCCGCGGAGGCGGAGCCGGGTTCGGCGGTGTAGAGCACGATGCTCTGGTCAGGGTCGGCCGGCAGGGCCAGCGTTTCGTAGGAGAGAGTGAGTTCGCCGACCACGGGGTGGTCGAGGCGCTGGGTGCCGTGGGCGCACTGGTCCACACGGTGACCGGCCCACCAGGTGGAGAACCCGGGAACTTTGATGGACAGTTCCCCGACGAGTTCGTTCAGCAGGCGGTCGTCGGGATGGCGTCCGGCGGCCAGGCGCAGACTGGCGACGAACGACTCCGCGACCTGGCCCCAGTCCATGTACAGGTCACGGGCGGCGGGGTGGAGCAGGACGAACCGGGCGAGGTTGCGGTCACGGTACGGCAGTGTGTCGAAGTCTGTGATCAGCTGTTTGGCCAGGTGGTTGGCGCCCAGGACGTCGCTGCGGTGGTTGAGGACGACGGCCGGCGAGACATCGTTCAGGACGTCCAGCATGCGGTGGATCCGCTGCCGCATGCGTGGTACGCCGGCGGGACGACGCCGGCGCCGTCCAGGTGACCCGGGCCGGGCGAGCTCGAAGAGGTAGCCGCGTTCGGTGTCGTCCAGGCACAGGGCGCGGGCCACCGCCTCCAGCACCGTCTCCGAGACGTGGGGGTGCCGGCCCTGCTCGAGACGGGCGTAGTAGTCCGCGCTCACCCCGGCCAAGCGCGCGACCTCCTCACGGCGCAGCCCGGGCACCCGGCGCGCGCCGCCACCGAACGCGACCCCCGCATCCTCGGGACGCAACCGGGCCCGCCGCGAGCGCAGGAAGTCACCCAGCTCGCTGTTGTGGTTCATGCGGCCAGTGTGCCCCCCACAGCGCCGTGACGGGCCGGTGAAGGTGGACCAGTCAGACCTAGGTTCAGCAGGGCGCCCTTGGAGCGCCCACGCATACACAAAGTAGGACATGCTGGACGAAAAGCGATGATCCTCTCTGGAGAGGAAACCAGAGGACGTCCCTGCACCGGAGCTGGAGAAAGGAGCGTCTGTCCTGCACTGGCCCGCTGTCGCCTCGAAGGCCACGCTGCCGCAGGCCAGGACCGACCCAGCCCTCACGCGGCCCCTGGAGCCGCATCACAGGAGACCATCCGCCCCCATCCCTGGGACGGGCCACCCAAAGGAGATCACCATGACCAAGTTCGCGCCTGTACCCGGCTTCGCCCTGGGTCCGGACATCCCGGAGTCCGGGTACGCCGTCAGGGACCTGGGCGGCGGTGCCCACTTCGTCACCCAGGGGATGATCAACACGATGTTCGTGGAGACGAACAACGGTGTCGTCCTCGTGGACGCCTCACCATTCCTGGGGGACAAACTGCTGGAGGCGATCGAGTCGGTCACCCCTAGGCCCGTCACCCACCTGATCTACAGCCACGCGCACGCCGACCACATCGGGGCAGCTCACCTGCTGAAGCGGGACGGCCTGAAGATCATCTCCCATGAGATCACCGGCGAGTTCATCAAGCAGGTCAAGAAAGACGATCGGCGCCCCCTGCCCACCGAGACCTTCAGCGGCCGGCGCAAGGAGATGGACATCAACGGGGTACGGTTCGTCCTCGACTACACGGGAGACTGGCATCAGGCTGGCAATCTCTTCATCCACCTGCCGGAGCTGAAGCTCATGGGAGCGATGGACAGCTTCAGTCCGAAGAGCGCGCCATTCTTCCGCCTGTACTTCTCCGCACACGTGCCCGCGTACTTCGACGCCATGGACCAGTTGCTCGAGTACGACTACGAGACCATCGTCACCGGTCATATGGCTCTGCCAGGTACGCCCGAGGACGTGGCGACGAACCGGGAGTACATCCGGGACCTGCGCGCCGCTGCATCCGAAGCACTGCGCACGGTCGACATGAAGGAAGCCGCGGCCGCCGCCAAGGTGCCGGCGAACAACAAGCAGGCGGAAATCAAGGTCTGGATGGATGCGGTCACCGCCCGCGCGGCCGAACTCATGCCGCCCTGGGAAAAGCGGCTGGGAGGGACCGACATCTTCCTCGCCGACAACCTCAACGCCACCGCGTGGAGCGTTTTCATCGACTAGGACGACGCCCTGCACATGAGGGGCGAACCGCGGTGATTGCGTTCGCAGTCACACACCAGACGGTGTTCCCGACTCGGGAACATTATCCAGCAAGCCACCGATCAGCATCACTCGCCCTCGGCGTGGGGCGTGAGAAGGAGGGATGCCACATGCTGCCGGCGACAGAGGTGGAGCAGTTGGCGCAGAGTATCGATCTGGTAGTGGACGCTGTCCACAATGCACCGGTCGACCAGTACCACAGCCCGACGCCGTGTTCGGCGTGGACGGTGAAAGATCTCGTCAATCACATCGCCATGATGCTCCTGTTGACGACAGACGCGGGCACCCGCACGGCATCGGATCCGAGCCTGCTGACCGCGAACCCGGTGCCCCTCCTCGCCGGGCGGGCGGAGTCCGAGTGGGCGTTGCTCGTGGCCAGCAGAGCGGAACCGGCGGCCAGGGCCTGGTCCGAGCCGGCAGCGTGGGAGGGAGAGGCCAGCCTCGGCACAGCGCACATGCCCGCGACCGCGCTCGGCGGCATTCTGATCGCCGAATTCACCGTCCACGCCTGGGACACGGCAACAGCCACCGGACAACGGCGCACCACTCCCCCATCCTTGGCCGAAGCCACGTTCGCGACATACTCGCGTGAGGCACCCCGCATGCGCAGTGTCGGCCTTCTGGGTGACGAAGTACCCCAAGACGCAGACGCCCCCATGCTTGACCGCGCACTGGCCCTCAGCGGCAGAAACCCCCGATGGACACCAGCAGAGCATTAGCCTCGCGCTTTCATAAAGCGGACTGCCCGAGGCTTGATCAAGAACACGGGAAGTGCCCTTGAAGCGGACCGACGGCCCAGATCAGCTTGAACCCCGTTCGGCTCGTCCTGGCCCAACGGTCAGGAGCGCGCGCGGCGGAAGCGGATCGCGGTGCCTCCACCGGCGACGAGTTTCAGCTTCAGTACGGTGGACGCTCGCACCGTCTCGGTCCGGATGTCGATCGGCAGTGGGTTGTCGTGCCAGCTGGTGTCCGCGGCGTCGCTGTAGATTTCGGCTCTGTACCGGCCGCGTCCCAGGAACCGCAGCGGCAGCCTCAGCGTCCGGTCGTGCTCGTCGGTGATGGCGCCGAGATACCAGGTGTGGCCCTTGCGGCGGGCGACCACCGTGTAGTCGCCGATCACGCAGTCCAGGAAGCGGGTCTCGTCCCAGCTGGCAGGCATGTCCTTGAGGTAGGCGAACCCAGGGTGGGAGTGGTAGTTCTCTACCGTGTCGGCCAGCATCTGCAGCGGGCTGAAGAACACCGAGTACAGCGCGAGCTGTGCGGCCGAGGTCGTCTGTACGCGGGTACCGAGTCCGGCCGGGTCCCAGGTCACGTTGAGTACGCCCGGGGTGTAGTCGGCCGGCCCGCCCATGAACCTGGTGAACGGAAGGATCGTGGCCTGCTCCGGCGGGTTGCCGAGCCGACCCATGTAGTTGTGCTGCTCCATGCCGGCGACGCCCTCGCTGGTCATCATGTTCGGATAGGTGCGCGCCAGCCCGGTCGGCTTGATTGCCTCGTGCGCGATGACCATGATCTGGTGGCGGGCCGCCGTCTCGACGACACGCTGGTAGTGACGCACCGCTTCCTGATCGAAGTGGCTGCGGTTGACCCCGCCCAGCACGAACTTGGTGGCGTAGCCGGTCTTGACCGAGTGGATGCCCAGTTCCGCGTATCGCGCGAAGATCGTTTCCAGGTGCTGCTCGTAGTAGTCGACGAAGCCGCGGGTCTCATTGTGCGCGGTGAACCCGACGCCGTTGGCCTGGGCGTAGCGCAGCACCTCGGCCAGGTCGAAGTCGGCCCGCGGCGTGAGGAAGTCCTGGCCGGTCCAGTTGCCGCCGGCGTTGGTGTTCCAGCCCTCGGCGAGTACGGAACTCGCGCCCGCCTCTCTGGCGAGGTCGATGTAGCGTTTGACCCGCTCAGTCGTGGCGCCGTGACGCGGTCCCTCGGTCCAGGTCGTGTGTCGCCGCTGCAGTTCCCACCAGACACCGACGTACGTGCCGGGTGAGATCCACGACGTGTCCGTGAGCGCGCACGGCTCGTTGAGGTTCTCGATCAGATGCGATTCGGCGAGATCGCCGGGTCGGCCGCCGATGACCAGCGTGCGCCATGGGGTGGAGAATTCACCCCTGAGGTGGGCCTTCGCGCCATCGGGAAGGCTGATCAGCTCGCTGGTGAAGGTGCCGGGCCGGTTACCGTCGGCGGCGAGGGTCATGCTCGGATAGTCGATCAGCGCCGCCTCGTGCACCACGATGTACTCACCACCCTGGGTGGCCAACGACAGCGGGGTCTGGGCGGTTTTCACGTCCGCCAGCCGGGCCTGCCGGTAGTGCCGTTCATCAGCGTTCCAGTCCGTGCCCGCCGCCAGCGACCAGCTCGTGGCGGTCGGTGGCAAGGAGAACTCGGTCCTCTCAGCGGTCACGGTGTAGCGGTCGAGCCCGGCCTGGGCCGGCAGGCGGTAGCGGAAGCCGACGCCGTCGTCGAAGACCCGGACGATCAGGTCCAGCCGTAGCCCGGTCGCCGGTTGCGCGGTCCGCAGTACGCACTCCTGTGCATGGTTGCGGACGAGCGCGTCGGGCCCCCACAACGGCCGCCATCTCTCGTCTATGGTCCTGCGCTGCACGGATTCCAGCACCAGACCGCCGGTGAGCGAGGGTCGGTCGGCCAGGTCGAGCCCCAGCCCGGAAGAGGGCACCAGGACCCTTCCGTGTCGTGCGACCTGGTAGCGCAGCCGTCCGTCCGTCACCCGCACGGTCATCCGCAGCCGGCCGTTCGGCGAGACGATCGTGACGTGGCCGGGCGGCGCGGCGGACGCATTGGCGGGTGTGGCGAGCACCCCGGTGAATACCAGGCCGGCGGTGGCGCCGACGACGGCACGGCGATTGGGGACATTGGCCATGTCACGCTCCATCAAGAGTGGTTGGCGACTGGTCCTGGGCGGTGCCCTTGCTCCGGAGCCGGTCGGGCGTGCGACGAGCCGTGGGCAGTCCGGGCCGGGGCGCGCGTCGGCACCGCGCGCAGTGCGGCGGCCGGGTGCGCGGCGACGTCAGGCATACGGCCCCTTTCGTGGAGGCAGGCAGGAGCACCGACGCACGACCTGTCACACCGGGCGCCGTTGCCACGGCGTTACAACGTTGTAACAAGCGCTTTCTGCGGACGTCAACCCTTCGGCGGACAGAAGTGACTCGCAGGGGCGCCGAGGCTCCGCGCGGGTCGGGGCCACGCACACCGCTTTGTCGCACCCCGCGCTCCGCGAGTGCGGGGGTGATCAGGCAGACAGTTCGCCATCCGCTCCTCGAGCACCCCACTCACCTCTGAATGACCGGGTCTTCACGGATCCATGGTTTGTGCGGTGCGCGGCGAAGGCGAGCAGGTGAGTAGGGCGGGTGGCGCCCACGAAGACGAGTTGCGCCGCACGCATCGGCGGCGGCCATGGGCTGGTGAAGGCCAGGGCCTGTCCGGACGGCGGGGCGTGAGGCCGGACAGGCCCTGGGGATATCGGGGTGTGGCTCGCTACACGCTGAGCCAGGCCGTGTGGTCCGGGGCCAGTCGGTTGTCTTCGACGGGGCCACTGGCCAGCAGGGTCGAGGCGTGTTCGGGCAGCTGGTACGGCTCGGTCGAGAGGTTGACCACGCACACGAAGCCGGGCTCGCGGTGGAAGGCGAGAACTCCGGCGGGGGTGTCGTCCAGCCAGGTCAGGGTGGAGTCGCCGAGGGCGGGGTGTTCGCGGCGCAGGCGGAGGGCGGCGCGGTAGAGCTCCAGCATGGAGCCCGGGTCGCCGCTCTGGGCTTCCACGGTGCGCGGCGCCCAGTCGGAGGGCTGTGGCAGCCAGGGCGCGGTGATGGCTTCTTCCGCGCCCGGGGGTGGCTGGGGGCTGAACCCGTACGGTGTGGTCCGTCCGGACCAGGGGATCGGGACGCGGCAGCCGTCGCGGCCCCGGTCGGTGTGGTCGGAGCGTTCCCAGACGGGGTCCTGGAGCGCGGATTCTGGCAGGTCCTCCACCTCGGGCAGGCCCAGTTCCTCGCCCTGGTAGACGTAGGCGCCGCCGGGCAGGGCGAAGGTGAGCAGGGCTGCTGCGCGGGCTCGCCGGGTGCCCAGTTCGAGGTCGGCGGGGCCGGCGGGGACGTAGGACTCGTTGGCCACCCACTTCTTTGCGGCCCTGCGGCCGTAGCGGCTGGCGTGGCGCATGACGTCGTGGTTGGACATGACCCAGGTGGCCGGGGCGCCGACGGTGCCGAGTGTCGTGAGGGTGGTGTCGATGACGGCTCGCAGGTCCTTCGCGTCCCACTCGGCCATGAGAAAGTCGAAGTTGAAGGCGGTGTGCAGGCCGTCGTCGCGGACGTAGGCGGCGAGCCGTTCCGGGGTGTCCGTCCAAGCCTCGGCGACGAAGGAGCGGTCGCCGGGGTACTCGTCGGCCACTTTGCGCCAGGCGCGGTAGATGTCGTGGACCTCGCCGCGGTCCCAGAAGGGGTGCACGCCGCCGTCGCGGTCGGCCAGGTCCGGCAGTTCGGGGTCCTTGACGAGGCCGTGGGCCACGTCGACGCGGAAGCCGTCCACCCCGCGGTCGAACCAGAAGCGCAGGACGGACTCGAACTCTGCGTGGACGTCGTGGTGTTGCCAGTTGAGGTCCGGCTGCTGGGGGGTGAAGAGGTGGAGGTACCACTCGCCGTCGGGCACCCGGGTCCAGGCCGGGCCGCCGAAGCGGGAGTCCCAGTCGTTGGGCGGCAGGGCGCCCTCGGGGCCGCGGCCAGGGCGGAAGATGTAGCGCGCGCGTTCGGGGCTGCCGGGGCCTGCCGCCAGCGCGTCCTGGAACCAGGCGTGCCGGTCGGAGGAGTGGTTGGGGACGATGTCCGCGATGATGCGGATCCCGTGCGTGTGCGCCTCCGCGATGAGTCGCTCCGCCTCGGCGACCGTCCCGAACAGCGGGTCGATCTCGCGGTAGTCGGCCACGTCGTAACCGTGATCGGCCATCGGTGACTTGTACCACGGGTTGATCCAGAGGGCGTCCACGCCGAGGGACTTGAGGTAGGGCAGCCGGGAGCGGATGCCGGCGATGTCGCCGACGCCGTCGCCGTCGCCGTCGGCGAAGCTGCGGATGTAGACCTGGTAGATGACGGCGTCGCGCCACCAGGGAGTGGTGGCGGTGGTGGCGGGCACGGTGTTGTTGCTCCTTGGTCGTTTCATGTCGGACTCGGCAGGCTGTGGTGGCCCGTGGCGTCGGTGTGCGGTGCGAGGCCGTAGTAGATCCGGGGCGCACCGTCGAGTGTCAGCGTCGCGCCACCGTTGGTGACCTGGATCTGGGTGACCTGTCCGATCGCGTCCACCTGCCGTACGACGGTCGTGGCGGCGACCACGAGCGGGGTCTTGGTCGGCCAGGGGTCGGTCCACACCTCGGGGGCGGGGAAGTGCCAGTCGGCGCGTTGGCCGGCGGTGTTCAGCAGATAGCCGTCGGCCCGGTTCCACAGCACGACCGCGGGGCCGTCGGGTGTGTCGAACCACAGGCCGAAGGTCCGCGGGTCGGGGAAGGTCAGCCGGCCCCGGAAGGTGGCCTGGTCGAGCGTGCGGGCCGCGGTCGCGTAGGCCAGGAGCGAGGGCTTCGGGCTGAGGTCGCGGTTCATGAGGCCGTAGTGGTACTCGACGTTGTCCGGGTCGGCGACCTGGGGCATGCCGAGCACGCTGTCGTGGAACTGGTACCAGCACACGCCCCGGATCCCCTCGGCCTTGGCCAATGCGAGGGTGAGCAGCACGTTCTCCGCGGCATGCCGGTAGGTGTCGTGCCACCAGCTGTTGGGCTTGGTCGGCGCGTATGCCTCGGTCAGCCAGATCTCCTTCTCCCCGTGCTCGGCCATCAGGGCCTTCAACTGCCGCAGGCCGCCGTAGAAGTTCCAGTAGGTGCCGTCGCCGCCGGTGGTCCAGTCGTCGCCCGGCGGTATGTAGTCCGGGGTGAAGTTGCCGCGTCCCGGGTGGTAGGCGAAGGCGTCGATCAGGTCCCAGCCGCCGGCGGCGATGAAGTTCTCCACCCATGGCTTGTCCATGCCGGCCAGTCCGTTGTTCATCAGTTTGACGGTGTCGCCGGTGGCTGCTCGCCGGTCGAAGACCGGCCGCAGTGCCTTGTCCAGGTATGCCTGCGCGGCGTCGCCGGTGTTGAAGGGTCTGTTCAGCTCGTTGCCGACCTCGAAGTAGCCGGCGCCGGCAGCGACCGCCACCGCCAGTTTGTCCGCGGCCCAGGTGGCGGCCTCGGCGTCGGTGACGTCCAGGGACGGCTGGAGTTCGATGTTGTGGCGCATGCCGCGGGCGTCGAAGGCGGAGGGCGGCAGCCCGGGCCCGCCGTCGTAGGAGATCCGGACCAGGCTGATGCCGACCTTCTGCCACAGGTCCAGTACGGCGTCGGCGCTCGGCCGTTGCAGCCACGGATAGTTGGCGACGGCGAACATGCTGTCCGTGCCGGCCCGGTAGTCGTAGGAGGGCAGGACCGCGAGATTGGTCCGGGCGAACGCCTCGTCGTCACCGGATCTGACGACCACTTCGGCCAGTGCGATCCCGCCGGCCGGTGCGGTCAGGGTGAAGGTGTGCTGCCACGTGGCGGCCGCGGCGACGCTGCCGGTCGTGGTCGTGGCGGCCAGCAGGTCACCGTCGAAGCCGCGCACCCACAGCTCCAGCTCGACCGTCTTGGCCGCGCCGCCGTTGGCCACCAGGGCGGTGAGTTCCATCTGTTCACCGGCCGACTCGTACAGGTTGAAGTCGCGGTTCGTGGTGAGTTCGAGGCCGAGTTCACGGCCCCGGCCGATGGTGGCGGTGGCGGACGGCCGGGTCTCGGAGAAGAAGAAGTCGGCCCGGCTGGTCCAGCCGCCGGCCGCGTCGGCCACACCCGGAGCGTGCACCCAGGTCGCGTTCGTCCATGCCTGGCGGGACCGGTCCAGCAGGAACAGGCCGTGCAGCGCGGTTGACCAGGTGGAGGTGTGGGCGATGCCGGTGGTGGCCTCGTACGGGATGCCGCCGCCCGTGTCGCGGACCCATTCGGTGATCGGAATGTAGTCGTCGGGCGCCGTCGGCGCCTGGATCGCCCGGCTGAACAGGAAGCCGTCCGGGACCAGCGTGTCCGCCCCGGTGACGTGCCACTCCAGCACGGCATGGGAGGTGGTGACGCTGAACCAGCCGGTGACGGCGGTCGGGCCGGCGGCGGCGTCGAAGGTGTAGTCCATGCGGATCGCCGGCGTCCCGTCCCCGAGCGTGCTCAGCGTCGGGGTGCCGCCGGTGGACACGTGGATGCCGGTGACACTGTCCTTGACCTGGAACTTCGACCCGGCCGAGCGGGTCACGCCACCGGCGTCACGGATGGCGAGCCTGCCGCCCGCACTGGCCAGCAGGCTGATGCCACCGGCGGCCAGGGTGACGTCACCGGCCGCGGCGTGCGCGGTGACCGGGGTCGACTCCGCGACGAGTACGACACCGGCGGCGAGAGCCGCGCCGAGGAAGCGCCGGCGGTCGAGGGCGGGTCGGGAGAAGGCTTCGGAGGTCATCGTCTGCTCCTGTCCAGCGCTGGGCTGCGCACGCTGATAATGCCTATCTGCAACTTCGTGAACAACACGTTTCCAGGCCGCTACCCCGGTGTCAACAGATGCTTGTCCTGGCGATCCACCGTGCGTTACGGTCATCCCCAGCAGATGAAGTTACGCATTATCAGATGGAGGAGCGATGTCGCCGAGACCTCGCCGTGTCACGCAACGCGAGATCGCGGAGCTGGCGGGCGTCAGCCAGACCACGGTGTCGGTGGTGCTGAACGACCGCGACGGCTCGAACGTGCGGGTCCCCGAGGCCACCCGGGCGCGGGTCAAGCGGGCCATCGAGCAGCTCTCCTACGTCGCGGACCCCGCAGCCCGGCGGCTCGCCGGGCTGGACAACCAGATCATCGGCGTCTTCACGTACGAGGCCGCGCTGTCCCCCGAGAGCATGGACTTCTACGGTCCGCTGCTGAACGGGATCGAGCGGGCCGCCGAACGGATCGGCTGGGACCTGTTGTTCTTCACCTCCTCACCGGTGGAGAACAACACGCGCAGCCTCTTCCACCGCAAGACCCGGCTGCGGCTGACCGACGGCTGCGTGCTGCTCGGCCAGCAGATGGTCGCGTCCGAGCTGGAGCGGCTGGTCGCCGAGCAGTTCCCGTTCGTCGCGATCGGCCGCCGGGACGAGACCGCCGCCGCGGTGCCGTACGTGGCGATCGACTACACCACTCCGACCACCGCGCTGCTCGATCAGGCGGCGGCCGGCGGGCACCGGCAGGCGCTGTATGTCCACCGCGGCCGCGACACGCCGACCGCGCGGGACCGGCGCGATGCCGTCGAGGGCGCCTCCGCGGCGGGCCGACTGGCCTTCCTGCTGGTCGGTGAGGAGAGAATCGCCGACCTGCCCCGACTGGCGCGGGCGACCGGCGCCACCCTGATCATCGCGGAGGACGCGTTCCTGGCGGAGGACGTCGCGCACGCCCTGTTGGGTGCCGGGGTCGCCGTACCGGACGAGGTCTCGCTCGCCGCGCTCGGTGAGGTGCGCGGCCATCGGGTGGAGGGCCGGACACTGACCGGCTTCCACGTGCCCAGACCACAGCTGGCCGCCGAGGCGCTCGACCTCCTCCAGCTCCTGATCGGCACGGCCCCGCAGGAGTGGGCCGGTCTGGACCGTGAGCGGCTGCTGGTCGCCGAGGTCGAGCCGGGGGACACGATCGTCGCGCGAACGGAGTCGCCGTCATGACTGACAGGATCACGGCCGAGGTGGCGATCATCGGCGGCGGACTCGGCTCCGTCGCCGCGGCGCTGGCCCTTCTGCAACGTGGCCGCCGGGTGGTGATGACCGAGGAGTACGCCTGGCTCGGCGGGCAGCTCACCTCGCAGGCCGTTCCGCCCGACGAGCACATCTGGGTGGAGCAGTTCGGCGTCACCGCCCGCTACCGCGCGTTGCGCGAGGACATCCGCCGCTACTACCGCGACCACTACCCGCTGACGGCCGCCGCGCGCGCCGACCGGGAACTCAACCCGGGCCGTGGCCGGGTGAGCAGGCTGTGTCACGAACCGCGGGTGGCCGACGCGGTGATCACCTCCCTGCTGGCGCCGTACCGGTCGACCGGGCGGCTCACGGTCCTGCAACCCGCGGTACCCGTCGCCGCCGAGGTGCGCGACGCGACGGTCCGCTCCGTCACCGTCGCGGACCCGCGCACCGGGGCCGAGACCGTGATCACCGCCGAGTACGTCATGGACGGGACCGAGACCGGCGATCTGCTGCCGCTGACCGGAACCGAGTACGTCGTCGGCGCCGAGGCGCGGTCCGACACCGGTGAGCCGAGCGCTCCCGAGACCGCCGATCCGGGCAACGTGCAGTCGATCGCGTGGTGCTTCGTCTTCGATCACGTCGCGGGCGACCACACCATCGCCCGGCCGGACGACTACGACGTCTGGCGCTCCTTCGAACTCCCCTTCTGGGGCGCGCCGATGTTGTCCTTCACCGCGCCGAACCCCCGGACCCTCGCGCCGGAGGACCGGACCATGAACGTCAACCCGGCCGCCGACGCCACCGGGGACCCGCGGTTCGACGCCGGCGACCGGGATCTGTGGCAGTTCCGGCGGATCGCCGCCCGGCAGAACTTCGCCGACGGCTTCTACGACAGCGACATCGTGCTGGCCAACTGGCCACAGCTGGACTACGTGGGCGGCTCGATCATCGACACCGACGACCGGCAGCTCCACCTGGACGCGGCGAAGGCACAGTCCCGTGCCTACGTGTACTGGTTGCAGACCGAGGCGCCCCGCCCGGACGGCGGCCGCGGCTGGCCCGGACTGCGGCTGCGCGGCGACCTGGTCGGCACCGCCGACGGCTTCGCGCAGGCGCCGTACATCCGCGAGTCCCGGCGGATCAGGGCGCTCACCACCGTGCGCGAGCAGGACATCTCGGTCAAGGCCCGCGGGGACGCCGGACCGGCCCGCTTCGACGGCTCGGTCGGGGTGGGGATGTACCGGATCGATCTGCATCCCTCCACCGGCGGCGACAACTACATCGACGTCGAGTGCGCGCCGTTCGAGATTCCGCTCGGCGCGCTGGTCCCGGTGGCCACCCAGAACCTGGTTCCGGCCGCCAAGAACATCGGCACCACCCACATCACCAACGGCGCCTACCGGCTGCACCCGGTCGAGTGGAACGTCGGCGAATCGGCCGGGGAGCTGGTCGCGTACTGCCTCGACCTCGGCCTGAGCCCAGGTCAGATCGCGACCGACGATCGCCTCGTCGACCGACTCCAGCACAGGTTGACCGCGGCCGGGATCGAACTCCACTGGCCGCAGATCGCCGGTTACTAGCCCCAACCCGAAGGCGCAGCACGCGCCGAGACCACGAAAGACGCACACCATGAACAGAGCAAGAAAGGTGTTCGGCGCCCTCGCGCTGACGACCTCGCTGACCCTGACAGCCGCCTGCGGTGCATCCACCGACGGGTCCGGCGGGAAGAACGCCAAGGACGTCAAGCTGCGGATGACGGTCTGGACCTCGAACCAGGACCAGCTCAAGCTGTTCGACTCGATCGCCGACGCCTACCGGGCCAAGCACCCCGAGATCTCCTCGATCACCTTCGAGAGCCTGCCCTTCGAGGACTACAACACCACCCTCACCACCCAGATCGCCGGCGGCAACGCTCCCGACCTGGCCTGGATGGGCGACCTGTCGAGGGACCTGATGGCCTCCGACGCGCTGGTCGGCCTGACCGACAAGCTGAAGGCGACCCCCGGCTGGCAGTACGACGACCTGGAGGCCAGCGCGACCAAGGAGTTCAGCCGGGACGGGACGCTGTACGCCTACCCGTTCTCCACCTCGCCGTACGCGCTGTACGTCAACACCGACCTGTTGGCGAAGGCCGACCAGAAGATCGACCCGAAGAACCTGACCTGGGACCAGGTCGCGGCCGCCGGGGCCGCCGTCCACGCGGACACCGGCAAGGCCGGATTCGTCGTCCGGGACTTCGACTACAAGTCGTGGAACATGCTGGCCACCGTGTGGACCGGCTTCGGCGCATCCGCCTGGAGCCCGGACGGCAAGACCTGCACGTTCACCAGCCCCGAGATGCAGAAGGCGTTCACCTTCCTGCACGACGCCGCGTTCGAGACCAAGGCCATGCCCGGCCCCGGCACGACGGCCGACTTCTTCGCCGGTGACTCCGCCTTCACCGTGGCCCAGGTCTCCCGCGCCTCGCTGCTCACCGACAAGTTCAAGCACGCGCTGTACCCGCTGCCGGCGGGCCCGGCCGGCCGGTACTCCGTCATCGGCCAGGCCGGCGTGGGCGTCCTCGCCGCGGGCAAGCACAAGACCCAGGCCACCGACTTCCTCGCCTACCTGACGAATCCGGCGAACTCCGAGAAGCTGGCGCAGTTCTTCCCGCCGCCGCGCAAGTCGATGCTCACCGGCGCGAAGCTCGCCGCCGACAACAAGGTCCTGACCGCCGCGCAGCTCCAGGCCGCCGTGGTCGACCAGCTGCCGAACGCCGTCACCCTGCCCAACCACACCAACCCGGCCGAGATCGCCCAGAAGGGCAAGACCGCGCTGGACGCGATGTGGAAGGCCGACGCCGACATCCCCGCCGTACTGAAGTCGGTCTGCTCCGCGATCAATCCGATCCTGGCCAAGTGACCATGTCCGGCCTCACCAAGACCCGCACCAGGGCACCTGACACCTCCCGGACGCCGGCCACGGCCCGGAGCACCTCCGGAGCGCCGTTCTGGACGACCCGGCGCCGAGACGTACTCGCGGGCTACCTGTTCATCACGCCGCAGCTCGTCGGGGTCGTGCTGTTCGTGCTGATCCCGGTCGGGCTGGCGATCTGGTACAGCCTCAACGACTGGAACGTCTTCTCCGGCGCGCAGACCTTCGTCGGCGCCGACAACTACAGGGCCCTGGCCGACGATCCGCAACTCCCGTCGATACTGGGGGCGACCGCGATCTTCTGCGGCGGAGTCGTGGCCTTGAACATCGGCCTGGGCCTGCTGCTCGCCGTACTGCTGAACCGGCGGTTCCGCGGCGCGACCTTCTTCCGCACTCTGTTCTTCTCCCCGGTCGTCGTCTCCGTGGTCGCCTGGACCCTGGTCTGGGGCTTCCTGCTCCAGGACAACGGCGGTGTCAACGGGGCTCTCGGCGCCGTCGGCATCGACGGCCCGAACTGGCTCCAGCGCGGCGACACCGCGATGCTGTCGGTGATCGTCACCCAGGTGGTCCGCAGCGTCGGCGTCAACATGGTGCTCTTCCTGGCCGCCTTGCAGGGCGTGCCGACACAGCTGTACGAAGCCGCCCGGCTCGACGGCGCGGGAAGCAGGGTGATCTTCACCCGGATCACCCTGCCGCTCATCTCCCCCACGGTGCTGCTGACCGCGATCATCACCGTCGTCGGAGCCTTGCAGTCGTTCGCGCAGATCGCCGTACTGACCAGCGGCGGCCCGGGGTTGAGCACCACCGTGCTCGTGTACTACGTCTTCCAGCAGGCCTTCGAGTTCAACCACATCGGTTACGGCTCGACGCTGGCCCTGATGCTGCTGTCCTTCGTCATGCTGCTGACGCTGGTGCAGTGGCAATTGCGCCGTAAGTGGGTGTTCCATGAGGAGTAAGCCGCGTTCCCCCGTCCTCAGGCGGGTGGCCCTGCTGACCGCGCTCGGCGTCCTGGCGATCCCGTTCGTGGTGCCGACCGTCTGGATGGTGGCGGCCTCGGTGAAGCCGCTGCCCGAGATCTTCAAAGCCCCGCCGTCACTGTGGACCGCCGACCCCACCCTGTCCGCGTACACCGAGGCGTTCAGCTTCCAGCCGTTCGCCCGGCAGTACATGAACAGCGTCTACATCGCCGTCCTGGTCACCCTGATCACCCTGCTGGTCTCCAGCCTCGCCGGATACGCCTTCGCCCGGATCCGCTTCCCGGGCGCGAACGCCCTCTTCCTGGTGGTGCTGGTCGGCCTCCTGGTGCCCAGCGAGGTGACGATCGTGCCCTTGTTCCAGATGTTCAAACGAGCCGGGTTGATCAACACGCACTGGCCGCTGATCCTGGTCACCGCGCTGGCCGGACCGTGCGTCCTGGCCACCTTCATCATGCGGCAGTTCTTCATCGCCCTGCCGACCGAGCTGGAGGAGGCGGGCCGGCTGGACGGCCTCGGCCGCCCCGCGCTCTGGTGGCGGATCTTCCTGCCGCTGGCCAAGCCGGCGTTGTCCGCGGTCGCCATCCTGACCTTCCTCACCTCGTGGAACCTCTACCTGGAACCCACCGTCTACCTCACCTCGCCGGAGCTGTTCACGCTGCCGCAGGCCCTCACCCGGTTCACCGACTCCTACGGGGCCGAGATGTGGAACACCCAACTGGCGGCCGCCACCATGACCGTCCTGCCGGTCCTGGTCGTCTTCGTCATCGCCCAGCGCCAGTTCGTCGAGGGCCTGGCCCACTCGGGCCTCAAATGAGGCCGGAACGGCCCCTGCCGGCGCACCGGACCCGGACACCGGCGCCGGGCCCGCCCACTCCCCGGGTGGGGTCGTTCCCAGCAGCCCAGGAGGCAGACACGTGGAGATCCACCGGCCGTCACCCGACCCCGACACAATCACCGCCATGACGATCACCACGGGCGCCGCGCCCCCCGCACGGAACACACCCCTCGTCCTCGCCCGAGGGGTCCTGACAGGTGGTGTGATCGGGGCGTCGCTGGCCGCTCTCGTCGTCGGCGGCATCATCGAGAAGTGGCCGCTGTTCGCCACCGGACTGGGTCTTCCCGTGGTCTACGGCCTGCTCTACTTCCTCGCCGGTGCGCCGAGGCGGGCCCGGGAGGCGGCGATCGCGCCCCGTACGGCGCTCGCGATCGTCGAAAGCGTGGAAGCCGTCGGGGGCGAGGCGACCAGCGACGTGGCGGTGCGGTTCGTGTCGACGGTCGCGCCGGACGACGTACCGGCGTACCGCGTCGCGTTCACGCAGAACATCAACCTCGCGGACCTGCCCGACTACCGGCCGGGCGGCGTCGTGGTGGTCCAGTACCCGCCGGACCGGCCGTGGCGGGTGAGGATCGTGAAGCGGCCGACGCCGGAGTGGGAGGAGCGGGCGGCCGGTGCCCTCCTGGACTCGGCGCCGGGGCCGGCCCTGGTGAGCGAGCCCCCAGAGGGCTGTGCCGTCGGCATCGTCACGCTGCTCGCCGTGCTGCTCGCCGCGGCCGGTGTGGTCCTGCTGTTCCGCGCCGACCTGTTCGACGAGGACGCCTCCGCGCAGCCGCCGTCCTCCACCCAGCCGTCGACCTCCTCCTCTTCGTCGACCACGGTGGAGTCGTCGGCCTCCGGCACGGTCACCCTCGGCCCGCACCAGTCGTTCCTCGACAAGGGCGAGCTGCGCAAGGCCGTCGCCTCGCTCGCCAAGGGCACGGACGCGCGCGCGGCGCTCACCGTCGTCGTACAGGACCGGCTGCTGTCGATCGTGTACGCGCCCACCGGCTCGCAGGCCCCGACGTTCGACCCGGACTCCCTGCCCTACGACCACTTCCCCGCCCTCGTCGAGAAGGCGCGGACGGGCCTGGGCGTCGGTTCGCCGCAGACCTGGCAGCTCACCGTCGAACGCCTCACCGGCTCACTCACCATCAGGGTCAGCGTGACGGGGACCGAGGGAGCGGCCTCGCTGGAGGCGGACGGGGACGGCAAGGTGGTGCGGCGCACCCCGGCGCACTGACGGACGCCGCGCCGGCCGCGTCTCACGGCCGCATCTCACCGACGAAGAGGAAGAAGGGGGAACCGCATGGGCCTACAGGGATATCTGGCGCTGTGGTGCGCGGTGTTCGGCACCGTCGCACTGGTCGGCTACACCCGGTCGCTGGCCGGAGTGACCGCGGCCCAGCGAGCGGTCCGGGTCCTGGGGCGGATCGAGCAGGTCCGCGAACCCAGGCACGGAAGCTCGCAGCACGACGGGATACCCGTGGTCGTCTCCTTCCAGGACCCCACCACCGGTGAGGAGTTCACCGTGACGAACGACCGCGACCACGGGGAGAGCATCACGGCGGCCTGGACGGGCCGGGAGGTCGGGGTCCGCTACCCGCGCGGAAGACCGCACGCCTACCGGTTCTTTACCGGCGACCTGGGGGCAGGCCGACGCGGCCTCGGGTGGCCCAACTTCGCGCTCTTCCTGATCTACGTCGGACTGGTGGTCTTCGCCGCGATCGACTGGAGCTGGCCATGGGCCCTGATCGGCTTCGGCGTGCCCTGGACCCTGTCCGGCGTGTGCTACATGCCCCAGAACGCGCGCGCGGTTCGCCGCCGTATCGACGCGCTGACCTCTCAACCCCCCGTTCCGGGCCACGTCATCGCCGTACTCACGGACACCAGCACCGACAGTGAGGGCGGCACCTACACCAGCCACACGCCGGTCATCGCCTTCACCACCCACGAGGGCACGACCGTCACCGCCTACTGCACCGACCAACTGCCCGACCCCACCCACTCCCACGGCCGCAACATCACGATCCACTACGACCCCGACGACCCCGCCGTCTTCACCCCGGACCTCGCGTCCGAAGACCGTTCCCGCGCGCTCGACATCACCTGCGGCACCGTGGCGCTGCTCCTCGGTGTGGCCGCGGTCGTCGTCGGGGCGACACTGCTGTGACAGCCGACGAGCGATGGTACGCACCGGAGGACTTTTCCCCCATGGATCCCCTCACGTTCGACTACGAGAGCCTGCATGTGCGCGTGGACCGGGGGGTGTTCGAACTGTTCCGGCCGTACAACCTCGAGACCACGCTCCGGATCCCGCTGCCCTGGCTCGGGGTCCTGGTGCACTACAGGAAGCCGGGCAAACCCGGCGAGCTGATCTTCGGCGGCGTACGCAATCCACACGCCGCCCTCTACGGCACCGACCTGGCCTCCTTCGGGTACCGCTCCACCGAGGCGGTCCGGGTGCCCCACAGTGACGAGCCGTTGTTCCGCGCGTACTTCACCGAGGTGGCCGCGCTCGCCGACCGGCCGGTGATCTGACATGGAACCACTGGTCTTCGAACACGGCGATGTGCACCTGCGGGTCGATCACGGCATCTTCGAGGTGTTCCGGCGCAGCCGCACCATCGGCTCCTACCGGGCTCCGTTGAGCTGGCTCAAGGTGCGCGCCGAGACCCGCAAGAGTGGGGTGACCCGGCTGCACTTCGGCAACATCGCACACCTCGACGAACCGCTCTACGCGCCCAAAACCCAGCCCGGACACCTGCTCGCCACCATCGAGATCCCGACCTTCACCAGGCTCGCCCAAGTGTCCGACCGCCCGATCGTGTCGTAGCTCCGAGGCCGGTCACCCGACGGCCATTCCCTCACCCCGGCCGCCGGGTGCGAGAACGGGACGGGGCCCTCCCCTGCGCCGGACCAGCAGGTCGAGCTGGAGGTGCAGCGCCGCTGTGGTGCGCGCGCCGTCACCGGTGGCGAGCAGGCCCAGCAGGGCGCCGCTCAGGACGGCGAGGACGAGGGTGCGCTGCGCGCGTGCGCTGTACGTCTTCGCGGTGATCGAGCACGCCACCCGCCGGGGGCGGATCCCCGGCGCGACCGCACACCCCACCGCGGCCTGGGCCACCCAGGCCGCAGGCGCCCACTCAAGTTGGGTCCAGGTCGGTGTGCAGCAGGTGGTGGTCCGAGTACGGGGTCGGAAGCACACGGTGCTCGAGCGGGACGATGCCTCGCAGGAAAATGTAGTCAAACTTGCTCTGCCAGTCGGTGGTCGGCTTGCAGGTTCCGGTAGACGAGGGATGACACTGGGGGTCTGTGTCCGCGGCCAGTGCCCACATCCCGATGAGCTCGGGAGCGTCCGGCACAGCGTTGAAGTCGCCGAGAACGATCGCGCGGTCGTGCCGGGCGACGGCTGCGGCGAGTATGTCGGTCTGGTCTGCCCGGACTGCCTCCTGACGTCGTTCAGCGAGGTGTGTGTTGAAGACCCGGACGGACCGGCCGCCCACCCTGGTGGTGACTGCCATGTACCCACGGTCCTCGGATCCGCCGTCGGGGTATTCCACGTTGACCGGGTTCGTCATCGGCGCCGCCGAGAGGACCGCTTGGCCGAATGCCCCCGGACTCCACGGCGCTCCCCCGCAGCGGCCCCAATTCCGGAGAACCGTCCCGTACTCGACGTGGTAGACCAGCCCGTAAAAGCCCTCCAGATAGTCCCGCATCCTCTCGACGTCACGCACGCACGCTTCTTGCAGGCCGATCACCTGGGGCGCATACGTGGCGATCTCCGCTGCGCGGTCGACGTTGCTTTCCTCACAGGGGTTGCAGATGTTCCACGTCATGACCCGGTTCGGCACGACACCCCTGACGGCATCGACGGGCAGTGGCCGGGCGAGGGGCGCGCCGCTTGGTGCGCTGGGGCCGACGAGCACCATGCAGGCCGCGATCACGGCGCCCGCGAACCACCGCGTGTCCCTTCCGAGCACCATCGCCTCCTCAGAGTGGATACACGTGGCATCCGACGTCTTCATGCACGAGGTTATGGGACGGAGTTGTGAGCAACATACGCGGTGTGCCGGATCTCATTGCGCTCGGACGACCCAATGACTCTCTCGCAGTGTGCGTTCATCCGCGGGGTCCGTGGTGCGGTCTTCACGGTTTCGACGTCCCCGGCCGCGAAGACCGCGTCGAAGGACTCGCTGTATCTGCCGTCCCGGTCGCGGATCAAGACGCGCACCGACTCGAAACGCACGCCCGTTTCGACGGCGAGGTTGCGGGCCTGCTGAACCGTCCGCCGCGCGGTCGGGCGTGCGGTCACCCCAGCGACGTGCAGGCGACGCGTCGGTAGGCGGCCGCCCAGGGCTGCTCCGGTGCTTGCTGTAGTCCCATCCGCGTGCAACAAGCCATCGGTGCCATGCGAGCAGGGTCCCCGGAGTCACCGGGAAATCCCGCCTCCAGCGACTTCCGCGTCACCTGACACACCAGCGAGACGATCACCCCGGCATGATCCCAACATCCCCACAGACCTCGCCAGACCCCCTATGAGCAGCAGCGACGCATCTCTGAACGGCAGGCGGCGAAGGGCGGGTGAGCGGTCACCGCGACTCGGTGCCCGGCGTCCAGCAGGCGCCGCCCCAGGCTCATGAAGGTTGCGACATTCCCTCGCGAACCGGCGGTGACGATCAGCCGAACGCAGCGCCGTCCGTCACTCGCCTTCGGGTATTGGCAGGAACAGGGTGAAGGTGGTCGGCGACGCCCGTACGAGTGTGAGCCGGCCCCCGGCCGCCCGCGCCATGTCGCGCGCCAGGGGCAGGCCGATGCCGCTGCCGGAGCGGGAGGTGGTGGCCCCCCGCTCGAAGACGATCCTCGGCTCGAGGGCCAGTGAGCCCTCGTCGGCGACGTCCATGGCGATCGCGCCGCCCATGTCGCGCACCGTGACATCGACGGCGCCCCGGCCGTGCTGTCGCGCGTTGTCCAGCAGCACGTCCAGGATCTGCTCGCCGGTCCGGTCCGGTATGCGCAGCGCCCTGCTGCTTGGTTCGAGCACGAAGTCCAGACGGCGGCCTTCGGCGGCGAAGGCGCCGTGCCAGCGGCGTTCCACACGGTCCACCACCCCGGTGAGCGGCCCGGCGCGCTCGGAGACTTGTGGTCCGGGGGCAGCTCTGGCCAGGCGCAGGACCTCGTCGACCGTCCGCTGAAGGTGCCGGGACCGCTCCAGGGCCTCCTCGACGGCCGCCCTGAGGTGGCCCGTGTCCGGGTCCGCGGCGGCCTCCTCGAGACCCAGCTGGAGGCCCGCCAGCGGCGTACGGAGCTGATGTGAGGCGTTGGCGCTGAAGTGCCGCTCGTGTTCGAGCAGCGTGGTCAGCCGCTCGACCATGGTGTTCTGGGTGCGCGCCACCTGGTCGATCTCGGCGATCGCGCTGCGGTCGGCGCGCGCGGTCAGATCGCCGTCGGCGACCGCCACGGCCGTGGCCGACAGCGCCTCCAGCGGTGCGGAGAGCGTGCGCGCCTGGCGCCGCGCCACCAGTACGCCGGTGGTGAGCGCGACCAGGGCGGTGCCGGCGAGCGCCAGCCACGCGAGGGTCACCCGGCCCCATGCCTCCTGGGTGCCGTCCGCCGCGCGGACCACGCCGGTGACCCGCTCCGCCGTCGACACGGGCACAGCGGCAACCATCTCCTGGCCGTCGCGGCCGCGCGCCACGACCCCGGCCATGGCCCGCCGGGTCACCGGATCCGCCGTCGCGGGCCCCTGCCCGTCGCGCAGCCGGCCGGCGAGGTCGTACAGACCCACCCGGGCATCCGATTCCCCGGTGGGCAGCTCCGTGTGATCCCCCGACGCGAACTTCGCGCCCACGCGCACGGCGGCCGCCAGGGCAGCCCGCTCCAGCTCACCGCGCTCGTCCGCGAAGAAGGACCGCTGGATCCCCACGGCCAGCGGCGTGGCGAGCAGGACGAGCGCCACCATGACCGCGACCACCGCCACGCGCACCACGCGCTTCCTCATACACCCATCATGACCACCCGGCGAGCCGAACGGCGCCCGGCTGACCAGGATGCTGCTTCTCGGCACCGTGTTTTGCCGTCGTCTCACCTTCGTCGTAGCGGGCTTTCAGCAGCCTCTCCCTAGCGTCGTGGACATCACCGACCCGCTCGCCTGTGGAGGACAGACACCATGACCAAACGAGGCATTCTCGCCGTCCCGGCCGCGATGGCCCTGGCCACCGCGGTTCTCGCGGGCTGTTCGGGAGGCGGGGGCGGCTCCGGCTCGCACAGCGGCTCCTCCGCCTCGTCGACCGCGGACCGGCCCGGCCCCGCGCCCACGGAGTCCAACCCGCCCGGCGACATCCCCGACAACCAGGTCTATGTGTCCTACCGGCCTTCTGGCGCCGGGTTCACCCTGAAGGTCCCCGAGGGGTGGGCCCGCTCGTCGGCCCAGGCCACCACTGCCTTCAGCGACAAGCTGAACAAGATCCAGATCGCCTACGCCACCACCTCGGCGGCGCCGACGGTCCAGTCGGTCGAGGCCCATGTGGTCCCGGCCCTCAAGAAGCAGGCACGGCACTTCTCCCTGGAGAAGGTCACGACCGTCTCCCGCAAGGGTGGGCAGGCCGTACGGGTCACCTACCAGGCGGACTCGGCCCCCAACCCGGTGACCGGCAAGGCTGTGCGCGACTCCGTCGAGACATACATCTTCTTCCACAACGGCCACCAGGCCACCCTGACCCTGTCCGGACCGACGAACGCCGACAACGTGGATCCCTGGCGTATCGTCAGCGACTCGCTCCGGTGGCAGTGATGGCCGGCCCGACGACCGCGTCCGCCCCCGCGACCGAGACCGGCCCGGACAGGGCGGCCGCCATCGAGGCCAGGGACCTCTACCGCTTCTTCCGCACCGGCGAGGAGGAGACGCTCGCGCTGCGCGGGGTATCCCTGAGCGTGGGGCGGGGCGAGACCGTGGCCGTGGTCGGGCCCTCGGGCTCGGGCAAGTCGACCCTGCTGGCCTGTCTGGCGGGGCTCGACGAGCCGGCCGGGGGCTATGTCCATGTCGGCGGGGAGCGGATCAGCCACCGCCCCGAGGCCCAGCGGGCCCGGGTGCGCGCCCGGCGCATCGGGGTGCTGCTCCAGTCCGGCAACCTCATCGCCCATCTCGACGTACGGGAGAACATCCGGCTCGCCCAGGCGGCGGCCGGACGCCGCACCCACGCCCACGACGTCGCCGAACTGCTGGAGGGGGTCGGCCTCGCCGGCCGGGCGCACGCCCTGCCGCACCAGCTGTCCGGCGGCGAGCTCGCCCGCGCGGGCCTCGCCGTCGCCCTGTCGAACGACCCCGATGTGCTGCTCGCCGACGAGCCCACGGGCGAGTTGGACGGGCGTACCGAGCGCCGCGTGCTCGACCTGCTGAAGATCCGAGCCGGGGCGGGCCGCGGAGTCCTGGTCGTCACCCACAACACCGAGGTCGTCGGCTTCGCCGACCGGGTGCTGGTGCTGCGCGACGGGAGGATCGAGCCATGAGCGCCGACGTCGCCGCCGATGTCCTCATCGACTGCCGGGATGCCTCCCGCACCTACGGCCAGGGGGAGAACGCCATCGTCGCGGTGCACGGCGCGACCTGCCGGGTGAGGGGCGGTGACCGGATCGCGATCATGGGCCCTTCCGGGTCCGGCAAGTCGACGCTGCTGCACCTGATGGCCGGCCTGGAGCGGCCGACCAGCGGCGAGATCGACTGGCCCGGGCTCGGCCGACGGGCCACCGCCGGGCACATCGGCGTGGTGTTCCAGTCGCCGAGCCTGATCCCGGCCCTGGACGTGGCCGAGAACGCGGCGCTGCCGCTGGTCCTCGCGGGCACCGCGGAGTCCGCGGCCCGCCGCCGCGCGCTGGCGGCCCTGGAGGCCGTCGGCGTGGCGGACCTGGCGGGCAAGCTGCCGGAGGAGATCTCCGGCGGTCAGGCCCAACGGGTGGCCGTGGCCCGGGTGCTGGCCCTGGGGCCGCGCGTGGTCCTCGCCGACGAACCCACCGGCCAGCTCGACCGCGCCACCGGCGGGCATGTCCTGGACGTCCTGCTGGACGCCGTGGCGCGACTGGGCGCCGCGCTCGTGGTCACCACGCACGACCCCACCATCGGCGAGCGCCTCGCCGAACGCTGGCCCATGCACGAGGGACGGCTGATCGCTCCCGCCCGCGCCGAACCCGGACCGAACGGGGCGCCGCCCGCGCCCACCCACGCACGTCAAGGAGAGAACCCGTGATCACCACCTGGCTGTCCGGGCTGGTCAGACGCCGCCGGGGCAGACTGCTGGCCGCCGCACTCGGCATCTCGCTCGCCGTCGCGCTGGTCGCGGCCCTGGGCTCCTTCCTGACCGCCTCGAAGTCGACGATGACCGATCGCGCGGTGCGCTCGGTCGCGGTCGACTGGCAAGTCGAGGTTCAGCCGGGCGCCAACCCCGGCCAGGTGCTGAGTACCGTACGGTCCGCCCCCGGGGTGCACACCGCCCTCCCGGTCGGCTTCGCGCACACCACCGGCTTCCAGGCCACCACCGGCGGGTCCACGCAGAGTACCGGCCCCGGCGTCGTCCTCGGCCTGCCGCCCGGCTACCGCACCGCGTTCCCCGGTGAGATCCGGCAACTGACGGGCAGCGCGTCCGGGGTGCTCATCGCCCAGCAGACCGCGGCCAACCTGCATGTCGCCCCCGGGGACACCGTCACCTTCGGCCGCCCCGGCGGCCGCCCGGCGCATGTCAAGGTGGCCGGAGTGGTCGACCTGCCCCAGGCCGACTCGCTGTTCCAGAAGGTCGGCGCCCCTCCCCAGTCCCAGCCCTCGGCACCGCCCGACAACGTGATCCTGCTGCCCCCCGCGCAGTTCGCCTCCGTCACCGCCCCCGTCAAGGCCGCGGACCCGGCCGCGGTCGCCACCCAGATCCACGTCGCCCGCGACGCACGCCTGCCCGCCGACCCCGCCGCCGCGTACACCGCGGTGACCGGCGCCGCGCACAACCTCGAGGCGCGCTCCGCCGGTGGCGCGCTGGTGGGCGACAACCTCGGCGCCGCGCTCGACAGTGCACGCCAGGACGCCCTCTACGCCCAGATCCTCTTCCTGTTCCTCGGCGTACCGGGCGCCGTGCTCGCGGCCCTGCTGACCGCGGCCCTGGCGGGCGCCGGCGCCGACCGGCGCCGGCGGGAACAAGCCCTGCTGCGCACCCGGGGCCTCGGGTTCCGCAAGGTCGTCGGGATCGCGGCGACCGAGGCCGCCGTGGTCGGCGTGGCCGGTGGTCTGATCGGGCTCGGCATCGCCGCCGCCGCGGGCCGTATCGTCTTCGGGACCGTCTCTTTCGGCACCACCACCTCCGCCGCGGTCGGCTGGTTCCTGCTGGCCCTGCTGCTGGGGCTGGTCATCGCGGCCCTGGCCGTCCTGCTGCCCGCGGTGCGCGATCTGCGGCAGGGCACCGTCGCCGAGGCCCGCCGGGTCGTCGGCCGGGCCCGGACCCCGCGGTGGATGAGGTTCTGCCCCGATCTGATCCTGCTGGCCGTCTCGTTCTTCGTCTTCCGGGCCTCCAGCGGAAACAACTACTCCCTGGTCCTGGCGCCGGAGGGGGTGCCCACCATCTCCGTGTCCTACTGGGCCTTCCTGGGCCCGGCCCTGTTGTGGCTCGGCTCCGCCCTGCTGCTGTGGCGGCTGGTCGTACTCGCCCTGACCTACGGGCGCCGCCCGCTGGCCCGGCTCGTCCGGCCACTGACCGGCCCGCTCGCAGGGACCACCGCGGCGAGCCTGTCCCGGCAGCGCCGCCCGCTGGCCCGGTCCATCGTGCTGCTCGCGCTGGCCATCTCCTTCGCCGTGTCCACGGCGGCGTTCAACGCCACCTACCGGCAACAGGCGGAGGTCGACGCCCGGCTCACCAACGGCGCGGATGTGACGGTGACCGAGTCGCCGGGCTCGACCGTCGGCCCCGGCGCCGCCCGCCCGCTGGCGGCCATCCCGGGCGTGCGCCATGTCGAACCGCTTCAGCACCGGTTCGCCTACGTCGGCTCCGACCTCCAGGACCTGTACGGGGTCCGGCCCTCCACGATCACCTCCGCCACCTCCCTTCAGGACGCCTACTTCGCCGGCGGCAGCGCCAAGAGCCTCATGGCCAAGCTCGCGGCCCGGCCCGACTCCCTCCTGGTCAGCGAGGAGACCGTCAAGGACTTCCAGCTGGCCCCGGGCGACACGCTCAAGCTGCGGCTCCAGGACTCCAGGACCAAAGCGTTCCACACCGTGCCGTTCCACTACGCGGGCGTCGTCAAGGAGTTCCCGACCGCGCCGCGCGACAGCTTCTTCGTGGCCAACGCCGGCTATATCGCCAAGACCACCGGCAGCGGCGCAGTCGGCACCTTCCTGGTCGACACCGGAGGCGCACACCAGAAGTCCGTCGCCGCGAAACTGCGCCACCAGCTCGGCACCACCGCGAAGGTCACCGACATCACCCAGACCCGCTCCGCCGTCGGCTCCAGCCTCACCTCCGTGGACCTCGCCGGGCTCACCAGGATCGAACTCGCCTTCGCCGTGCTGCTGGCGGCGGGTGCGGGCGGCATCGTGCTGGCCCTCGGCCTCGCCGAGCGCCGCCGGACCTTCGCCATCGCCACCGTGCTCGGCGCCACGCGGCGGCAGCTGCGCGGGCTGGTGTTCAGCGAGGCCGCCGCGCTCACCGCGGCCGGGCTGGCCGGGGGCGCGCTCATCGGCTGGGCCCTGACCCAGATGCTCGTCAAGGTGCTGACCGGGGTCTTCGACCCACCGCCCGCCGCCGTGGCGGTGCCCTGGCCCTATCTGGGCCTGACCCTCCTGGCGGCCCTGGCAGCCATCGCCACCGCCGCGCTCAACGGCGTCCGCAGATCCACCCGGCCGGCGGTGGAGGAGCTCCGTGAGCTCTGACCTGACCCGGCGGCGCGCATGAATCGCGCCGCCGGGCCTAGGCTTCGGGGCATGCGTACGACACGGGCTGAGGACTCCGTATCCGTGCTGGTCGTCGAGGACGACGACGTCATCGGACGGCACCTGGAGACCGGGCTGCGCGGCAGCGGCTACCAGGTGACCTGGAGCCGGACCGGCGGCTCGGCGCTGGCCGAGGCCCGGCGGCTGCCCCTCGACGTCGTCCTCCTCGACCTGGGCCTTCCCGACGTGGACGGCATCCAGGTCGCCCGGGAGCTGCGCGACGAGTACCCCGACCTCCTCATCGTCATCCTGACCGCGCGCAGCGAGGAGATCGACGTGATCGTGGGCCTGGACGCGGGCGCCGACGACTACCTGGTCAAGCCCTTCTCGCTGACCGTGCTGCTCGCCCGGCTCCGCGCCCATCTACGCCGCCGCCCGGCCGGCCCGCCGGGGCCGAGCGAGCCGGTCAGGCTGGGGGACCTGACCGTGGACATCACGGCCCGCCGCTGTCTGCTCGGCGACCGTGAAGTGGAACTGCGCCCCAAGGAGTTCGAGCTGCTCGCCGTGCTGGCCCAGCACCCGGGCGAGGCCGTCTCGCGCGAGACGCTCATGGCGCGGGTGTGGGACGAGAACTGGTACGGACCCACCAAGACCCTGGACGTCACCATGTCCTCCCTGCGCCGCCGGCTGCACACCGCCGCGGCGGCCTCCCCCGTCCCGCTCGAGCTGCCCGAGTTCACCACGTTGCGCGGACACGGCTACCGGCTCGAACCGCCGCCCTCCGGCGCGGCGGGACCGGGAAGCCGACCACGCAGCTGACCACGGGCGCGGCCGTTACATCGCGGGCAGGAGTTCGGCCGTGGGGCCACTGGTGCTGATCCGGCCGGTGTCCATCAGGTGCACGGTTTCGGTGTAGCGGGCGATCAGGTGGTGTTCGTGGGAGACCACGACGAGTGTGGTGCCGTGCTCGTTGCGCAGGCGTGCGAGGAGGTCCATGACAGCCGTGGCGGTGGTGGTGTCGAGGGCGGAGGTGACCTCGTCGCACAGGAGGACGTCGGGGCCGGTGGCGAGGGCTCGGGCGATGGAAACGCGCTGGCGTTGGCCTCCGGACAGCTCGCCCGGGTAGCGCTCGGCGAAGTCGGCGGGGAGTTCCACCTCTTCAAGGAGTTGGGCGATTCGGTCGCAGATCTCCCTCGCGGCGAGGCCGGTGTGCAGGCGAAGGGGCCGGGCCAGCTGATGTCCTATGGTGCGCCGGGGGTTGAGTGCGGCGAGCGGGTTCTGAGGGACGAGCTGGATACGGCGTTGCTGTTCCCGGGTGCGGCGTCGCGCCGTGGCGGCCAGCGCCTGCCCGTCGAGGATGAGTTGGCCGCTGGTGGGCGGATGCAATCCGGCCAGGACCCGCAGAAGGGTGGTTTTACCGGATCCCGAGGGGCCGATCACGGCCGTGGCGGAGCCGGCCGGTGCGGTGAAGTCGATCCCGGTCAGGGCGGGCCGCCGGTGGCGGCCGTCGCGGAAGTGGACCTCGACACCCCGCGCGGAGAGAACCTGGTTGGCTGTGCGCTCCGGCACGCCCGCTGCCGGCGGCCGTGTGGCGGTACGGGGCGAAATGGTCGGCGGCACGGCGCGGGGCGCGGTGATGTGGACGGTGTGGTCGGCGCAGGCGTCGCGGAGGCGGGGATCGTGGGTGGCGATGACGACGGCCAGGTTTCGGCTTGCGGCGAGGTGGCGCAGCAGGTGGGCGATCTCGTCGCGCAGGGCGGTGTCGAGTCCGGCGGTGGGTTCGTCGAGAAGGAGGATCTGCGGTGTGCGGGCGAGGGCCCTGGCGAGGGCGACGCGGCGCTGTTGTCCTCCGGAGAGGGCGGTGGGCCGGCGCCCGAGGAAAGTGCTGTCGCCGGGGAGCCGGCATTCCGCCAGCAGGTTGCGGACCGACTCGGCGGAGGGGTTCGTGGCCAGTTCGGCGACCAGGCGGTGGACCGACATACGGGGGTTGAGTGCCGAGCCGGGGTCCTGGCCGACATAGGCGACACAGGTGCGGCGCAGTCGGCGCAGTGCGTCAGGGGCGAGGGTGTGGGGCTGTCGGCCGAGTATGTCGAGGGTGCCGGCGGTGATCGTGGCCTGGCCGGGGAGATGGCCGATGAGGGCGCGCAGGAGCGTGGTCTTGCCTGATCCCGAGGCGCCGGTCAGGGCCGTGACCTGGCCGGGCCGGATGACCGCGGAGGTGGCGGGCAGCAGGACGGTGCCGTCGGGCAGAGCGACTTCCAGACCGGTGACGGTCGCCACCGGCCTCCCCGTATCGGCCGGGGTGTCAGGTCCGGTGCGGGCCTGGTCGTGGTGGGTGGGGTCGCTCACGAGCGGGTGACCGCCTTCTGCGTGGTGTCGGGGGCCAATGCCTGGGTGGCGAGGTTGACGGTGATGGCGATGGCCGCGATGGCCAGACTCGGTGCGACGACGGCCCAGGGATTGAGGAGGATGCCCGGGCCGTTTTCCCGGACCATCAGGGACCAGTCGGAGGCCGGGGGCTGGGGGCCGATCTGGAGGAAGCCGGCCATGGAGATGAGGTAGACGGCTTCGACGAACCGCAGTCCGAAGAGGGTCAGGACCGTGGAGCGCAGGTTGGGCAGCAGCTCGCGCAGGGCGATGTAGGCGGTGGACTCACCGCGGGTGATGGCCGCCTCGACGTAGCCGGCGGAGGCGAGAGGTGCCGCGGCGGCGGCGACGACCCGTATCGCATAGGGGATTCCCAGGACGACCGCCGCGGCGATGACGGCCCAGCGCCCGCCCCCGGGCCAGGCGAGCGCGATCAGCATGATGCCCAGCAGCGGCGGCAGCAGGATCGCGACGTCGGCGCAGCGTTCGACTGCCCGGCCCAGCACGGGACGCAGGACGGCGAAGCAACCGATGAGGGTGGCAGCCATGGTGACGACGACGGCCACGAGCAACGCGCTTGCGACGAGGAGGGTGCCGCCGTGCAGAAGGCGGCTGAGTACGTCTCGTCCCAGCTGGTCTCCCCCCAGCGGAGCGTCGGCACTGGGGGCGGCGAACGGGGCGGTGACGGGCGTGTCTTTGGAATGCCGGGCCAGCAGAGGACCTGCGACGGTGAGCACGAGGGGCAGGACCGCGACGGCGATCAGCACATGGGTTCTGGCCCGTCCGGTGCGTCGACGCTTGACCGTCGGGGCTACGGCGGTGGTCATGCGCGATCTCCCAGGATGGCCTGGCGGATCAGGTCCGCGGCAAGAAGGACGAGGCTGATGACGGCGCCCGCGCAGACGACGACTCCGGCGATCAGCGGGGTGTCGCGCGATGCGACGGCACCGGCCAGGACCGTACCGATCCCGGGGTAGTTGAAGAGGGTCTCCACGACCACGGCCCCACCCAGCAGCATGCCCGTGGAAGTGGCGAAGCCGGTGGCGATGGCGGGCACGGCTCCGGGCAACTGGTGACGCAGCAGCACCCGGCGGATGGGCAGTCCGTCCAGGTGAGCGGCCTCCACATGGGGAGTGCCGGCCTGGTCGGCGAGGGCTCCGCGCACGATGCGGACGTTCCAGCCGGTCTGCGGGATGACCAGGGCGACCACCGGCATGATCAGCATGGTCCACTGGGCGGGCCTCCCGTCGCTGCCGGTGACGGTGACCGCGGGGAGCCAGCCGGTCCACAAGGACAGCACCAGCAGCAGTACGACGGAAATCACGAACTCGGGCAGGGCGAACGCGGCCGTCGAGACGTGGCCGATGATGCGGTCGGTCAGCCGGCCCGGGCAGGCGGCGGCCCAGCAGCCCAGCAGCAGGGAGATGACGACCGTGAGGACGAACGCGCTCAGGCCCAGTATCAGGGTGTTGGGCAGCGGGTCCGCGAGCAGGTCGCGCACCTTCTGTCCCTGGGCGGAGGTGCCCAGGTCGCCCGTCGGCAGTGCGGTCATCCATTCGGCGAACCGCTCCCACACCGGACGGTCCAAACCCAGCAGGTGCCGACGGGCGGCGATGTCAGCCGCGCCGGCCCCCCGGTCGGAGGTGGCACTGGCCGCGTCCCCGGGCAGGACCTCGACGGCCGCGAACACCACGGCCAACAAGACGACCAGCATGAGCGCGCGGCGGACCACCGCGGTGGCCACACGCACGGCCAGGTGGCGCGGGCGGCGCGGCGCGGTGGCCGCCCCCGTCCGGGGAGTGGCCACCGCGCCGGTCCTGGCGAATGGGCTCAACTCAGCCACACGCCTTCGAGCTGAACACGACCGTAGCCCGCGAGCTTGGGCAGGTTCCGCACCTTGGCCGCGGCCAGGTCGATGCCGTCGGCCATGCCCCACAGCAGGTAGCCCGAGCGGTCGTACTCGATCTGCTGCAACTGTTTGAGGAAGGCGGCGCGCTGCTCGGCGTCCTTGGTACCGATGACCTTGCGGTACGCGGCGTCGAACTCCTTGTCCGCCCACCCCGACTCATTCTGCCCGGCGTCGCTGACCAAGGTCTTGGAGGCGAAGAAGACGACCGAGTCGTTGGTGCCCCAGTAGGTGGTGTAGAAGTCGCCAGTCTTCCAGGTCTTCTCCCAGAACGCGCCGGATTCCTGCTTGACGACCTTCACCTTGATGCCTGCCTCGCGGGCCTGATTGGCGAAGAGGGTCGCGGAGTCGGCCAACCCGGCGATGTCGTCGGTGGTGACCAGATCGTAGGTCCTGGACAGGTCGAAGCCGGCCGCCCTCAGGAGCTTCTTGGCCTGGGCCAGGTCCCGATCGCGCTGGGGGATGCTCTTGGCGTAGTCCGGATCGCCGGTGCCGAGAATGTCGTTGGCGACAGTGCCGTAACCGGACAGGACCTGCCTGACCATCGCCTCACGGTCGACGACCAGGCGCATCGCCTCGCGCACCCGCTCGTCCGCGAACGGGCTGCCCTCGGCGGTGCGCATGACGATCGGCATCGCCATGTCGTTGGGACGGCGCAGGACCTGGATGTCCTTGCGGGTCGCCGCGGTGCGGGCGGCGACCGCGCCGGCGTTGGAGGCCAGGTCGATCTGGCCGGCGAGAAGCGCGTTGGCCATGGCCTGCGGGGTTTCGAACATGGTGACCTCGATGGCGTCGAGGTGCACGGCCGGGCCGTACCATGTGTCGTTCTTCACCAGGCGGGCGTTGCCGCCGCGGTACCAGTCCAGCTTGAACGGGCCGGTGCCCGGCGCCTTGGCGATCTCCGAGTCCTTGGTTCCCTTCTTCATCACGAAGGTGGTGAACCGGGTCAGGACCGGGAACTCGGCGTTGGCGTAGTCGGAGACGATGACGACGGTGTCGGCGCCCTCGGCGGTGATGTTCTCGGCCTTGACCCCGGGCAGCCGGGCCGCGCCTGACGGAGTGTTGCGAAGTCGCTTGAGCGACCACACGACGTCCTCGGCGGTCACCGCGGTGCCGTCATGGAACACCGCATCCTTGTCGATCTTGAATTTCCAGGTCTTCAGGTCGGGCGACGACTCCCATGAAGCGGCGAGACGCGGGACGGTGTTGGTCTTGGCCCCGGGGACGGTGAGGGTGTCGAAGACGAGAGCGATGACGAGGTAGTCGCTCTCGTTGACCTGGGTGCCGTGCGGGTCGCGGGTGATGGCGCTCGCCCGTCCCAGCGCACCCACCCGCAGGGTGCCACCGTTCTTGGGCTTGCCACCACCCGCTGCCGGGTCCGAGGAGGTACCGCCGCCGCTGGAGGAGCAGGCGGCGAGCAGGGCCGTCGCGCCTATCGCCCCGCCGGCCCACAGCACTTGGCGCCTGTTGATGTTCACGTACGTCCTCGATCCACGAGAGGCCACGGGTGCTTAGGTTTGCCTACCCTAACGATAACCATCTCCGCAAGGCATCGCCCGCGAACGTCGTGGCGATCAAGACCTCGTACAAGCACGGCCTGGACAAGGACCGTGAAGCGCAGCACTACTACACTGCCCTGACGATCTACGACGACATCACCGGACTGCCGGTGGCCATGATGGACTGCTCCCGCATCGGCTCACTGCGCACCCCGGCCGTCTCCGCCCTCCTCGCCCGCGAATGCGCGGTCCCCGGCGCACGCTCCGCACTGGTCATCGGCACCGGAACCCAAGGGCGCCTCGCCCTGCCGTTCCTGCTCACCACCATTCCCTCCCTGGACCGACTGATGGCGTTCGGCACCCACCCCGAAGGCATCACCGCAGTCCGCGAGCAACTGTCCGCCCACTTCCCCGACCGGGACATCGAGATGGTCACAGGCCTGCGGGACGCCGCCGCGGACGCCGACATCATCGTCGCTACGGCCGGTCCCCACACCCCGGCCGCCGTCGAAGCGGACTGGCTCAAGCCGGGCGCACTGTCCGTCCTCGTCGGACACGGACTCGCGCCGTCGACCCTGCACCGGGCGGACCGCTCCATCGCCACCAGCGAAGCCCAGATGAACGTCACCGGCACCGACATGGCCGACGCCGAAGGCAAACCCCCCGCAGTCGATGCCGAGTTCCCACCCGTGATCGCCGGGATCGTACCCGGCCGCCTCAGCGACACCGAGCGGATCTTCGCCTACAACAGCGGTCTCGTCGTCACCGACATCGCGCTCGGCCACCGCTTCGCCCAACTGGCCATCGCCCAGGGCCTGGGCACCCAGGTGCCACTGTGGCATTGACCACCAGCGGACATCCTGTCCTCCCCGCGCTGCCCGACGCCGCCACGGACGCGGTCGTGGCCAGCGGACTCCTGCCCGAACTCGCCTACCTTCGCTGCCGTCGTCGACAACCACGCGGCCGCCGACAAACTGCGCGCCATGAAGGCTCTGGGCGCCGAACTCGTGTACGTCGCCGACAATGGCACCGAGGAGCTCGCCACCGCCGCGCGCGAGGAACTCGCCGAGAACATGGCGCGTGAGGACAACACCATCTTCACCGAACAGCACAACAACCCCGCCAACGGCGACGGCTACTTCCCCGTCGCCCACGAACTCAACGAGGCCCTCGACGGCAGGATCGACGTGCTGATCGGCGCCGTCGGCACCGGCGGCGCTCTGTGCGGCACCGGGCGGGAGCTGACCAGGCTGATATCCGGCGTCGCCGTCATCGGCGTGGAGCCCAAGGGATCGATCGCCTTCGGCGGCCCCGCCCACGACTATTACCAGTCCGGCACCGGCACCCCCGAGGGCGCCGAGATCGGCGCTCTGGTCGACTTCGATCTGATCGACGAAGGGGTCAGGGTCGGCGACATCGAGGCGTTCGCGACCTGCCGCGTCGTCGCCCGTACAGGCCTGCTGATCGGCGGTTCGGCCGGCGGCGTCGTCTACGAAGCCCTGACCCGCCTGCCCGCCTCGGCGCCAGGGACGACTATGGTCGCCCTGGTCAATGACGGTGGGGAGAAGTACATGGACACCGTCTTCAACGACGACTGGATGAGCGAACGAGACCTCCTGAGCCCCGAGATCGAGCAGGAAGTCGACGAACTTCTCACCAAACTCCGCAGGAACCGGTAGACCACATGCTGACCACCCTCCTCCGCGACAGCCGTGCGCTCGGCGTGCTCGCGGTCCCTCTCATCCTCACCCAGCTCGCCCAGGTCGCCCTCACGACCACCGACACAGTGATGATGGGATTGCTGGGCACCACCGAACTCGCGGCCGGCGGCCTCGCCATCGTGATCTTCAACCAGATCCGCACCATGGGCGTCGGCCTCGTCACCTCCGTCGGCAACCAGGTCGCCGCCGCTGCGGCCCGTGCCGAACAGGCAGCCCACAGCACGGACGATGCGCAGGAATCGGCGGACACCGACACCGCGCAGGAATCGGCACACGATGATGTGCAGGCCGTCGTACGCGCGAGCCTGGCCGTCGCCACCCTCGCCGGGGCCGCCGGTGCCCTCGTGATGATCCTCATCGGGCAGACGCTGACCTGGCTCGGCCAGCCCCCCTCTGTCGTCGGCCTCACCCAGAAGATGCTCTACGCGCTCGCCCCCGGTTTGCTGCCCTGCCTGTGGTTCCAGGCCATACGCCAGTTCACTGTCGGCATGCGCCGCCCCCAGGCGCTGCTCCAGATCACCCTCGTGTCCATCGGCGTGAACGCGGGCCTGAACTGGATCCTCATCCACGGCACCTTCGGGCTTCCCCGCCTGGGATTGACCGGCGTCGGCATCGCCACCTCAACCGTCTATCTGCTGTCCTTCCTCGCCCTGTACCTCGCCGCGAAGAGGGACACCGCGCTCGCCCCCCTCCTCACCCTCAACATCACCCGCACCGACCCGGCAGTGGCCAAACGTCTCCTCGGCCTCGGCGTGCCGATCGCCGCCACCTACGGCTCCGAGGCCGGATTCTTCTCTGTCACCGCCCTGATGGCCGGCTCCTTCGGCCCCGACGCACTGGCCGCCCACACGGCCGTCAACCAACTCGTATACATCGTCTTCCAGGTCGCCGTCGGGCTGTCCCACGCGGCATCCATCAACGTCAGCCGCGAACTCGCCCTCGGCAACCACGACGCCGCCCGACGCATCAAGAACACCGCACTCGCCTGTGCCGGCGCCGTCATGACCTGCGTCGGCATCCTCTACCTCACCCTGCCCCGGCTTGTGCTGGCACCCTTCCTTGACACCAGCTCCAGCCAGGCCCTCACCATCGCCACCCACCTCCTGGTCGCCACCGCGTTCCTACAGTTCTTCGACTGCGCCCAGAACATCGGTCTAGGGCTCCTGCGCGGACTCCATGACACCAAGAGCGGCTTCCGCATCACGCTCATCGGCTACTGGACCGTCGGACTGCCCGCCGCCTGGCTGCTCGCCTACCCCGTCCACCTGGACATCCTCGGCATCTGGCTCGGCCTCCTCATCGGCCTCGCGGCGACAGCCATGCTCCTGCTGCGCCGCTACAGCACCGCCCTTACGGCCTCACAGCTCCTCACGGCAGCAACCGCCTGAACCGTTGCCGCACGGCCTACAGCCCTGCAAGTGCCGATACATCATCCACGCAGGTGAGAGCTTGATCAGAGATCTTCGATCGTGACCGACACTTGCCCTGGCGTCTTCCCCTGCACACGGCCCCGGCGGCATCATGATCTGTCGTGCTGCTGCACTTGCCGAGAGTGTCATCCGTGCTGTTCATACGGCATGTTAGTGCTCGCAGAGGATCCCGCCGAGTCGATCGCGGCGTCGTATGTCGAGACGGCTGATCTGCTCAGGATCGCGTTCGGCGTGGGTAAGACGTGCAGCCGTCTGGCGTCTGCGATGCCCTGGTGTGGCCAGTGTGCGTTGTAGAGCTGCTCGAACTCGCACAGGGCGGGGAGCAGGTGCCGGTGGTTCCAGATCGAGGTGCGGTCCAAGAGCCCCGTCGGCAGGTCCGGACCCGGCTGACGGCCTGAAGGGTGTCTTTGAGTGTCGTCTTCCGCCCGGCCCGGCGGATGGCCGCGGGAACAGCGGTCACGTTCGACGGCGCGCCTGCCCGATGACGGGCCGGCCACTCCATGTACGAGGGCAACCCGCTGGACAGGTGACACCCGGTCCGCCGAGTCGATCTCGTCCGGGCCCCCGACGCGCCCAAGGCAAACGGCGCTGGGCCCGGCCTCGGCGACCTTCCGGCCCCACTCGCCGGGCCCGTGAACGCCCAGATGGTGCCATCGGCGGCGGAAGCGGGGGTGGCAGCCTGTTCCGTACTCTGGCGGCATGCGCATGCGTCCCACTTTGAGCTGGACCCCTGCCGAGGACCTGCCGCCGGGCAGCACGGATCTGGAACCGGTCGCCGAAGCGCTGAGCACCGGCGGTGTGCTGGTACTCAGCGGGGCCGGCATCTCCACCGAGTCGGGCATCCCCGACTACCGGGGCGAGGGCGGGAGCCTGAGCCGGCATACCCCGATGACCTACCAGGACTTCATAGCCGACGCCCAGGCCCGGCGCAGGTACTGGGCTCGCAGCCACCTCGGCTGGCGCACCTTCGGCCGCGCCCGCCCCAACACCGGGCACCGGGCCGTGGCCGCGTTCGCCCGGCATGGCCTCCTCTCGGGTCTGATCACCCAGAACGTCGACGGCCTTCACCAGGCCGCCGGCAACGAGGGCGTCGTGGAACTCCACGGAAGCCTGGACCGGGTCGTCTGCCTTTCCTGCGGCGCCCTCGGCCCGCGCCGCGAACTCGCCCGGCGATTGGAGGAGGCCAACGAGGGCTTCGAGCCGGTGGCCGCCGGAATCAACCCGGACGGTGACGCCGACCTCACCGATGAACAGGTCGGGGACTTCCGTGTGGTGCCCTGTACGGTCTGCGGCGGCGTTCTCAAACCGGACGTGGTGTTCTTCGGCGAAGCCGTTCCGCCACGGCGGGTCGAGCACTGCCGCAAGCTGGTCCGCGAGGCGACCTCGCTGTTGGTCCTGGGATCGTCACTGACGGTGATGTCCGGGCTCCGGTTCGTCCGCCAGGCGGCCCAGGCCGGAAAGCCGGTACTGATCGTCAACCTGGACCCGACCCGGGGCGACCGGCACGCCGTCACCCGGGTCGCGCTCCCGCTGGGAACGGCCCTCACCGCCGTGGCCAGCCGACTGGGCATCCCGGAATCGGCACAGGCCTGACCCGGAGCAGGCGTGACGGAGCCGGGCCGCGGTGAGGGACGGGAAGTTCCCCGGACCGTTCAATGCCGGCCGCAAAGACGCGGGGATCGAAGTCATCCTCAGCGGCATCCAGATGCCACGAATGAACTCGATCACGGAACGGTGGGTGCAGACTTGCAGACACGAACTCCTGGACCGGACCCTGATCTGGAACCAGCCCCACCTCCCCCACGCGCTCCGGGAGTTCGAGCAGTTCTGCAACACTCATCGATCCCACCAGGGCATCGCGAACGCCCGGCCACTGCACCCGCTGCCCGCACCGATCACCGATCCGGACAAGTTAACCCGCCTCGGCAGCCTCCTCCACGCATATCACCATGCTGCCTGACCTGCATGGATGAAGTTCTCGGCAAGGGCATCTTCATCCGCCCGTCTGCGGGGCGGGCCTGGCGGGCCGGAGTGCGTGGGCTTCGGCGAGGAGCAGGTAGCCGCTGGCGGTCCAGGTGTAGGCGCGGTCGCGCAGGCCGGTTCCGGTGAGGGCGTCGAAGTTCTCCGCGAAGCCGTGTGTCTCGCACAGGGTCCGGAAGCGGGCGCTGATCTCGTCCGCGAGGTTCTGGTGCCCGCTGCGGCGCAGGCCGTCCTCGATGAGGACGACGGCGGGGGCCCAGACGGGGCCGCGCCAGTAGCCGTCGGAGAGGTAGTGCGGTGAGCTGGGCAGTTCGGTCGCGAGCCCGTACGGCGTCAGGTGTGCCTCGATGCGGTCGGCCAGCACCGCGGCGACGTGCTGCGGGAGGTGCTCGCCCAGCGCGATCGGCATCAGGTCCAGCAGGCTGGAGCTGCTCCACGCGTCCCCACTGTGCGCTCCGCGGGCGACGAAGTGGTCACCCTTCCACAGGTCGTCGAGCATCGCGGCCTGAGTCGCATCCGCGGTCCTCGTCCACCGGTCGGCGTCGTCCGGCCGTCCCAGCTCTTCGGCCAGGCCCGCGAGTTCGCGCAGTTGGAGGACCAGGAACCCGGCGAGGTCGGCGGTGGCGACCAGCCGTTCCGGGTCGAAGGTCGTGGCGTTGTCCCAGCCGCTGTCATTGCCGTGCTGGTAGTGGGGAAGGGCGCTGCCGGGCGCTCTTCGCGCGGTGAGCCAGAACTCGGTCCAGCGTGCCAGCCGGTCGTACGTCCGGGCCAGCTCCGCGGGGTCGAGCGGTTCGGGCAGGCGTCGGCGCAGGTGGCCCAGAGCCCAGCCGTGGATGGGGGGTTTGACGTAGTTGTAGAGGATCTCGGAGTGGCAGACGGAGTCGGGCAGGGCTCCGCTCTCGTCCTGGTGGTCGAAGGGGAGGCAGAACTGGTCCCAGGCGGACGCCGACAGACCGGGGGCCATCGCCAGGGCGTTGAAGCAGTGGTCCCAGCTCCAGACCTTGTCCATCCAGTGCTTGGACATCAGTACCGCGGGCCGGGTGACGTAGCCCGCTGGGTTCACCGTCGCGGACCACAGGACGTAGGCCGCCAGTTCGGCGGCCGGGGTGTCGTCCGAGCGCCACGGGGCGACCTCGTCAGCGAATTGGGCGAAGGCGTTCTGCGCGGCGGTCACGACCTGGTCGAAGGCCGTCCGCGCGGTGTAGGGGCGGCGCGCGCTGTCCAGTTCCTCGACAGCGGCCTCCCAGACCCCGCCGTTCTCCCCCGCGATGGCCAGACCGCGCTCCGCGCTGCCCAGGTCCTGGGCGCCGAACGCACCGACCGCGCCGGCGGACAGCGCGGTGATCCGGTAGCGGCGGCCGGTCTCATACGAGGTGAAGACGTGCGCCCCGTCCACCGGGTCACGGAAGAAGTAGGCGCCGGTGAAGGGTGTCAGGGTCTGCTCGGCGGCACAGATACGCAGGCCGAGCCCCTCACCGCGCAGCCGTATGGTGTCCGGTGACTCGTAGGCGAGGTCGATACGCCCGCCTTCGCCGGTCCAGCTGAGCAGTCCCGGTGTCGCCTCGATGCGGGTCGTGGCCCGGGCACCCGTCCCGGCATCGAGGGGGACGAACCGCACCACTGCGTGCATACCGTTCTGGTGCGAAACCAGGTGGAGGTCGTCGGCGTAGGTCTTCTGGGCCACCACAGGCGAGATGCCGAACCAGGACCCGTGGGTGCTAAACGGAATGTCGTGGACGGAGAAGGCCGGGCCGGACGGGTCGGCGGTCATGAGCGTTACTCGTTTCTTCGACGGTGGCGGGTCGGCGGCATACCGGGCGGCTGTGGCGGCGTACCGGTCGATGGTGTGCGGCGTCCCGGCGGGAGCTTCCCACGGGCGGGGGAAGGATCGCCGGGGAAGGTCAGTCCTTGACGGCGCCGGCGGTCACGCCGGCGGCGACGTACCGCTGGGCGAGGACGAGGATGACCGCGGCGGGCAGCGAGGCCACGACGGCGGTGGCCATGATGGCGTTCCACTCCTGGTTGTTGTTGCCGATGTAGTGGTAGATGCCGAGGGTGATCGGCTTGTGTGTGGCGCCGCCCGCGAGGGTGCTGGCGAAGACGAAGTCGGACCAGGACCACAGGAAGGCGAACAGGGACACCGTGACGACGGCGTTGCGGCTCATCGGCAGGACGATCGACCAGAAGGTGCGCAGGGGGCCGGCGCCGTCGGTCTTCGCGGCCTGGAGCAGTTCGCCGGGGATGCCGGACATGAACGCGGTGAAGATGAGGACCGCGAAGGGGACGGCCAGGGTGGAGTCGGCGACGATCAGGCCGGGCACGGACTGGAGCAGTCCGAGCTGGAGGTAGATGGCGTAGAAGCCCATCGCCATGATGATGCCTGGGATCATCTGGGCGGCCAGGAGAAGGAAGCTCAGTACCCCGCCGCCGCGCGGGCGCAGCTTGGCCAGCGCGTAACCGGCGGGCGCGGACAGAGCCACGGTCAGTACGACGGTGCCCAGGCCGATGACGAGGCTGGTGCCGAGGTAGGGCAACTGCTCGTCGAGGACCCTGCGGTAGCCGGCCAGCGTGCCGTGGACGGGGAACAGGTCCGGTGGGCTCTTTCGCATGTCCTGGTCGCGGGTGAAGGACACGTTCAGCATCCAGTAGACCGGGAAGAGCATGATCCCGGTCAGCAGAAGGCCGATCGTCGTCTTTCCCCAGGTGCGCTTGGAGCTTCGCATCATGTCAGCGCCTGCTTTCTCTGCACCCGGACGTAGACCAGGCCGAAGACCAGGGCGGCGATCACGAGCAGGTTGCCGACGGCCGCGCCCGGGCCGAATGCGGGCAGCAGGTTGCCGAAGCCGAGCTGGTAGGACCAGGTGGCGAAGGTCGTGGATGATTCCGCCGGGCCGCCCTTGGTCATGATCCAGATGATGTCGAAGACCTTGAGCGTGTAGACCAGCCCCAGCAGCAGGGTGATCGCGGACACGGGGCGCAGCAGCGGGAAGGTGATACTCCAGAACCGGCGCCAGGCACCCGCCCCGTCGAGGGCGGCCGCCTCGTACAGGCCGGCGGGGATGGACTGAAGGCCGCTGTAGAGCACGACCAGGTTGAACGGGACACCGATCCAGATGTTGGCGGTGATCACCGAGGTCAGCGACCAGGAGGGTGACGTCAGCCAGTTCACCGGGTCGATGCCGACGGCGTGCAGGGCGGCGTTGACGACACCGGAGTCGCTGTTGAGCATCCATGACCAGGTGGAGGCGGACACGATGAGCGGCAGCAGCCAGGGCACCAGGAACAGGGCGCGCAGGGTGGCGGAGAGCCGGAAGTGCTGGTTGAAGAAGACCGCGAGGGCCAGGCCGATGGCGTACTGGAAGAACAGGCACACGGCGGTGAACACCACGGTGTGGAACAGGGCGGGGGCGAAGGTCGGGTCGTCGAAGACGGTGCGGTAGTTGGCCAGGCCGGTGAAGGGTGCGTCGCCCTGGACGAAGGAGCGCACGGTGTAGTTGCGCAGGCTCAGATCGAGGTTGCGGTACAGCGGATAGGCGTAGAAGAGGGCGAGGTAGAGGGTGACCGGGGTGAGAAAGGCCCAGGCGGCCCACTGCTGGGAGCTGGGGCGGCGCCGTGCCCGGGGCGGTGCGGTGGGGACCGCCGTGCGGTCGGGCACGGGTCGGCGATGCGGCACTTGTGTCGTGTGACTCATCAAAAGGCCCTGGAGTACGTCACTTGACGGCGGACTGAGCGGCGCTCAGTGCGTCCTTCGGAGACTTCGAGCCGCTCAGGGCGGACTGCACGGCCTTCCACAGCTGCTCGGAAATCTTCGGGTACTTGGTGCCCAGGTCGTCGCTGGTGCGGCCCCGGGCGGCCTTGACCGCGTCAACCCACGGCTTGAGCCCGGGGTTGGCCGCCACCTGCTTGTCCTGGACCTCGGAGGTGGGGGCGACGTAGGAGAGGGTGGTGTCGGTGTCGTACAGGTTCTGGGTGCTGGTCAGGCAGGTCGCGAGTTTCTGCGTGGTGGCGTAGCGGTCGGTCGAGTCCTGGACCGGGACGGTGACGAACTCGCCGCCTGTCGGGGCCGACGCCTTGCCTCCCTCGATGCCGGGGATGGGCAGGACGCCGTAGTCGAAGCCCGCCTTCTTGGCGTTGGCGAGCTGCCAGGTGCCGTTCTCGCTGAACGCGTAGTCGCCGGTCGCGAACTCCTGCCAGCTGGTGGTCTGGGTGTTGTTGAGCACCGAGTTCGGGGCGTAGCCCTTGGCCAGCCAGTCCTTCCACAGAGACAGCGCGGAAACGGCCTGGGCGGAGTCGAGCTCGGTCAGCTTCGTGCCCGAGCCCCAGAACCATGGCAGGAACTGGAAGCTGCCTTCCTCGGTGCCGATCGCCGAGAACGTGATGCCCTTCTTGCCTGCCTTCTTGACCTTCTCCAGCGCCGCGGTCAGCGACTTCCAGTCCTTGATCGAGGCGATGTCGACCCCGGCCTCCTTCAGGACCTTCTTGTTGTAGTAGAGGGCGAGGGTGTTGGCGCCGATGGGGGTGCCGTAGGTCTTGCCGCCCGACTGGCCGGCCGCGAGCAGGTTGGGATCCACTGGGGAGGTGTCGAGCTTGTTGTCGTCGGTGGTGGTGAGTACGCCCGCCTCGGCCAGGGTCGACACCACCGGGTTGTCGACGATGAGGACGTCCGGGGAGTTGCCCTGTTGCGCGGCCAGCAGTGCCTTGTTCGCCAGGTCGCTGGTGTCGAAGCCGGTGCGCTTGACCTTCACACCCGCCTTGGTGCCGCACTCGTCCAGCAGCTTCACCCATGCCGAGCCCTTGTCGAACTGGGGATACGGGTCCCAGATGGTGTACGTGCCGCTGTCCGACGCTTCCGCCCCGGTGCCTCCCGAGCCGCAGGCGGTGGCACTGGTCGCGACGGCCAGGGCGGTGAGGGCTGCGGCGGTGAGGCGACGCCGTCTGGAGGAGCTGTTCATGGCCGGTCCTTTGTTTTTGGCATGCCGGTGCCGAGGGCTGGAGGTGGTGGGGAGGGTCCGGGCACGACGAACGAGAACTGCTGAGCGGTTCGAGCGTCCGGTGGGCGTGAGGAGGTGAGCGTGGGGTGCGGTCAGGGGGTCGTGTCGGGCCAGGTGTCCGCCGCGGGCGTGGTTCCCGAGGGCCCGGTGCTGGCCCGCAGGGAGATGGGCGGCGTGAGGAGATGGTGCCGGGGCGGCGCGTGGGGATGGTCTAGCCGCTCCACCAGCAGCTCGACGGCGAGCCGCCCCATTTCGGCCGCCGGTACGTCCGCCGCGGTGAGCTGCGGGGTCACCGTCTCCGCCCAGCGGCCGGCCACCACTCCGGTGACGGAGAAGTCGCGCGGTACGTGGCGGCCGGCCTGGGCGAGCCCCCGGTAGAGACCGCCCAGCGCGGCCTCGTTCAGCGTGACGAGGGCCGTGGTGGCGGGATCGTCGTGCAGGATGCGCTGTACGCAGCTCTGGCCCGAGGCGGCGTCGTCCCCGCAGCAGTACGTCCGGACCGTCAGCCCGCGCTCCGCGGCCGCCTTGGTGAAACCGTCCAGGCCGCGGTGCGCGGACTCGTACCCGGCCCGCAGCAGCTGCTCGGGACGGTTGACGAAGGCGACCCGGCGGTGGCCGAGATCGGCCAGGTGGTGGACGCACGCCTGCACCAGCGCGGTGTGGTCCAGGGCGACCCACCAAACGCCCTCGGGACGGGCGGTGCGGCCGATGGTGACAGAGGGGAAGTCCAGGGCGGCCAGATGGTCCACCCGGTCGTCCTCCAGTCTGATCTCCATCAGGATCGCCCCGTCGACCCGCCGCTCCCCCAGCAGCCGCTGGAACGACCGGTCACTGTCCACGCCGCTCGGCGACAGCAGCACGTCGTAGTCGTAGGCCGCGGCGGCCTCCACCACGCTCCCGATGAAGTCCAGCTGCATCCCCGTGTAGTGGTTCCCGGCCGGCGGGAAGACCAGGCCGAGGGTGCTGGTCCGCCCGTTGGCCAGGGCGCGGGCACTGGCGCTTGGCCGATAGCCCAGCTCGTCGACGACCTGCTGGATCTTCCGGCGCGTGTCCTCCGACACCGGGCGCTTGCCGCTCAGCGCGTAGGACACGGTGCTCCGCGAGACACCGGCCCGCCGCGCGATCTCACCGATGTTCACGGCAACTCCTTGCTCGAACCAGTTCGACGCTTCACAGGAGGAGCGCCCGCCGGTTGTGGGGATGCGGTACGGGACGAGAGGGGCGCCCCGGCCGTCGAACCGGTTCGTGTGAAGCGACGTTAGGAACCGCCCGAACGCCTGTCAACACCCTGAACATCACTTTCTCGATCCATCCAAGGGCTGGGAATCGCACTTGCGTCGCAGGGATTGCTGGTCGGGTTTCCCGGTGCTAGCTTCGCGAACCGGTTCGACGAAGCGATCCTTCCGGCAACCCTGGGCGCGCTCCGCACACCCCCGAGGAGAGGAGCTGCCGCCCCGGCCGGCCGGAGAGGTTCCCGTGGCGCAGGAAATCGAACCGATTCGCCTGACACCAACACCACCCTCAAACTCTCCCGCCGGGCCGCCCCATGGACGAGCAGCCGACCGAGGTCGGCCGACCGGAACCGCCAACTCAAGGATTGAGGACGCAATCCATGCCATCCGCTGACAGATCCACCCGGCGCCGGGCACCGGCCGCCGTGGCGCTGGCCCTCGGCGCGGGCCTGCTGGCCGCACCAGCCGTCCCCGCGCAGGCGGCCGACACGCCCCAGCCCACCGCCCGCTACACCTTCGACCAGGACGACCTGTCCTCCGGCAAGATCACCGACAGCTCCGGCAACGGCCTGACGGCGAGCCTGGTCAACGGCTCCACCGCCCGGTCCGTCGCCGGCACGGGCGGCGGCAAGGCGCTCGCTCTCCCCGGCGGGGCGCCCACCTCCACCGGCGCGTACGTCCGCCTGCCCCGCGAAGTGGTCGGCGACGCGGACAGCTTGACGGTCTCCGCCCGGGTGAAGTGGAGCGGAGACGCGTCGTCGTGGCAGCGGATCTTCGATCTGGGCACCAACACCACCAAGTACCTCTTCGCCACCCCGTCCAACAACAGCGGGTTGCTGCAGACCTCCGTGACCACCGGCGGAGGGGGCGCGGAGACTCAGATCCGCGGCTACGCGCCGCTCCCCGCGGACGAGTGGCGGACCGTCACCGTCACCCTCGACACCACCGCCGGCCGGCTCACCACCTACCTCGACGGCGTGGCGGTCTCCTCAGCCGCGACCGGTGTCAAGGCCAGGGACCTGTTGGACAGCTCGGCCACAGCCGCCGGCTACATCGGCAAGTCCTTCTACCCGGATCCGCTGCTCAAGGGCGCGATCGACGACTTCACCGTATGGCACTCGGCGCTCAGCCCCGAGCAGGTGGCCGGCATGGTCGGGGAGGTGCCCACCCTCCAGCAGCTCTCGCAGATGTCGTTCGAGGTCCGTACGGCGACCGGGACCGCCCCGTCCCTCCCCGCCGCAGTCCGCTCCTCCTTCTCCGACGGATACGACCGCGACACGCCGATCACCTGGGACGCCGTGGCTCCCGACAAGTACGCCCAGCCGGGCACCTTCACCGTGGCGGGAACGGCCGCCGGGCGCGCGGTGGAGGCGACCGTCACCGTGGTCCGAGAGGGGCAGCTCACCGTCGACCTCGGCTCGGACACCGGCGCGTTCCACGGCGGCGCCTCCGGCACCCTCTACGGCGTGTACGGACCGGACGTCCCCACCAACAACCTCATCGAGGGCATGGGCCTGCGCACGGTCTCCACGAAGGCGCAGGACGGCCCACAGCACCCCGGCGCCGACGCGCTGGAGGTGGTGGGGCCGCTGGCCGACTCCACCGACGGTGACGTGTACATCTACATGACCGACATCCACCGCGGTTTCCCGTACGAGTGGCCGGGCGACACCCCCGAGGAGAAGCTGGCGCTCTACAAGGAGAAGATCGCGGTCCAGGTCGACCAGGTCCTGAACCTGCCGAAGCAGTACCAGGACAACATCGTCTTCGTGCCGTTCAACGAGCCCGAGGGCAACATGTTCGGCACCGGTCAGTGGAGCTACAACAAGGTCAGCTGGCTGACCGACCCGGACGACTACTTCGCCGCCTGGGACGACGTCTACAAGCTCATCAAGCGCAAGATGCCCGGCGCCCGGATCGCCGGTCCCAACACCAGCATCCTGTACAACCAGGTGAAGGGCTTCCTCACCCACACCCTGGCCGCCGACACCCTCCCGGACGTCATCACCTGGCATGAGCTGAGCCACCCCGAGGCGGTCCGCGAGAGCGTCGCCACGTACCGGGGGTGGGAGAAGGAACTGTTCAAGGGCACCGGCAAAGAGGGCACCCAGCTCCCCATCAACATCAACGAGTACGCCTTCAACTACCACACCTCCGTCCCCGGCCAGATGATCCAGTGGGTATCCGCGATCGAGGAGTCCAAGGTGGACGCCAACATCGCGTACTGGAACATCGACGGCAACCTCTCCGACTCCGCCGTGCAGTCGAACCGCGCCAACGGCCAGTGGTGGCTGCTGCACTCCTACGCCTCGATGAGCGGGCACACGGTGAAGGTCACCCCGCCGTTCCCGGGCGAGAACTACTCCATGCAGGGCGTCGCCACCGTGGACGAGAAGAAGCGGCAGGCCCGGCTGCTCTTCGGCGGGTCCACCGGCAAGGGCCACATCACCTTCGCCGATGTCCCGAAGAAGCTCTTCGGGAACCGTGTGCACGCCTGGGTGCGAGAGATCGAGTGGAGCGGACAGTTGGGCGACAGCTCCGGCCCGAAGCTGCTCACGGAGACGAACCTGAAGGTCGGTGACGACGGCAGGGTCGTCGTCGACTTCGGCGACGGCGAACTGCCGAAGCTGAAGGAGTCCTCGGCGTACGAGATCGTCCTCAGTCCGGCCGGGAAGGCGAAGGGCACGCAGTCCACGCCCGTGCGCTGGCAGGCTTCGTACGAGGCGGAGGACGCCGCCCACACCGGGTCCGGCTACTCGAAGAACGGCCCGGAGGGCTCCCCCCGCGAGGTGTCGAAGTTCTACACCTCCGGCGGCTACGACGTGGGCGGTCTGCGCACCGGCTCGGACGTCACGCTCGACTTCACCGTGGACGTGCCCGAGGACGGCACCTACGACCTGGGCGTCTTCGCCAACTCCCTGAACACCTTCGACAAGGTGAAGGAGCAGGGCCCCACCAACGTCTTTCTGCGCGTGGACGGCAAGGCGGACAGCGAACGGGAACTGCACCTGCCGCTCGCCTACAAGTGGGTGGTGTGGGACCACACGGACACCAAGGTCCACCTCACCAAGGGCAAGCACACCCTGACACTCGCTGCGAAGAGCGTCGACGGCAAGCGCGCCACCAAGGGCGACGCCATCGTCGATCGCCTCGCCCTCTCCCTCCCCGATCCTTCCGCCGCCACCCAGGTGTACGAAGGCGAACTGGCCTGGCCGGACGGCGGCGCACGGCCCGTCTACGACCTGCCCAAGCGGGCCGGAACCCCCGCCACCGGCTCGGGCGCGATCCAGCTCCCGAAGAACGGGACCGCCACCTTCTGGGTCTACTCCCCCGCCGACCGCGAGGCCACCCTCAAGGTCGACACCCTCGGTGGCGCGAACGCCCGGCTCTCCGTCAACGGACACCACGTCCTGCGCCTGTCCAGGGGCAAGCACAGCGTCGCGGTCTCCCTCTCCGGCGGCATCAACAAGGTGACACTCACCGGAGGCTCGTCCGCCACCCTCGTCGACCGCCTCACGGTCACGCCCACCGAAGGCACGCTCACGGCGCGCACATACGAGGCCCAGGACGCCAAGCTCGCGGGCTCGGCCACGCTCACCCCGCTCTCTCTGGCGACCGACGGCACGGCGATCACCGGCATCGGCGGCGACCCCGGCAACGGCAACACAGCGACCTTCACCGTGAATGCCGACCGGGCCGGCCTGAACGCGCTGCGCATCCGCTACTCCAACCCCGAGCAGTCCGAAGCCACCCACTACAACCCGGACCCACTCGCCCGCCACGCCGACATCACGGTGGGCGGCGGCAAGGCGCAGCGCGTGACCTTCCCCCACAGCTTCCACCAGAACAACTTCTGGGAGCTGACCGTTCCGGTCCACCTCGAGAAGGGACAGAACACCATCACCTTCCGCTCCGAGGAACTGCCGAACTTCGACGGCACCACCTACGCCTCGGACACCTTCCCCGGGGTGCTGCTCCGTTCCCGCTACGCACCGCTGATCGACCGGATCACCGTCGCGCCGTACGCACAGGAGGTGCGATGAGGTGATCACCCGGCAGTAGCCCGGGTCCGCCATGGTCGGCGGACCCGGGCTACTGACGGGTGATACGCATCAGGCAGCCGCGGAATTGTCGCGCAGGAAGCCCGCGAACGCCTCGGCGGCAGGGGTGAGGACATGGTCGCTCATGCGGACCAGGAGGATGCGACGCCCGGAGCGGGGGGTTGAAGCGGCAGGACGCTGACGCCGGCTCGGATGCCCTCCAGGGCCAGGGTGGGGGCGAGGGCGATGCCAGCGCCGGCGACGGCGACGAAGCGGCACGCCTGTGGCGTGTGAAAGTCGAACGCAGCTGCCGCTGCATGGCCTCCCAACTCCCGGACTGCGGGTGCCGATAAATCATCCGCGCAGTTCAGGCGGCGTGCTGGTACTGATGGAGGACTCCGCCGAGTCGGTCTCGTCGGCTGACTTCCAGGTGGGTGAGTTGGGCTTGTTGGGTGATGGGTGCGGGGACTGGGCGGCATGGGGCGGCTTGTTCGAGTGCCCTGTGCGGGCGGTGTCCGTTGTAGAAGGTCTCGTACTCGCGCAGGGTGTGCAGGAGGTGGCTCCGGTTTCAGATCAGGGTCCGGTCCAGGAGTTCGGTGCGGCAGGTCTTTATCCAGCGCTCCATGAGCGAGTTCATCCGCGGTAGTCGAATACCGGTGGTGACGACCTTCACGCCGGCATCGGTCATCAGGGCGTCGAAGGCGGGGGATGAACTGCGGACTGTCGGCGGCCTGGCCCGCGGTCAGGACGAACACCAGCGGCCGGCATCTGCGGTCGGCGGCCAGGTGGACCTTGCTGGTCTGCCCGCCCCTCGAACGCCCCAGAAGGGCGGCCTTCAGCCGGAGCTTGCGTTGGCGCCTCACCCGTCGTCGCTCCTCCCGTCCGGGATCGGCTTCGCCGTCTCCCGCGAATCCGCACCGAGGTCGCCGCGAAGCGGCGTCCCTTGGGGACGCGCGAGGCCAGGACAGCAGGATCAGCTCCCGACCTGCTGCGGATGCCGGCGCGCCGGGAGCTGACGTCGTCAGGCGCTGGTGTCGAGGATGCCGCGGAGCAGCTCCGCGAACCCCTTGCGCAGCTCCGCGCGGCTGGGCACGGCGGCGTGGTCCGGTCCGGCGGCGCAGAGGAACATCAGCCCCTCGCACCAAGCGGCGAGTGACTGGGCGTGGCGTGGCGGTTCGGGGGATCCCAGGGCTGTCAGCAGTGTCTCCAGCGGCTCCCGGAAGCCGCGTCCGGCCGTGTCGTAGAACTCCCGCAGCTCGGGTCGGCGAGTCGCCTCCAGGGCCAGTTCGTAACGGGCGATCAGCAGTTCGCGCTGGCCGGTCAGTGTGCGGTGCAGGGCAAGGGCGAGGGCGTCGGCCACCGCGTCGAGCGCGTCGCCGTCCTGGCCGTCCGCGGTGTTGAGGGGGCTGCCGCCCGGGTGCGGCAACTCGTCCGGTGCGAGTACCCGCGCCTCCCGCTCGGCCAGCCGTCGGACGGCCGCCGTGAGCAGGGCGGCGCGGGTGCGGGCATGGTTGGAGGTCGAGCCCTGGGGCAGCCCGGCCGCCTCGTCCACCGCGCGGTGTGTCAGGCCGCGCATGCCGCGCTCGGCCAGCAGCGCGAGGGCGGTGTCGGCGATGAGCTCGGCGCGGGATCCACCGGCCAGGGCGGCGGGGGTCTGATCAGCGGTCATGGTCCCTCAACCTATCGCCCCAACTACAGGTGTAGTAGCTTGACCGTTACTACACCTGTAGTATCGGGAGGGATCATGAAGCAGCCCCGTGCCGTCGTCATCGGCGCCGGAGTCGGCGGACTCACCGCCGCCGCGGCCCTGCACCGCAGTGGCTGGGCCGTCACCGTCCTGGAACGCGCTGCCACCCTGGAACCCGTCGGCGCCGGGATCTCGCTCGCCCCCAACGCCCAGCGTGCCCTCGATGTGATCGAACTCGGCGACGAGATACGCGCCCTGGCCGCCTGGCGGAGCGACGGCGAACTGCGCGCCCCCGGCGGCCGCCGGCTCGCCCGGATGGACGGCGCGGCGGCGATCGGGCGGTTCGGCGGCCCGACCGTCCTCCTCCACCGCGCGACCCTCGTGGCCCTGCTCGCCTCCCGGCTGCCCGGGGACCGCGTACGCACCGGGGCCGCCGCCGAACTGGCCGACCCCGGCGCCGTCGGCCGCCCCGCGCGCGTGACCGTGGCAGAGGAGGAGTTCGAGGCCGAGCTCGTGGTCGCCGCCGACGGCATCCACTCGGCGGCCCGCCGCGTCCTCTTCCCCGGCCATCCCGGGCCCCGCTACGCCGGATTCACCACCTGGCGCATCGTCGCCCCCGCCCCCGAGCGGCCCTTCACACCGCACGAGACCTGGGGACGGGGACGGTTCTGGGGCACGCATCCGCTCCTGGACGGCCGCATCTACGCCTACGCGGCGGCCTTCACCCCGGAGGGCGGGCGCGCGCCCGACGACGAGAAGGCCGAACTGCTCCGGCTCTTCGGCGACTGGCACCGGCCGATCCCCGATGTCCTCGCGGCCGTCGAACCCGGCGATGTCCTGCGCCACGACATCCGCCACCAGACCGAACCGCTGCCCGCCTACCACCGGGGCCGCACCGCCCTCCTCGGCGACGCGGCCCATGCGATGACCCCGACCCTGGGACAGGGCGGCAACCAGGCCATCGAAGACGCCGTCGTCCTCGCCCACCACCTGACCGCCGCCAAGGCCGCCGACCTGCCGGGCGCACTGACCGCCTACACCCGCGACCGGCTGCCCCGCACGACGGACATCGTGCGCCGCTCGGCACGCAGCAGCCGCATGCCGGCCCTCTCCAGCGCCCCCGCAGCCGCCCTGCGCAACGCCGCGCTGACCGCGGTCAGCCGACTGGGCCCCGGCCTGCTGCTGCGGGGCTTCGACGGCATCGCCGACTGGCGCCCGCCGGGCCCGCGGCAGGGACGGGCCGGGCACGGCCCGTCATGAGCGGAGCGGAAGCCCCGGGGCTGCGGGGACACCAGGAGCCCCGGCGGCACGGCCTGGTCACGGCCCGACGTTTTGGCACCGGGCGCCAGGATGCGGGCCATCTCGCTGTGCACCGGCATCATCACCGCCATGGAAACCATCCGGGACAGCCTTTTCACCCTGTTCGGCATCAGGACCACCGCGGTCATGACCTGAACCCGGACGATTGCCGCGCCCGACACCGACCGGGTCCCGGCCGCCGCGCAGCATGCGGCCGCGCTCCGCCGATCCAGCGCGACCGGGACCAGCGGCCGGGCCCCGGCATACAAGGGATAAAGCGATGACATTGCATTCCGATGTGGCCGAGTTGCTGGCGGGGGCCGGCATCGTCGACGTGGACGTCGACGATGCCGTCGCGGACGAGCACATCCGATCGTCCGCCTACCAACGCGTCGTCTCGGTAACCGCTTCCTCGCGGAGCCGCGACCGAGACCGCGCGGTTGTGGCCACGATCCTGCGCGACCCCATCGACATCGTGTCCAAGACGGCGGTGATCGCCCTCGTGGACAAAATCGCGATGAAGGTGACCGGTTCCGCCGAGTTCCGGCAGTGGTCGGCCGAACTACTGCCAGAGATCGACCAGCTCAAGGCAGAGGGGTACCGCGAGTTCATCCGCCGCCGCATCCACGACTGGCTGTTCCACCTGTCCATCAAGGACGGCCATACGCCGACACCAGCCGAGTTGGCGAAGGTCACGGACTGGATGCAGCGCCGCCTCGCCGAGCATTCGATGTCGCCGGCGGTACTCACCCTGCTCGCCGAGTCGGGCAGAACCAGGAAGACACGAAACATCGCGCAGAACCGAGCCGGAAACCACAAACTGAGGACGAAATGAGTCGGTGGTGGCAATTAGCAGGCGCGCCGACTGCCTCACTCACAAGAACGGCGTCATATCTCGCTGTCTCGTGTGATGCGCCGGAAACAGCGATCACTACCAGGACATCGTCATCAGCGCCGCGGGCGAGGACCTGAACGGCGTCGCCGACACCGGCGCGGTCACCGTCCTGTACGGCTCCACGAGCGGCCTGAACACAACCTCCGGCGCCCAGTACTTCGCGCAGAGCACCGCGGGCGTGCCCGGCGACGACGAGAAGTACGACGGGTTCGGCGCCGACACCAAGCTCGACGACGTCACCGGTGACGGCAAGCCCGACCTGCTGGTCAGCTCCTGGGAAATCTCCGGCGACGGCGCGGTGACGTACCTGCCCTCCAGCGGCACACAGATCACCACAATCGGCGCCCGCTCCGTCTCGCCGGGCTCATCGGGCGTCTCCATCACCGGCACGCCGGAGGTCGGCGCCAACTTCGCCGACTGGCCACCACCCCAACCCCTCACCGGGTCCGCTCCCCACCGGGACGCGGGCCCGGTCCGTCGTGATCCTGCTCGAAGAGGTCGTCAATGCGGCCGTCCGGCAGGGGCCCTGCGGGCACGTGAAGGCCGACAGTCAGGCACCTTCTCCTCGGGCTGGTCGGTTCCTGGTGCGGGAATGTCTGGGGATCGGTGCTGGTTGGAGTATTCGCGGGTGCCGGCCGGTGGACAGTGTCCCCGGGCCTCACCTATTGCCTGTGGGGAAGATCGTTCGGCTGAAGCCCCACGGTGCCTTTCGCCGCGAAGGCGACCGCCACCGCCGGCAGCCCGCACCCCACAGTCCGGCGTCGGCCAGGCTCCCCCATCCTGGCCGACGCCCTCGGCGATGTCCGCGTGGAGGAGCGCGAGGATCCGGAGATCATCGAGCCCACCGACGCGATCGTGAAGCTGACCGCGACCTGCATCCGCGGATCGGACCTGTGGCCCTACCGCGGGATCGAGCCCGCCGACCACACGGCCGCCTGATGTCGGAGTACTTCCAGCCGCAGGCGGAGTCGAGGTCCGGGCGGGGCGAACCCGCAGTTGCTTTCGCTTGGCGAGCAACTGCTGCGACGTGTGCGGCTGTGCCCGTTCCAGGCTCAGCGCATGAAGATCACTGTGCGGTCAGCGGCTGAGGCGGACCTGCTGGCGTTGCTGACGCGCCATCCTGGTGACCGATGGGTTCAGCGGCCCCCAGTAGGATTTTGACCAGGTCCTTGGGTGCGTCACGCATGAGGTTGTGGCCCCTACCGTGGCCTTGCCAAGACCTCATTGGCCCAAGTCCTGACCGCGGCCGCACTCAACCTTCAGTTGACCGGACCGGTCCGCTATGAGCCCGGCGACCGGTTCTGGCTCGCCGCCCTGTCCGGACTGACACCCCGGCGCCACTGGCACGAGACCTTCCCTGCCACCCCCGGCACCCTGCTTGCCTGACACCGCAGATTCATCACCGCGAAGTGGGACTACACCGCGCGCCGACGCACGGGACGACCACCCACCCCGGTAGCGATCAGGACGCTCGTTATGCGGCTGGCCCGGGAGAATCCGAGGTGGGGACACCGACGGAGCAGGGACTCGATGCGTATGCTCCGCGGCCGCACCGACCGGCGTGGCGCAACAGCTCACGCGGCCACGTCCCAGCCACGGACCACGTAGCCCAGCAGATGGAGGCCGATCGCCATCGGCACGGGAAACATCTGGCCGCGACGAGCCTCCGGCAGCCACAGCGATCGCGACAGCACATCCGGTTCCGCGTACGCCGCGGCGTACGATGCGGCCGATGCAGCGAACACAGCCGCCGGATCCTGCCCGGTCCGCCCACACACCGCGATCGGTGGTTTCGCCCGGACCTCAGCGAAGCCGTGATTCTGGCCCGCGTCGACCTGGCTCACGATCGACTCGGTGATCTTCAGTGCGCGTGCGTCCAGCCCACGGACGTCACCCATGCCACCAACCGTACCCACCGGGCCCGGCAGCACAGTATCGAGCCGGAACCGTGAAGCTTCCCGGTCGGCGCAAATGACACCTCTGCAAACCCACGACCTGGGCCGACCTTGCCCCCGTGCCGCGCCCCGACCTAGAGTGAATGCGCTTTCATACTCTTTCAGGCTCTGCGGGCCTGCAACGGACTCGGAGGGCTTCTCAGTGAGCACAGCTCCCACTGTGTACGACGTCGCCGAACGCTCCGGCGTCTCCATCGCTACCGTGTCCCGGGTCTACCGCACCCCCGACACGGTCCGCGCCCAGACTCGCGAGCGGGTCCTCACGGCCGCCCGCGAGCTCGGCTACGTGCCCAGTGGAAACGCTCGCGGTCTCGCCAGCCGCTCCACCGGAGTACTCGGCCTGTGCTTCCCTGACTACTCCGACCCGGACGCCGAGTCAGAGGCCAAGAACAGCGCAGGCGACGAGGCCGACGACGCCGCGATGCTCTACTCCGACCAGATCATCCGGGGCATGGAGCGCGCCGCACGCCGCCACGGGTACGCGCTGCTGATCGCCGCCTCGCTCAACGGTGGCCCGGAGAGCCAGGTGGCGAAGGTGGCGGGCCACGTCGACGGGTTCGCGGTACTGGCCCGCACCGTCCCGACGGAGGACCTGGAGGTCATCTCGCAGCGGCAGCCAGTGGTCATGCTGGCCGGGCCCCGCGAGTCCGACGACCTCGACCACCTGGACCACATCGAGGTCGCCAACGCCGACGGCCAACGGGAACTCACCCGCCACCTCATCGAGGACCACGGGCTGCGCCGCCTCGCCTACGTCGGGTCCGCGGAGGAGTCGCCGGACGTGGAGGCCCGTTTCCGCGGGTACGTCGAAGCCTGCCGCGCTGCCGGAGTCTTCGTGCCCGAAGAACCCGATCTGCGCGTCGGCATGATGACGCAGGCCGAGGGTGCCCGCGCCGCCGATGCCCTCCTCGACCGGCCGGGCGAGCGGCCGGAGGCGCTGCTGTTCGCCAACGACCAGATGGCAGTGGGCGCCCTGCACACTCTGGAACACCGAGGCGCGCGGGTACCGGAGGACATCGCGGTCACCGGCTTCGACGGCATCGCGCTCAGCCGCCTGGTGCGCCCCGCGCTCACCACGGTGCGCCAACCGATGCGACAGATGGGCGAGGAAGCAGTGGAGCTCCTCGTACGCCGCCTGACCGGGCGCCAGGACAGGAAGCCGGTATCGATGGTGCTGCCGGTGTCCGTCACTCGCCGGAGCAGTTGCGGGTGCACAGGCCACGGGAAATAGCCGCCGACCACCGGGGCACGACGCGGCGACGTTCCGGGGCCGGGAGTCGGCGTCATCGCTGAAGGCGGCAGCGGGCTCGTTGACGACACATGCACCGTCGGCACGGCCCCCTTCACGCCGCGTAACACCCGGGCACGGCTGAGGTTCCCGGGCCGCGGACGGCTCGTGGAACAGGTGGTGGGGAGCCGCCCGTCCATGCTGAGCCGCCCACTACCGGCTTCCGCACGTCACTCGAGCATGCGGGCGAAGAACGCAGCAGTAACCGCATCCAGCTCGGTCTGCTCCGCCTGCGTCCCCCCGTACTCGAAGTGCCCGGCTTCCAGCACGTGCAGCTCGCCCGCCCCGGTCGGCGCGTTGTACACGGCGAACTGGCCCGGTGGTGGCACCGACGGGTCAAACAGCGCTGCGGCCACCAGTTACCGGTTTACGGAGCCGGCCCGCCGCCGTCACCGCGTCGAAGCAGACACATCGACGACTTCAGGGTGGTCCGCATGGTGTCGGCGCACCGCCGCTCCGCTGCCGACGCAGCCCAGGGTCAGGCGCAACGGATGGTTTCCGAACGTCGGCACCGTCAGTTGCCCGATCGCGAATCGGTCGCCCCAGGGCAGCGCCAGGGCACCGAGTCCGCCACCGAAGCTCACCCCGCAGTACCCGAACCGCGGCTCCGGGTCGCCCAGCACCGGGACGAGTTCCAGCAGCGCCGACGCCGCGCACCACAGGTCGGCGACACACTCCCCGATGACGTACGTCTCCCGCGAGGCGATCCCGTGCAATACGTGCTCGGCGGAGACGCATGGCACGGAGGGCGTCATGCTGCGACCCGCCATGCCCCGCACGCACGGCAGGATCGCCGCCGACCTCGGCAGCGGCAGTGGTACGACACCTCGTGGATCCGCACCCCGTCCCGCTCCTCGACGAGCCGCCCGACCTCGGGTTGCGGCGCCACCGCACGGGCCTCCTCGTACCGGCCCAGCCAGAACGCGTCGAAGTCGGCGGGGCCCTCGGGCGCGGGGATGCGCAACAGTTCGCCCAGGCCACAGCTGTAGGAGGGGTCGGAAGGAAAGTCGTGTGCGAAGGTGCGGGCGGAACGGGCGCCATCCGTGCCGGCTGTCATGCCCGCGACCTTAGGTCAGGAGGTACGGCCGTCGCGAGCGATTCGCCTGGGCACACGCGGGGTCCGGTGGAGTGGAGTGTCTCGTCTAGGGTCGACGTGCGCCCATGCCGCACACACGACACATTCACAGTCTGATGTCACTCCCGTTACGAGAGTGTGACCAAGCCCCCTCTTGCCACATCAGGAGGGTGACCACAGAGTTATGTATGCGCTTACAGGCAGCGCATACATGCCACGGGCCCGCCCGAGGAGGAGCCGTCCATGAACCGCCGATCCACCACCGCCGCGATCGCCATCACCCTGGCGTCCGCACTGACCCTGACCGCCTGCGGCGGCTCTGGCGGCGACCAGGTCAAGGCCGACGCGAAGCAGACGCTGACCGTGTGGGCCATGGGCACCGAGGGCGAGAAGCTCACCGACGTCGCCAAGGTCTACGAGAAGGCCAACCCGAACATCACGGTCAAGGTGACCCCGATCGGCTGGGACGTCGCCCACCAGAAGCTGGTCTCCGCCGCTGCTGCCAACAAGCTGCCCGACGTGATGCAGATGGGCGGCAGCTACATGACCGAGTTCGCCGACATGGGCGTCCTCGAGCCGGTCGACACCAAGACCTTCCAGGAGAAGGACTACTTCCCGGCGGGCTGGAAGCAGGGCCAGTACGACGGCAAGACGTACGGCGTGCCCTGGTACGTCGACACCCGCGTGCTCTTCTACCGCACCGACCTCGCCGAGAAGGCGGGCATCTCCAAGGCCCCGGCCACCATGGCTGAGCTGCAGCAGGCTGCGGAGAAGTACCAGAAGAAGGCCGGAACGAAGTACGGCCTCTCGATCCAGCCCGGCGGCCTCGACACGGTCCAGAGCTTCTACCAGTTCCTCTACTCCGCGGGCGGCGAGATCGTCACCCAGGACGGCAAGGCCGTCGCCAACAGCGCGGAGGCCGTCAAGGCCCTGGAGAACTACGGAAGTTACTTCAAGAAGGGCCTCGCCGAGAAGTCGGTCCGCCCCGGCTACGACGTGACGAAGGACTTCAACAACGGCTCCGTGCCGATGTTCTTCGGCGGTCCCTGGGTCATGGGCCTGATCGATGAGAACTACCCGGACCTGAAGGGCAAGTGGGCGGTCGCGAACGTGCCCACCGACGAGACTTCCGCCTCCATGGCGGGCGGCTCCGCCCTGACGATCTCCGCGGACAGCGAGCACAAGGCCGCCGCCAAGGAGTTCATCAAGTACCTGACCGACGCCAAGGGCCAGGCCGACTGGTACCAGCGCACCAAGGACCTGCCGGCCAACGTGAACGCCTGGAGGTCGGGCGAGCTCGCCACCGACCCGAACATGAAGGTCTGGAAGACCCAGATGGAGTCGGCGAAGGTCTCCCCGGCCCAGCCGAAGTGGACCGAGATCACCTCGAAGATCGACTCCGCGATCGAGAAGGTCGCCCAGGGGAAGGCATCGGCGAAGAGCGCGCTCGACGCCGCCAACAGCGAGATCGAAGGCCTCGTCCAGAAGTAACCCTTCCCCCACGCCAGAAGTCCGAAGGGCGCACCATGTCCACCACGACACCCACCCCCACGAACTCCGGGGCCATGAAGGCCCGGGACGGCGAGCCCGCAGACGGCCCGGGCGGCAAGGCGGGCCGACGCAGAAAACGCTCGATGGGGAAGCAGAACCTGGCCGGCTGGCTGTTCTCCACCCCGTTCCTCGCGCTGTTCGGCGTCTTCATGCTCTTCCCGATCATGGCGACACTTCTGATGAGCTTCACCGACTTCGGGCAGCGCAACGTCCGGCGCCCGCTGGAGGCGAATTTCGTCGGCCTGGACAACTACACCAAGCTGTTCAGCGACGACCAGTTCATGAAGGCGTTGTTCAACACCGCGTACTTCGTGGTCGTCGGGGTGCCGCTGACCATCGGGCTCGGGCTGCTGGTCGCGATACTGCTCAACAACGGGATCGGCCGAGCCCGCACGTTCTTCCGCGTCGGCTTCTACGCCCCCGTGGTCACCACCATCGTCGCCGTGGCGATCGTGTGGCGGTTCGTGCTCGACCCATCGGACGGGCTGATCGCCGGACTCGGTGACGAACTCGGTTTCACCGCACCGGACTTCCTCGGCTCGGAGACCTGGGCCATGCCGTCCCTGATCATCATGGCGGTGTGGCGCAATCTCGGCACCGTGATGGTCCTCATGATCGCCGGTCTGCAGGCCATCCCGACCGAGGTCCGCGAGGCCGCCCGGCTCGACGGGGCGAGCGCCTGGCAGGAGCTGCGCCGCATCACGGTGCCGCTGCTGCGCCCGACGCTCCTGTATACCACGGTCATCACCACGATCGGCTACCTCAACGTCTTCGAGGAGCCGTTCGTGATGACGCAGGGTGGCCCCTCCGACTCCACACTGACCGTGTCGCTCGACATGTACAAGCAGGGATTCAGCTTCTTCAACATGGGCTACGCGAGCGCGATGGCGTACGTCCTCTTCGTGGTGATCATGGGCATCACGGTGCTGCAGCTGCGACTGATGAAGGACAACACGAAATGAGCGCCGCGCCCACCACCGCCCCGGGCTCCCCTCGCCGCCGTCAAGGCCGCGTCAGCAAGCCGGTTCTGTACGTCGTCGCCTCGCTCGGCCTGCTGGTGATGGCCATGCCCTTCCTGTGGATGGCGCTGAGCGCCTTCAAGACCAAGAAGGACCTCACTGCCAGCCCACCGGTCTGGATCCCGTCAGAGTGGACGCTGCGGAACTTCCAGGACCTGCTCGACCAGCTGGACATGTCGCGGTACTTCATGAACTCGGTGATCGTCGCCGGGCTCGTGACCGTGTGCAACCTGCTGTTCTGCTCGATGCTCGGCTACGCGCTGGCCAAGCTGAACTTCACCGGCCGCTCGAAGGTCTTCGGGATCGTGCTCGCCGCCCTGATGGTGCCGGCCAACCTCATGGTCCTGCCGCTGTTCGTGCTGATCAGCCAGCTGAACCTGCTGGACACCTACGCCGGCCTGGTGCTGCCCTTCGCGGCGGGCGCCTTCGGTGTCTTCCTGATGCGGCAGTTCATGCAGGCCATCCCGGATGAGCTGCTCGAAGCAGCCCGGATGGACGGCGCCGGTGAGTGGTACATCTTCTGGCGGATCGTGCTTCCGCTGGTCAAGCCGGCCCTCGCGACGCTGACGATCTTCACGTTCCTCGGGTCGTGGAACAACTTCATCTGGCCGCTCATCTCGACCAACGACCCGAACAAGTACACCCTCCCAGTGGCCCTCGCGACCTTCGCGAACGATCCCAACCGCACGGTCGGCGGCGGCAACGGAATGCTGATGGCGGGCTCGCTCCTCGTCGTCCTTCCCGTGCTCATCGTCTTCGCTGTCCTGCAGCGCCACTTCACCCAGGGCGTCGCCACCGCCGGCATGAAGTAGCCCTCCCTCAGGGCCTCGCCTCCCCCACGCACCTAGAAGGACAGGCATCACCACCATGACGCTCACCCCTGCCCGCACGCCCTTCCCCGACGGCTTCCTGTGGGGCGCCTCCACCGCCGCCCACCAGATCGAGGGCAACAACGTCAACAGCGACTGGTGGCGCAAGGAGCACGACCCGGCGGCCAGCATCCAGGAGCCGAGCCTGGACGCCTGCGACAGCTATCACCGCTGGGAGCAGGACATGGACCTGCTCGCCGAACTCGGCTTCACGGACTACCGGTTCAGCGTCGAGTGGGCCCGCATCGAGCCGGCCCGCGGCCACTTCTCGCGCGCCGAGATCGCCCACTACCGCCGCATGGTCGAGGGCGCGCTCGCCCGCGGCCTGCGCCCGATGATCACGCTGCACCACTTCACGATCCCGCAGTGGTTCGAGGACCTCGGCGGCTTCACCGCCGAGGGCGCCGTCGCACTCTTCGCGCGGTACGTCGAGCAGTGCGCGCCGATCATCGCCGAAGGCGTCAGCCATGTGTGCACCATCAACGAGCCGAACATGATCGCCGTGATGGCCGGTCTCGCCAAGCGCGGCGACCAGGGCTTCCCGCCCGCTGGTCTGCCCTTCCCCGACGCGGCGACGACGCATGCGGTCATCGCCGCGCATCGCGCCGCGGTGAAGGTGGTCCGCGCCATCAACTCCGACATCCAGGTGGGCTGGACGATCGCCAACCAGGTGTACCAGGCCGAGCCCGGCGCCGAGGACGTCACCGCCGCCTACCGCCACCCCCGCGAGGACATCTTCATCGAGGTGGCGCGCGGCGACGACTGGATCGGCGTGCAGTCCTACACCCGGACCAAGATCGGCGCGGACGGCCCGATCCCGGCCCCGGCCGATGCCGAGCGCACCCTGACGTCGTGGGAGTACTACCCCACCGCCGTCGGCCACGCGATCCGGCACACAGCCGAACTCATCGGTCCCGGCACGCCGTTGATCGTCACCGAGAACGGCATCGCCACCGGGGACGAGCAGCGCCGTATCGACTACTATGCGGGCGCGCTCGACGCGGTCGCCGCCTGCATCGAGGACGGCATCGACGTTCGCGGCTACCTCGCCTGGAGCGCGCTCGACAACTACGAGTGGGGCACCTACAAGGCAACGTTCGGGCTCATCGGCTGGGACCACGAGACCTTCGCGCGCACGCCCAAGCCTGCCGCCCACTGGCTCGGGGGCCTGGGCCGGGAGAAGGCCCTGCCGCGCCTCTGAGCCCTCGGCAGAAGAGACCCGTCCGGAGCCGGCTCCCCACCCGGTGTGCCGATCCGTGACGTACGGGACCGGGACTCCCGCCCCGCCGTCCCGGTCCCCAGGGCCTGCGAACCATGACCGGCAGGCCCGCACTGGGCGGGGCCGACACCCCCTGACAGGCGTCGGCCCCGCCCTTTCCCCCCCACGGGCACCACGAAATTCCCTTCCCCACCCGCCCTTTCGGAAGAAGGACCTTCATGGACCGCCGTACATTCCTCACGGCTGCCGGCACCGGCGGCGCCGCCCTCGCACTTGGCTCGGTTCCGGTCGCGAGCGCGGCTCCGGCCGTCTCCGAAACATCGCTACTGCGCACCTGGTTCCGCTCGACGTACCGCTCGATCGAGGCGATGACCACCGATTTCGGCCTCGTCACCGACAAAGTCGACGTCAGCGGGTCCGGTACCCCGGTGCCGTCCGTGCAGACCTCGCCGACGAACATCGGCTGCGGGCTCTGGTCGACCGTCGCCGCCGGCGGGCTCGGTGTGATCACCCGGGAGACGATGGAACACCGGCTCGCCAAGACCGTGGCCGCGGTGGAGAAGCTGGAGCGGGCGCACGGATTCTGGTTCAACTGGTACGACGCGCACAACGGTTCGCTCCTGACGGCCTGGCCCGAGAGCGGCGACACCGTGCGCCCGTTCCTCTCCTCCGTCGACAACGCCTGGCTCCTCACCGGCCTGCGCATCGCCGCCGACGCCTCCCCCGCCCTGCGCCCGCGCATCGCGAAGCTGCTCGCCGACGCCGACTGGTCGTACTACTACACGCCCTACGACCCGGCCGACCCGGTCGCGGGCCCCGGCCAGCTCCGCGGCGGCTTCTGGCCGGACAAGCCGGGCAAGGGCGAGCCGACCGGGCACCACTACGGCGCCCTCAACACCGAGCCTCGGATGGCCAGTTACCTCGGCATCGCCGACGGCAGCCTGCCCTCCGAGCACTACTGGCATATGTTCCGTACGCTGCTGCCCGGCATGGGGCAGGAGCAGGAGCCCGAGGGCTCATACACCACCATCGACGGTGTCCGTGTCTGGCAGGGCCACTACACCTACCGTGGCCGCAAGCTGGTGCCCACCTGGGGCGGGTCGATGTTCGAGGCGCTGATGGTGCCGCTGTTCGTGCCGGAGCCCGAATGGTCTTCGCCCTCGTGGGGCGTCACGCACACCCGCTACGTCCGCAGCCAGATCGAGCACGGCATGCAGGAAGCGAAATACGGATACTGGGGCTTCTCCCCTGCCAGTATCCCCGAGGGCGGCTACCGCGAATACGGCGTCGACGCCATCGGCATGCAGGAAGACGGCTACAACTCCCTTGGCGTCGTCACCCCGCACGCCTCCTTTCTCGCGCTGCCGTACGCCCGTACGGAGGCCATCGCGAACCTCAAGGCGCTCGATGCGGACTTCGGCGCGTACGACAACACGTACGGCTTCCGGGACTCCGTGAACGTGACGACCGGGCGGGTCAGCGACTTCGTCCTGGCCCTCGACCAGGGCATGATCGCCGCCGCCCTCGCCCAGCAACTGTGCCCCGGACTGCTGCAACGCCCCTTCCGCACCGGCGGCTTCGCCTCACGGGTGCGCCCCCTCCTGGCGAAGGAGCGCTTCTCCATCTGAGCCGACTGCTCAGGCGTCACAGACTGGTGCCGAGACTGGGAGCGCTGTGGGGGCGCCCTGGTCGCGGCACCTGGCTTCGATCGTGGGTCTGGCGGAGCGGCGCCTCACTGAGCGGTTCAGCATGACCTCACCTGGAAGCACCCGCAGAGCGTTGCCATGACCGGGTCCGGCCGTGTCCGGAGCCGGTCATGGCTCAACATTCTCCTTGGGCCGCCTCACCGGGCCGGCGAGCTGCCTCGTACACCGTCACTCCGTTCAGCACCGACTGCGTCGTCGCGGTGACACGCAGCTCATGCCGACCGGCGGGAAGAGGCTCGGTCATGGACTCCTCAACCGCTTCCACCTGCTCAGCCGAAAAGCAGCAGTACCACGCACCACCGTCCACGACCTGCGCCACCTCGCCGCCACCTGTGCCGTTCGGAAACTCATCCCTCCTGCTCGCGGGTGGTCTGGCGCGCCATCACTCTGCTGGAACCCTGTCCGGGTGATCGTTTCGCTCGTATACCAGATGACTCGGAAGCTGCTCACGGTCCCGGCGGTGCTGCTACGCCGGGACACAGCCAAGAACACGGAATTGCCCGTGCTCCGGCACGAGAACGCGGTGCTGCGCAGGCAGCTCACGAGGCCGGTTCGCTACGAGCATGCGGACCGGCTGTGGTTCGCAGCGCTGTCCTCGCTGGTCCCCCGGCGCCGGTGGGCGCAGGTGTTCCCGGTGACGCCCGCGACGCTGTTGGCGTGGCACCGCAGGCTGATCGCCCGGAAGTGGGACTACCACAAGCATCGCCGCAGGCCCGGGAGACCTTCGACGGCGGGTGCGGTGAAGGCTCTGGTGCTGCGGCTCGCCAGGGAGAATCCGCGTTGGGGCTGTCGAAGAATTCAGGGCGAGCTGGTCCGGCTCGGACACCCGGTCGGCTCGACGACGATCTGGGAGATTCTCACCGCGGCGGGCATCGTTCCAGCCCCACGCCGCAGCCGTCCGACATGGCGCCATTCCCTGACCGCGCAAGCCCAAGCCATCATCGCCTGCGACTTCGTCCACATCGACCTGGTCGATCTGCGCCGGATGTACGCGCTGGTGTTCCTCGAACACGGCACACGCCGACTGCACATCGCGGGAGTGACCGCCCATCCCACCGGACCCTGGACGGTACAGCAGGCAAGAAACCTCGCCGTCGAGTCGGGTGTTCGGGCGGACTCGCTGCGTTTCCAACGGTCATCGCCCCCACCAGGCTCGCGGGCAGCTCCCTCCCCTCCTCCAGGAGCACCCGACGCCCATGGTCGGCCCGTCCACTCACCGGGTTCTGCGCACCCGAATACTCGGCGGCGTGATCAACGAGTACAGATACGCCGCCTGACCGGGAACGACGAGTTTCCGAACGGCACAGTGTCGGGACTACTGATAGCCCATGTGCCCCTGCTGCCCCATCGGGTATTTCTCTGTAATCAGGGTGGCGAGTTCACCCAGGACAGTGAGCAGCCCCTCTGTCGTCCTACGGGCCTCCTCTGCCCAGGCCAGAAGAGAATCTCGGTCAGCCGACCCAGCGGCCAGAGCTTCCATCAACGCTGATTCGTTGGCCACGACCCAGGCAACCCGCCGATCTGTCGCGTCCTCGAACTTGGACAACAGGTCTGGGCAGTAGACACGCATCATGTTGCGCAGTGTGCGCCTTGCGGCTCTGCGCCGCTGCTCGGGGGTCAGCCTCTTGACCAGGGACACCTTCGGTGTCAGCTGATTGACGATGCTTCCTTTGATCTGCACCGCGTGAACCTCGCCCGCCATCACGAAGCTGTTGCATTGGGAAGCGATCATGTTCACAGAGTTACCGAAGTCGTACCGCCCCCTGAAACGAGTTTGTCTTGCCTGCCCGATCTCGTCATCGAGCTTCATCTCAATCAAGCGCGTGGTATGTCCGGCGGCGGTGCACCATTGGTCGAGGATCGCATGTAACTCCATCAGGCTGGCGTGGAGCGAGGGCCATTCCGGCGATGTGGTTGCCTGCTGCTTTACACCTCGCACGACCGCGCCGCCTGCGCGAGTGATGATGGTTGCTTCTGGCCCTGTGAGCATGCTTTTCACCCAACTGTCGGCACACGTTGAGTCATTCTGTCGTTCCGCAGCAGAGACGGCCAAGACGTTGGAGGGACCCTGCTGTCACCGCTGGCTGCTGGCACGAGGCCGAACATTCTCCTTGCCCTGGCACTCTCTTGAGCGCCGCCCCGAAGACCAGCAATATTTGACCAGCGCGTTTGGGCTCGCGCCATGAGGCTTAGGCAGCGTCCTTGCTTTCGATGGCATCCGCGCCGCCCCGGCCCTGGTCACGGGGGTTCTCGCACAGCTTCTTGGTTGGCGACCGCGATGTTTCGTTCTTCGATCCATGCCCTGCCGGGGGTCGAGCGGACGCCACGCCAGCGCGGAACGCTGTACCTGGTGACCAGGGTCCAGGCGGCGCGTGTGGCGTCCTCCACCCACGCGTGACCGGCGGCGGGCAGGCCGCCGACCGCGGTCAGGTGGCGTGTGATCTGGCCCTCGGAATGTGCTTGTTGCCGTGTCCGAGGTACTCACAGTCTGCTGGATCCCTGTCCGGGTGTTCGTTTCGCTCGTATACCAGATGACTCGGAAGCAGCCGCCCGATGGCACGTTGAACGCGGCCTCGGCAACGTACACGGCCGATTCCATAGCGATGGCCGGCCACTGCCTGAGCACCGGGCCGCCCGCTGCCGGGACGTCCCAGGCGCGGGCGGCAACCAGGCCACCCATCGCCGCGTCGGCATCGATCGGGTCCTCGAAGGTGGGTTGTCCGCCATGGCGGACAGGGCGGCGGCGTCATGTCGTAGGGCCTCTGGTTTCGGCGGTCGGCCAGCACAGCGGGGTGGGTAGGTGTCGACGCCCGCCTTCGTGCCGGAGCTGACGGTGTGGTGGATCATCACGCCGTTCACCGGGCCCCAGGTGCCCTTCGCGTTGCGGTTTTGGTGCCGCCAGCCGCCTACTTCGACGACCCGCACGCCCTCGGCTTTGAGCGCGGCGAGGAACTCGGCAGCGGACAGGGGTGTAGCCATACGGGAACTCCTGGGTATGAAGAACGCCCCAGCCAGGCGAGGCGGGGCAGGCAAATGCGCAGGTAGCTGATGCCAGTCTCGCCGGGGCGTGAACACCCGGTGATCGAGATGCACCGGGGATGGAGGAAGCGAAGGATGGGTGTAGAGGTTCGCGAGTCGACCCAAAGAAGGTGACAGGTATGCGGAACCCGATAGCGCGAGCGCTGGCCACTGGTGCCGCCGTAACCATGCTGGCTGGCGGAGCGGCCGTGGCCTCGACGGGTACCGCCTTCGCGACGCCCTCCGCATCGGTGACACACTCCCATGCGGCAGCCAGTGATGACACGCCCAGCCCCAGCCCGAGCCCGGGATACAAACACTGCGTGACCATCGGGGCTCACCACGAGACGATCCCCATCAACGGCAAGAACCACAAGGTTTGGATCGGGTCACACAAGATGTGCTGGGAGAAGTAGTAACCGGCTGCGGTTGTTGCCGCCTCGGGAACCGGTGACGGTGGGTTTGGTGGCGGCGGTGGCTCCGTAGAGGCCCAGCGTGGTGCCGAGGTGCCGGAAGGCCAACGAGACGATCAGCGCGTCGTCGGTGGTCCACTCGTTCGCAGCGCTGCGCCGGAAGCTCACGTCCCGTGTCGCGGTTCCCGGTCAGGCTTCGAAGGTGCCGTTCGCGAGGACGCGCCTGTCACGCTCGAAAAGCCATCGCTGCTGATCAGGCACCGTACCGATGCTCATTGATAACGCCGCCGAGGACGCTCGTGCAGGAGTCTGCCTACGTCGAGGTCATGCAGGGCTGTCGGCTGCTGGTGGGCTCTCATGTGCCGACGCCGGGCCGTGTCCTCAAAGCCTCATGCAGGCCGGCCTGCACATCCAGGACATCATCGAGGCCGGCGACGGCGGCATCGTGGTGGAACTGGAGCGGCGCCTCACGAAGGCCGCGAAGGGTGTCAATATTCCATTTAGGCTGCTGAGCTGGGCGTTTCCTGTGGATGGTGAGACAGCCGGGGTGACGTGGTGCGGTACATCCGTGGGTGGTGCGTTGATCACTTGAGGGTGCCATCGTTTGCCGACAGGGGGCGGCGATCGGGTGAGGAAGTGAGAGGGGCATCCGCGGAAGGTCGGCCGAGGCTGGCATCGCGCCGCGGCGTACGGATGTGCACCGGCAGGACGGCGTCGCGGGGGCAGTGGGTGTCGGGGGCTTCTAGCGCAGGGCTGCGATACCGGCGAGAAAGATGTCTACCCCGACGAGGAACTGCTCGCGATCGTCGTGTTCGCCCAACTGAGTCGCCGCCGCGTGCACAAACGGGTACCGGCTCGGGTCGATCTGCGCCCATTGCGCGGCGGCGTGCTCCAGGAAGGTCTCTCGGTCCGTGTCGCTGCCCGTGCGGAGCCGCGCGTTCGCGGCGTTCTGCGCGGCGACGCCGAGGACGTAGTTCACGAGCGCGCCGGCCGCATCGAAGCGCGCTTTCTCCGGAACACCGAGGGCGTCCAGCAGGCGGCCGACGCCCTCGTAGAAGTCCAGCAGCGCGGGCCGCCACGGTTGGCGGGAGAATTCCGCCCCGACCCAGGGGTGGGCGTCGATCGCGTCGAACAGGCCGAGGGCGAGGACGCGCAGAGCAGTGCTCGGATCCGCGTCGGCGACCGCGCCCGACATCACGCCGGTGATGACCTCGTCAGCGGCCGTCGCGAGCAGATCACTCTTGTCCGCGACGTGGTGGTAGATCGCCCCGTAGCCGGTACTCAGGCGCACGGTGAGCGCGCGCAGCGTCAGCGCCCTCTCGCCGCCGCTGTCCAGCATCTCGATCGCGGTCTGGATGATCAGCTCCCTCGACAGGCTGTCCGTCCGCCGCGGAGCCCGCGCAGATCCCTTCACTGTTCTCTTCACCATGACCCCAGCATCGCACGAATGGAGCGTCGATCCAACTTCGTGTTAGCGTGAATGGAGTGGCGATCCAAAGGGGGCGTCACGGCACCCCGCAAGCTAGGAGGACACCATGACGGCACCTGTCACGATCATCGGAGCAGGTCTGGGCGGCCTGACGCTGGCCCGTGTACTGCACGTACACGGCATCCCGGCCACGGTCTACGAGGCGGAGCCCGCGCCGGACGCCCGCCGCCAGGGCGGCCTGCTCGACCTGCACCCCCACAGCGGGCAGGCGGCTCTGGAAGCGGCCGGACTGATCGAGGAGTTCCACAATCTGATCCTCCCGGGCCGCGAGGCGTACCGGGTCATGGACCAGGCGGGGAACGTGCTGCTCGACCTGCCCGATACCGGAACCGGCGAACGCCCGGAGGCACCGCGCGGCGAACTGCGGGAAATGCTCCTCGACTCCCTGCCCACCGGAACCGTCCGCTGGGGCCACAAGGTCACCGCCGCGCAGGCCCTCGGCGACGGCCGCCACCAGGTGGACTTCGCCGACAACACCACCGTGGTCGCGGACCTGCTCATCGGCGCCGACGGCGCCTGGTCACGCGTACGACCGCTGCTCTCGAAAGCCACTCCGGAGTACTTCGGCGTCTGCAGCGTGGAGACGTTCCTCTTCAACGCAGAAACCCTCCACCCCGCATCCGCGAAGGCGGTCGGAGCCGGCTCGCTGTTCGCGCTCGCACCGGGCAGGGGACTGCTGGCCCACCGTGAAGGCGGCGGAACCCTGCACACCTACGCGCAGCTGAAGAAGCCCCAGGAATGGTTCACCGACTTCGACACCACCGATGCCGCAGCCCTCACCGCACGGGTAGCGAAGGAGTTCGACGGGTGGGCTCCCGCACTCACCGCCCTGATCACCGACAGCAACACCCCGCCGGCCCTGCACGCCATCTTCACACTGCCGGCCGGACACCGCTGGGACCGCGTGCCGGGGGTGACCCTGCTCGGCGATGCCGCCCACCTCCGGGCACCGAACGGCGAAGGCGCCAACCTGGCCATGCAGGACGGCGCCGAACTCGGCCGAGCCCTCGCCGCGCACCCCGACGATGCGGAGACCGCGCTCGCCGCGCACGAACAAGCCATGTTCGCCCGCGCCGCCGCTGTGGAAGCGGACGACGACGGCTTCTACACGATCATGATCGACAACCACGCGCCCCACAGCCTGCTCGCCCTGATGACCGGCGCCGAACCAAACGCGTGATCCGCAGCCACGCGTACAGCGACAGGTGGCCCGACGCAGCGCCGCCTGGTGCTCTGAAGCGCGGGTCCTCGGCATCGGCTCAGTCCTCGCGGCCGTCGTCGTCCTCGTCCAGTTCAGGCGCGTCCGGGTCGCGCACCGGACGCAGGGCGCCGGTGGCCGGGACACTGGCGGTGAAGCTGTAACGGCCGAGCAGGTTAGATCCTCACCCTCGGCATCGGTGTGGTTCTTCCCGCGGTGTGGTCCCGCTTTCCGAAGCGGCAGGAGGCCGCTTTCAAGATTCTTGAGCTGATCGTCTCCGCCTCTCGTTCCCGCCAGCGTCGAAGCCGGTAGCCAGAGCTCTGGGTCTGCGCATGCCGATAAATCATTCCGCGCAGCTCAGGCCGCTCTACCTTCTTGATCGGGCTGGTCCTCCCATTCGTAGGGTGAGGGCGCCCGGGGGTGTCGGGTGTGGCTGTCAGGCTGCTGCCAGCTCGTGGCTGAACACGCTTCGCCGTCCGGCACCCCGCGACGACTCGGCCGCCGATTGGGAAGTGCGAATGTGTCGCTGTGTAGAGCAATGCCGGCGAGGTCGTCCGTGGCACGAAGAGCACAAACGAGCACGTCAGGAGCACGATGAGCCGGATATGGGCGGGGATCGACAGCGGTAAGAGCCACCATCACGGCCTTGCCGTGGATGCTGACGGCAAGACGCTGTTGTCGCGGCGGGTCGCCAACGACGAGCCCGAGCTGCTGAAACTGATAGGCGACGTCCTCGACCTGGCCGACGGACGGCGGGTCACCTGGGCGATCGACATGACCGGCGGAGAGCCAGCGCTTTTGCTGGCCCTGCTGCTCAACCACGGCCAGGAGGTCCTCTACATTCCCGGCCGCCTGGTGAACCGGGCCTCCGACGGCTACCGCGGCGAGGGCAAGACCGACGCCCGCGACGCCTACGTCATCGCCGACCAGGCCAGGATGCGCCGCGACCTGCGCCCCATCCGCCCCGGCGACGAAGCCGCCATCGAACTCAAACTGCTGACCGGTCGCCGGGCCGACCTGGTCGAGGACCGCACCCGCGCGGTGAACCGGCTGCGCGGCACCCTGCTGAGCATGTTCCCCGCCCTGGAACGGGCCCTGGACATGACCAACACCAGCCCGCTCAGGCTCCTGACCGGCTACCAGACCCCGGCGCAATCCGCCGCACTGGAGACACGCGGCTGACCAAGTGGCTGGCCAACCGCAAGGTCCGAGACGCCAGATCGCTGGCCGAAACGGCAATCGATGCCGCCGAGCGCCAGCACACCGCCGTCCCCCGGGGAGAAGACCATCGCCAACTGCTCCACACCCTGGCCGAGGAGGTGACGGCCCTCAACGAACATACCGCCGGGATCGACAAACTCATCGAGGCCCGGTTTCACGACCACGAGCTCGCTGACATAGTCGAGAGCGTCCCCGGCATTGGGCCGATCCTCGGCGCCGAGTTCCTCGCCTCCATCGGCGGCAGCCTCGACGACTTCGCCTCCCCGGACGCCCGGCCTTCGCCGGCCTCGCCCCCGCTCCCAAGGACTCGGGCAAGGTCAGCGGCAACCTCCACCGACCGGTGGCCTACCACCGGCGCCTGCAACGCGTCTTCTACACCTCCGCGCTCGTCAGCATCCGCTGTGACCCCAACTCCAGGAAGTTCTACGACCGCAAACGCGCCGAGGGGAAGAAGCATGTCCAAGCCGTGCTGGCCCTCGCTCGCCGACGTGTCAACGTCCTGTGGGCCCTGATCCGTGACCGACGGTGCTACCAAGTCACACCATCAGTCACCACGCCTGCTTGACAACAGCATTAGGAAGCGTGCTGGTACTCGTGGAGGGTTCCGCCGAGTCGGTCTCGTCGGTCGATTTTCAGGTGGGCGAGCTGGGCTTGTTGGGTGATGGGTGCGGGTAGTGGGCGGCATGGAGCGGCTTGCTCCATGGCCCTGTGCGGGCGGTGCTCGTTAGAGAAGGACTCGTACTCGCGCAGGGCATGGAGGAGATGTCGCTGGTTCCAGACCAAGGTCCGGTCCAGAAGTTCCCTGCGGCAAGTCTGTATCCAGCGCTCCATGAGCGAGTTCATCCGCAGCATCCGAATGCCAGTGGTGACGACTTTGAGATCGGCATCGGTCATCAGGGCGTCGAAGGCGGCCGTGAACTTCGAGTCGCGGTCTCGGATGATGAACTTCGCCTTGCTGTCGGCGTCCTCGAGGTCCATGAGGAGGTTACGTCCGAGCTGGACGATCCACTCCGCGGTGGGGTGCGCGGTGGCGCCGAGGATCCGGATACGCCGGGTGGCATGCTCGATCACAGCGAAGACATGCAGGCGTGCCCCCGTCAGCGTGCGGACTCCGAAGAGGTCGCAGGCGAGAAGGGCCTTGGCCTGGCCGCGGAGGAACTCGGTCCAGGTGGTGTTCTGCCGTCCGGGTGCGGGTGGGATGCCGTATTCGCGGAGGATCTCCCAGACGGTGGAGGCGGCGACCTTGATGCCCAGGGCTGCGAGTTCACCGTGGATCCGGCGATAGCCCCACGAGGCATTCTCCCTGGCCAGGCTCAGGACCAGGGCGCGGATCGATCGGATGGTGCATGGGCGTCCGTGTCGCCTGGGTACGCAGGTCGCGGCGTGGCGTCGCCTGAGCATGTCGCGATGCCAGCGCAAGACCGTGTCGGGGCGCACCAGCAGCAGAAGGTGCCGCAGTCTGTCTTTGGGGAGGTGGTGGACCAGGCCGGCGAGGACGGCGCGATCGCTGTCGGTGAAGGTCGGCTTGCCGACCTGACGCTGCAGGACGAGCAACTGGTGTCGGAGTACGAGGATCTCGATGTCCTTCCCTTTGTCGCTCATCGGCAGGAGGCGCAGGAACGCCAGGGCGTTGGTCACGGTGAGGTAGGCCAGGCGCAGCAGCACGACAGCTCATGATGACGCCGGGGCCGTGTACAAGTGAAGACGCCAGCGCAAGCGTCGATCACAGTCGAAGATCTCCGATCAAGCTCTCACCTGCGTAGATGATTTATCGGCACTCGCAGTGGTGAAGCCCGACAGCGACAAGGGCCCACCACGCCATGCTCGGCATTGCCCGACTACACAACCTCACCCTCGCCGGATAGGTGAACCGCCCCAGCAGTGATGGGCGTCTGAACCGGCCTGGAGATCACTTACGGGCCAGCCATTAGGTTGCCGCCGCGAAAACGTCGATACCCGTGAGGTCGGCCGACAGCGCCCACAGGCGAGCGGCTTGTTCGGGGTCGGTCGCGTGTGCGTGCACGCCGCCTTCCGAGCCGTCGCCGACCGGCTCGGCTATGTCGCAGTCCTCGCAGTACACGCCGCCCATGCCCGCCAGCTGGGGGGAGGTCGCCGCCCATACCTGCGTCGCCGCGCCCTGCCCGGGCGTCTTGAAGGTGGGATCGGTCGGGTTGCCGTTCTCGTCGATCCAGCCCGCGTCGACCATCTCCGCCTTCGCAAGGTGGCGCTGCAGCGGGGTGAGGATGCTGCCCGGATGCAGCGCGAACGCTCTGACTCCGGCGTCGCGGCCGAGCGCATCGAGCTGCACGGCGAACAGCACGTTCGCCGTCTTCGCCTGCCCGTACGCCTGCCACCTGTCGTAGCCACGCTCGAACTGCACGTCGTCCCAGCGCATACCGGTGATGCCGTGGGCGCCGGAGGACACGGCGACCACGCGCGCGCCACCGCGGGCGATCGCCGGCCAGAGATGGTTGATCAGCGCGTAGTGACCGAGGTGGTTGGTGGCGAACTGCGCCTCCCACCCCGGGCCGACCCGCGTCTCGGGACAGGCCATGACCCCAGCGTTATTGATCACGATGTCGACGTTGCGACCGGAGGCCAGGAACCGCTCGGCGAAACCGCGGACGCTTTCGAGGTCGGACAGGTCGAGGTCGTCGGTCTCGACGCCGTCGATGCCCTCGACCGCCTCCTGCGCGGACGCCCGTCGCCGGGCGGGAACCACGACGCGGGCTCCGGCACCCGCCAGGGCGCGGGTTGTCTCCAGACCGAGTCCCGAGTAGCCACCGGTGACGATCGCGGTGCTGCCGGACAGGTCGATCCCGCTCAGGACGTCGTCCGCGGTGCTCCGGGCTCCGAAGCCCGAGCCGATCTTGTGCTGAGGTGTCGTCATGACGGAGACGCTAGATGCTGGACCGCGCTCTAGGGCAAGGGCCGGTGACGGCGAACGTCCGGACTCAGCGTTGCGTCTGTGCCAGATCACCGCAGATACCGACGGTGGCTTTCCCGGTACTGGATTGTCATGCCCCACAGGCGAACAAGGGCGAAGCTCTGCCCGGCCGGAAGGAAGCCCACAGCAGGTCACACAAACAGGCCCGCGCCCGAGTCGAGCACGTCTTCGCCCGGATGAAGACATGGAAGTGACGGCGTCCACCACGCCATGCTCGGCATCGCGCGCATGCGCAACCTTGCCCTCGTGGGGTAGGCGGTGGGCGCCCAGCAACGAACAGCCGCGTCAAGCCGACCCAAGAATCATTTGCGGGACAACCCTTAGGCTCTCTGCGATGCACTCGTAGAGGAGGTCACAGGGTGTCGGTCGATGGGTCTGTTCTTGCGTTGTTCACCCCACCGAGCGCCCTCCGCATGACTCAGGAGTACGCGGCCGTCGTGAGTTCCGTGCTTGCCGCCATCATGGTGGTGGGCGCGGTAGAGGTCGCAAATACGCTAAAGTCCTTGGACTCGGGTAGAGAGAAACTTCGAGTTCTGTTCGCCGATGAATTGAAAGAAAGCGCCATAGCGCACAGGACCGGCATCCCCAGGATTGCGCCTCAGAGTCCATCGCACGCTTTTGAACCTCTACATCCCTTGGTCCGTGAACTTCACCATATCTGCTGGCGCCCTTCTCTTCGTTCTCACTCGGTACGCACAGAAAAAGGGAGGGGACTGGCCTCAGCCTACAGGCAATCCGCTCTCCGAACTCCAGCTCTTTGGGAACAGCGAATAGAATTGACCCGGCGCATGAGTCTGCCACCTGTGCAGACGAGAAACTTGATGAGGTCTTGGGCGCGCCATAACGGAACAAAATGGTGACAGGAGCTGAGAGTAGTGTGACAAGGGTAAGAAATTCGTGTCTCATGGCGCGAGGCGTAGCGCCCGTGCCATGAAATCGTTCGCCCGGGTTCCGGGATGCCTCACTCGTTTCGCAGACACGACCTCACCGCCCACTCCGAAGCACAACGCCCGCGCTCGGCGGGGCCGAATGATGTGCGGCCGCGTCCCGTCGAGGACGTACCGCACGGCCGGGTGGTTACAGGTCGCCATGGCGGGGCATTGAGCCTCTTCCAACGTGAGGAGGGAGCCGATCGGTAAATGTGTCGCGTGTTATTGCAGGCATCGGGATACTGCCTCGGTGACGCTCACCGCACCGCCTCAACTGTCCCAACTGCTGCGCCCTCGGGCCCTCGTGTCCGGTGACCTTGTCGTCATCGCGGCACTGTCCGGGCCGCTCCATGCCAGATACACGCCCGATCTCGAGCGGGCCGTGGCCGAGCTCGAGGGGATGGGATTCCGCGTGCGTCTCGCACCGCTCCTCGAAGCCGGACGGCATCGTTGGTGGAGCGTGGCGCGGCCGGACGAGATCGCTGAGGAGTTCAACAGTCTGCTGCGTGATCCCGAGGTGCGCGCGATCGTCGCGCACGACGGTGGCCAGACAGTGTTCGGATATCTCGATCTGATCGACTTCGACGCGATCAGGGCCGACCCCAAACCGATCCTCGGCTACAGCGACATCTCGCTGCTGCATCTGGTGCTCTACGCGCGTACGGGCCTGGTCGGATTCCATGCCGACCTGGCTACGCCCGGGCTCGGCGGGCACTGGCAGAGAGCGTCCGCGGCCCGCCGGAAGGAGCTGGGGAAGCTGTACGCGACGCTGCTGACCGGCACGGAGCCGATCGGCGCGCTGCCCGCCGGCCCGTCGTGGGAATGCTGGCGTGCTGGGCGTGTCGAAGGCCCGCTGATCGGCGGGGTCATCAACCGCATTGTGCTCGCGCAGGCGACGCCTTTCGCGCTGCCGCTCGAACGGTTCGACGGTGCGGTGCTGTTCTGGGAGGAATTGGGCGGCCAGGCATCGTACGTGTGGAGCTACCTGCAGATATTGCGGCACAGTGGCATCCTCGATCGGATCGCCGGCATGGTCGTGGGTGTTCCGGAGGCGATCGACGGGCTCGACTCACCCGACGGCTCCCCGACCCTGGCCGAGATCGTCCTCGACGTCCTCGGCGACCGTGACATCCCGGTCCTGGGCAACGTCGAGGTCGGACATGCGGGCCCGAATCTGCCGATGCCGGTCGGCATCCGCGTCGCCCTCGACGCGGAGGAAAAGACGTTGTCGCTGCTCGAACCGGCAGTACGTGCCGCTCGTGGCGACGGGACCGGTCGGTTGAGCCACGCGGATCAGTGAGGATCTTGCATCCTCAGGCTGGGGCGGTCAGCTCCAAGGTGAGGACGGCCTTGACCAGGCCGGTGATGCGGGTGGTGCTGCACCGGAGCTTGCGCAGGAAGCGCCAGCTCTTGAGGGTCGCCATGGCTTGCTCGCCGAGCGCGCGGATCTTCGCGTGAGCGCGGTTGACAGTCTTCTGCCTGCGGAGAGCTTGTCCCAGCGGCGGAGGTAAACACAGACTGTCCCGGACCGGCCTGTCGCACCTTCCCCCGCTGCTATCGCCCGCCCACGGCCTCCGCGGATACCTCCCACAGGCGCGAGGCTTGGGCGGGGTCCAGCGCGTAATCGGCGACACCGCCGTGGAGGTTGTCCGGAGTCAGCGGCTCGGCCTGGTTGCAGTCCTCGAAATAACGGCCGCTGACGCCTTCGAGCAGCGGGGACACGGCGACAAGGACGGATGTGGCAGCACCCTGTTCTGTCGTCTTCCACGGCAGTTCCGGAGCACCGCTCTCCGCAAAGCGGGCCAGCACCTCAGGGTCGACATGGCGCATCAGGTTGGTGCGCACCACACCGGGCATCACCGCGTTCACAGCGATGCCGTCGCCGGCCCACCTTCGGGCGGCCTCGACGGCGAACAACGCATTCGCCGTCTTGGACTGGCCGTACGCGGACTGCGGGTCGTACGCGCGCTGCTCGAAGTGGATGTCGTCGAAGACGACCGGCGAGAGCCGGTGCTGCGAAGAACTGACGGAGACGACCCGCGCGTCGCCCGCTTCGGCGAGTGCCGACTGCAGCCCGGTGGTCAACGCGAAGTGTCCGTAGTGGTTGGTGGCGAAGTGCGTCTCCCAGCCCTCACGCGTACGTGTCAGCGGAAGGCCCATCACCCCGGCGTTGTTGACCAGGACGTGGAGGGGGCCACTCCAACCGGCGACGAAGGAAGCGACCGACGCCTGGTCCGTGAGATCCAGGAGTTGTACGTGGATCTCCTTGTTACCCGTGTGGGCGGTGATGCTCTCCGCGGCGCTCGCGCCTGCGGCAGCGTCCCGAACCGCCAGGGTCACTTCCGCGCCCGCACCGGCCAACGCTCGCGCGGTCTCAAGGCCGATGCCGGACGTCGCCCCGGTGACGACGGCCCTGCGCCCCGGCAGCCTGATGCCGTCGACCACCTCGGCAGCGGTGGACTCGGCGGTAAACGGTGTACTCACACGTGTGCTCACTTGTTAATTCCCTTCGATGTGTTTGCAAGACAGGACCTGTCTGTGGAAGGCCCACTGGGGCGATGTGTACACCTACCGGGATGCAGGTCGAAACCGCCCCTTCACCGGGCGGTCAGAGGCATGACCCGGCGATAGACAGGCACGGCGATGACCGCGACGGCCACGTGCATGAGAAGCAACGCGGTCACGCCCACCGCTCCCCCGTCGTCGAACAAGAAGAAATCCGGAACGAAGGACACCACGACCACGGCCGGCACCAGTCGCCGGAGCAGATGCTCGGGGCGCTTCGACACCTTGCACACTGCCGCCCATCCGACGGAGCCCAGCACGATGCCCACAGCGGTCAGGAAGATGTACGAGCCCGGATTGAGCGGTCCGAAGTCGTCGGTCCTGTCCGCGATCGCACGAGCAGCGATGGCGAGAAGAGCGTTGACCGCGCTGGCGGCAACGATCGCGGCGATCACTCCACCGACGACAGTCAAAGGGCTGCGCCGGCCAGTCGGCGTGTGGGTGAGGGAGGACATGTGAAGTGCTCAGCTCCTGTTTCGGGGGAATTCAACGAGCGGCTCGGCAGACACAACGGACTGACTCACGCCGGGCCAGGACCTGGAGCGTCGGAAACAGGCGCACCCACGACTGCGCAAAAGGCGCACTTCGCTGACCGCCAAGCTCCCCAATGACTTCAAGCTTGTAGCGACCGTAACACTGGATGACTTCACGAAACAAGTGATCAACGATGTGGATCACTTCGTCGGTACACTCGAAAACATGGATGATCCGGAGAAGCCACGCTGGCTCGACAGCGAGGAACAGTGGAACTGGTTCCAGTTCGCCTACGCGTTGATCCGCGTTCCTGCTGGACTGGAAGCGCAGATGCAGCGCGACGCCGGCATCAGCCACTTTGAGTACCTGGTCCTCTCCGCACTATCCATGGCCCGCGATCACACCCTTCGGATGAGCGACCTGGCGGAGTTCACAGCCAGCACTCTGTCCCGGTTGTCCAACGCGGTCGGCAGGCTGGAGAAGCGCGGCTGGGTACGTCGAGCGCCGGATCCCGCCGACGGCCGCTACACCCTCGCGATCCTGACCGAGGACGGCTGGAACAAGGTCGTCGAATGTGCTCCGGGGCACGTGGCGGAGGTGCGCCGCATCGTCTTCGACCCGCTCACCAAGACGCAACAACGCCAGTTGGGGGTCATTGCCCAACGCATGCTGCGCGCCATCGACCCGGACTACGCTTCCGTCGAGGACCTCGCCCGCCGCGCTTTTGCCACGAACGAGAAGTAGACGTTCGGCGCCCGGTTGTCTCGTGGCAGCACCGGCTCACGCGCCGTTGACTCGAACCAGTCCCGCCTCGTAGGCGAAGACGGCAGTTTGCGCCCGGTCGCGGAGCTCCAGCTTGTCCATGATGCGGTACAGGTGCTTGCAGCGATCAGCACTCGCGCTCTCGTCTTCAGCAGAAGGCCCGAGGCTCTCGCTCTGAGTCCCGCGAAGGCGTACTCGTCCAAGTCGAACGTGGTCAAGATCAGAAGCGGGTCTCGGGGCGCTCCGCCGCGATGGCCGCTGTCGCCTCGATGCTGTCCATGCCCGGCATCCGTACATCCATCAGCACCACGTCGGACTCAGCTCGCGTGTGAGCCGCGCCATGTCCTCCTGTGCCTCCAGCACCATCCTGAATGCCCCGCAGGAGCGGCTCGTCGTCCACCAATAGCACGCGGATCTCGATCAGGCCCCTGTCCCAAATCGGACGGCGCGCGTCGGCCATGCTGTCCTGGTGGCTGAACGGGTGCGGGTGCGGGAGATCGACGACGATGAGGGCCGGAGGCTGCTGCGGATTATCCGCCGGGGTACCGGGTCGGTGGTGACCTGGCGGCGGGCCCAGATGGTGCTGCTGTCCGCGCAGGGTACGCCTGTCGACAAGATCGCAACGGTGGCGTTCGCCAGCCCGGATCGGGTCCGGGACGTCGTGCACAACTTCAATGCCGACGGATTCGACTCGCTCTACCCGAAGTACAAGGGCGGGCGCCCCAGGGCGTTCACGCTGCCTGAGCGTCGCGAGATCAAGAAGATCGCCAAGTTCAAGCCGGCCGAGCACGGCCTGCCGTTCTCGACCTGGAGCCTGGTCAAGTTGGCCGATTTCCTGGTCGCCGAGGGGTGGTCGACGACATCAGCCACGAGGGCCTGCGGGTCCTGCTCCGTGAGGAGGGCGTCTCCTTTCAACGTGTGAAGACCTGGAAGTCTTCGAACGACCCCGACTACGAGGCGAAGAAGGCCCACGTCGAGCACCTGTACACGATCGCCGACGGCGAGGTCGTCCCTGAAGAGGGTGAGCCCGAAGTCGTCCTCTGCGTAGACGAGTTCGGCCCGCTCAACCTCCAGCCCCACCCCGGACGCCAGTGGGCCGAACGCGGCGGCAAGCACAAGGACCCCCACCGCGAGCCTCGGCCCCGCCGCCGTGCGACTTACACGCGCCCGCACGGGGTCCGGCACCTGTTCGCGGCCTACGACCTGGGCAAGGACCAGCTCTACGGCCACATCAAGAAGGCCAAGAACCGCTCCAAGTTCCTGGAGTTCTGCCGCTACCTGCGCTACCTGCGCTCCCTGCACTCCATCGGGAAGCGCATCGCGATCGTGTGCGACAACTACTCGCCGCACCTGACCACGAAGCGGTGCCGCCGGGTCGCGGACTGGGCCGAGGCTAACAACGTCGAGATCGCCTACACCCCGACCAACTCCTCATGGATGAACCGGATCGAAGCCCAGTTCACCGCCCTGCGCTACTTCACGCTCGACGGCACCGACCACGCCGGCCACAAGGAGCAGGGCAGCATGATCCGCCGCTACATCATCTGGCGGAACAAGCACGCCCAGGACGAGCGCCTACGCGCGGTGGTGAACAGGGCGAACATCGCCTGAGGCGGCCGCACCCCGGCGGAACAAGGCGGTCCATAGGAACGTCACGCCGAACAGTGCTGACTCAGGGAGCTCCTCCCGCATTCGGCGCAGTTCCACCTCCACCAGGTCGGAGAAGATCCAGTGCAGCGATTCGGGGGTGTAGGCGAGGCCGCCTTGCAACTCGCGTTCACGGTAAAGGTCCGCATCCGTGAGTTCCGACCCCATTCCCCCCTCGCCGGCGGCGAAGCTGGTGAGTGCGAGGTGGCCGCCAGGAGCGAGGACCCGGTCGAGGAGGGCCAGGTAGCTGACCCGGCGGTGCGGCGGCAGGTGGTGGAAGCACCCTGAGTCGACGACCAGGTCGTACGGGCCGCTCAACTCGGCAGCGGGAAGCGCGAAAGCGTTGCCGCACAGGAAACGGACGTCGACTCCAGCCTCCTGAGCCCGGTCCTCGGCCCAGGCGACGGCCACCGGGGAGAGGTCGACGGCGTCCACCTGGAAGCCGCGCGCAGCGAGGTAGAGCGCGTTGCGGCCTGGGCCGCATCCCAGGTCCAGGGCCCGGCCGGGAGCGATCAGGCCCTGGTCAAGGTAGGCGGCCAGGTTCTCATCCGGCTTCGACACGAAGAACGGGACCGGCCTTGACCGGTCGGCATAGAAGCGGTCCCAGAAGTCCTTACCGTCGCCCGTTGCCGAGCGGCCGGCCTCGGATTCAGATGCGAAGAGCCCGTCCAAGAGCGCGAGAACGTCCTCGACGGTGCGTACGGTCCGGTCCATCCGGCCCCCCTTTCGACCGATGCCGATCATAGGAGCGAGGATGATAAAAGACCAGGTCAGACGGCATACAGCGAGGGCTGGAACGGGCTGCTGCAAGCCCCGGAAGCCACCGGCGAACAACCCACTCCAGACCTCGACTCCGCGTCCGCCCAGCCTTTCGTCGAAGGCCAGAACGAGGCCATCCTCGGCTACTGCGGGGAGACCATTTCGATGAGTTTTCCAGCGGTGCTACAGGGCGAACGTTGTCTGATGCGGCACCAGTACGGCTGAAGAGGTTGGACTATCCGTTGTGTGCTTCGAGCTCGGTCGCCAGCGTCTGTTGGGTGGCCGCCCACGACGCCAGGAGCGCTAAATTGTCAGCGGTCGGTGTGCCCGCGGGTGCGGTGTGGACGTTGAGGTGCAGGCCGGGTTCGGCGGGCAGTTCCAGGGACTCGACGTCCAAGTCGAACCGGCCCACGATCGGATGGCGCACACGCTTGCGGCCGGACCGGTGCAGTCGCACGTCCTGAGATGCCCACCGCTGCCGAAATAGCTCACTGCACGTTGACAGTTCGCCGACTAGGGCGATCAGCTCCTCGTCGTGCGGATTGCGGCCGGCTTCCATGCGTAGCTTCGCGGCCACGTCACCGGCAATTTGGTCGTAGTCGACAAAGAAATCTCTGGCCGCCTCGGGGTTTAGATAGACGAACCGCGCTGTGTTCGCGGGCCGTCGCGGGTCGGCCAGCACCGGTGAATACAGCGCGCGAGCAAGTTGATTCATAGCGAGCACGTCATAACGGCCGTTACCGATCGAGGCCGGCGCATCGGAGATCGCGTCGAGCACCTGCTGCAGCGTCGAGCGCACCGTCACGGCAGGCCTACGCCGGCGTGGGCCGCTGGGCGCCCTGGATTGGCGCGCGAGATGGAACAGGTGGTCGCGCTCGGCCTCGTCGAGTTGCAAGGCAGAGGCCAACGCGTCGAGCACGCCATCGGAGGCACCGGCGAGGCTGCCGCGCTCCATGCGCACGTAGTAGTCGACCGATACCCCCGCCAGTAGCGCCACCTCCTCGCGGCGCAGACCTTTGACCCGACGGTTGCCGCCGTAAGCGGGCAGGCCCGCCTGGTCGGGTGCGATGCGGGCGCGACGCGAGCTGAGAAACTCCCGGATCTCGGTGCGTAGATCCATCGTGGCCATCCCCTCACCGTAAGCCCGTCCCGCAGTCTAAGGGGTACCCGATGCGGTCGTCGCGATGCCGCCGTCTACCGGGATGATGGTGCCCGTGAGGTAGGACCCAGCCCGGCTGGCGAGAAACACGGCGATACCCGCCATGTCGTCGTCGCGGCCGAGCCGGCGCAGAGGGGCCGCCGCCGCGATCGTGTCGCCGATGGCATCGAGCGTGGACGCCATCATCTGCGACGGGAACACTCCCGGTGCTACCGCGTTCACCGTGACGTGCTGTGGGCCCAGCTCTCTGGCAAGCACTCTGGTGAGTTGATGGAGTGCCGCTTTGCTGCTGGCGTACGAGTAGTTGGGCGACTGGGCGACGTGGATGGCGGCGATACTGCCGATGTTAATGATCCGCGCGGGATCATCGGCGGTGCCCGCCCTGCGAAGTGCGGGGAGCAGCGCCTGCACCAGCCGGAACGGCGACTTGAGGTTGAGGTCGATCACTGCGTCCCACGCCTCGTCCGGGAACGTCGCTAGCGGCTCGCGCCACATCGCTCCCGCGTTGTTGACAAGGATGTCCAGGCGTTCCGAGTCGACCTTGACAAGATCAGCGAGGCGCTGACACTCGTCGTGCCTGGACAGGTCGGCGGGGATTGCTTGAACGTCGCCGAATTCAGACAGTAGATGCTGTGCCTCCGCGCACGTGTCGGCCTTGCGTGAGCTGATGACGACGCGGGCGCCCGCCTGGAGAAGGCCGCGCGCTACCATCATCCCAATGCCCCTGGTGCCGCCAGTGACAAGGGCGTACTTCCCACTCAGATCGAAAAGTTCTGCGTGAGCGGTGAATTGGTTGTCCGCCATTTGTCTCCGTCCCTTCTGTCGCGGAATAATGCGCCGACACGGTCGCGCATTCGGGGCAGCTGAATTGAACTGATGGGGGAAAGCTGCAGTGCGTGTCCATGGAGTGTTGTCGACGCTTTCGACTCAACCAGGTTGACAGGCGTTTGGGACGTCCGGGAGACCCTGGTGATACAGGTACTGTGAGAGCCCCCCTTGCCTGGTGCGCTGACTCACCCCGGATCCACCGGCTTGATTCCCGGTTGATCGTTTCGGAGTCGTGCAGGTCGTGTTGGGTGTGCCGTTCAGAAACCTGTCGCGGCAGGTCAGGCCGTATACCTGTACTCGTTGATCAGGCCGCCGAGGACGCGAGTCTGGAGTAGTCGTCGCGGAGTGCTCGAGTCAGTCAACGCTGCGGCCTGGCGGTCACAAACCGCGAGTTGCCTGCGCAGCACCACGTTCTCATGCTGAAGCACCAGCAGTTCGGCGTCCTTGCCTGCCTGCCTGCGTAACAGCACCGCCTGAACGGAGAGCAGCCTCCGCGTCACCTGGTACACCAGTGAGACGATCACCAGGCATGATCCCAGCGTGCCCACGAGGCCGCCAGACAGCCTATGAGCTGCAGCGATGCATTTATGAACGGCGCACGCTACCTGGAGGCCCTGGTCCGCAAGCCCGGCGCCTTCCCCGGCGCGACCGCGCTGGAACAGGCCCGCTCCGCAGGCAAGTTCATCCCTGTCCATGACGCATGGTGGGCGGCCGCCTGCAAGGCCCACGGCGACCGTGGACGGCACCCGTGCCCTGATCGAGGTCCTGCTGCTGGGACGGCATCTGCATCACGAGTACCTGGTGACCGGGCTCGCCGCCGCCCTTCGGGCAGGCGCCCTGACCGCGGACGCGGTCGCACTGGAAGCCCGCAAGGCCGCCGAGGCCGACGATGCGCCGGCCACGACGGCAGATCCTGAGCCGGACCGGGCGAGTGTGACGTTCCTGACCGAACGGCGCCTGGCCCACCTGCCGCCCGACAACCGGCCGCTGCCCTCGGTCGCGGCCTACGACCAACTGCTGCGACCGCGGCAGCCGGACCGTTCTGCCGTCGAGGGAGAAACGCCATGACGACGTTCAAACGCCACCGCGGGCTGACCGAACAGGCCGCCGATGCTGCTGTCGATCAGGCATGCCGGATGCTGCGGCTGCCGACCATCCGGGCCCAGTTCCCCGAGCTGGCCGAAGCCGCCGCCCGTGACCAGATGTCGTATCGCGGTTTCCTCGCCGAACTGCTGATGGCCGAATGCGACGATAGGGCCCGCCGCCGTTCGGAGCGGCGGATCAAGGCCGCCCAGTTCCCCCGCGAGAAATCACTGCGGGCCTTCGACTTCGAGGCGAACCCCAGCGTGGACCCGGCGGTCATCCACACCCTGGCGACCTGCGAGTGGGTCAAGAAGGGCCTGCCGCTCTGCCTGATCGGCGGCTCCGGCACCGGCAAGTCGCACCTGCTGATCGCGCTGGGCACCGAAGCCGCGATGGCCGGCTACCGGGTCCGCTACACACTCGCCACCAAGCTCGTCAACGAGCTGGTCGAGGCCGCGGACGAGAAGGTGCTGACCAAGACCATCGCCCCCTACGGCCGAGTCGATCTTCTCTGTATTGATGAGCTGGGCTATATGGAGCTGGACCGCAGGGGCGCTGAGCTGCTGTTCCACGTGCTGACCGAGCGCGAGGAAAAGAACAGCGTCGCCATCGCCTCGAACGAGAGTTTCAGCGGCTGGACCAAAACCTTCACCGACCCCCGGCTCCGCGCGGCCATCGTCGACCGGCTCACCTTCGGCGGCAACCTCATCCAGACCGGCACCGAATCCTACCGCCTGGCCCTCACCCAGGCCCGGACAGCAGCACAGAACGCTGCCGGCTGACCTCGCACGGTACGGGAGTCGATGCCGTTTTCCCCCGCACGCGAGGGCCCGGACGGCCTCCCGCTATTGCGGTGCGATGGCTTTGATCCAGTCCTCGATGGCGACCACATCTGCCCACTGCGGGAACAGCTTTTCGGTGAGCATCCGGTGCACCTCGGGGTCGGTGTCGAGGCAGGCATCCGCCAGGACAGTGAGGCCGAAGTCCAGGTCGATGGCGTGCCACAGGGTGGACAGCACTACAGCGCTGGTGGCGATGCCGGTGAGAACAAGGCTGTCGATACCGCGAGCCCTGAGCACCAAGTCGAGGTCGCTGCCCGAGAACGCGCTCCCCCGCCTCTTGGTGACCACCACGTCGCCCTGCTGGGGCGCGATGTCGTCATGAATCGCGGTGCCAGGGGCCCCCTCGGTGAACAGGCCGGCCCGCACGACGTTTGTCATCACCCTGTTGCGAGGGCTGACTTCTGGATCGCCCGGCCGCAACCCCATCACCACGTAGATCACAGTGATACCTGCAGCCCGGGCACCGTCGATCGCCCTGCGCAAGCGCGGCAGATATCCGGAACCATCGTCAGCGATGGCCACAACGTCCCGTTGGACGTCCATCACCAGAAGTGCGCTGTTCGCCATGCTTGCCATCCCTTCTCCGTTGGGAAACAGGAGCAAGTCTGGTGGATCAACCGAGCTGCGATGGAGGTTCCGGAGATCCTCGCAGCGTCGCGCCGCACTGCGCCTTCAACCAGTGTCGGTTCTCATCAACATTTTCTCGCCCTGTGATCACCAAGTGCTGTCCAAACTTGGTGATAAGCGGTGTCGCCCGTCAGTTACGAAGCCGGCTACACCTGGCGGCTTCGCGAGGTCATGGCCCAGCACCAGATCTTCACGGCCACCGAACTGGTGCCGCTGTTGCGCGAACGCGGCATCGACCTGTCCGCCTCCCAGGTGCACCGCCTGGTCTCCGGCACCCCCGAACGCCTGTCGTTGCAGGTCAGGGCAGGAGGTCGGCGATGAGTTCGGCGAACTCGCCGGGCGAGACGATGCGGATGCCGAGGTCTTCGGCCTTGGCGCGTTTGGCCCCGGCGCCGTCACCGGCGACCAGGAGGGAGGTGCGCTTGGAGACACTGGAGGAAGACCTGCCGCCGGCCCGTTCGATGAGTTCATTCATCTGGTTGCGGCCGAGTTGTTCCAGCGGACCGGTCATGGCGCCGGTGACGACCACCGTCATGCCATGGAGGGATCCTGCCGTCTCGGCGGTATGTGCCGCGCCGTTGCCGGCAGGTGGAGTGGCGCCGGGTTCGGTCGTGTTCACTCCGGCGGCGATGAGTTTGTCGATGACGGGTGCGAGCTGGGCCAGCTCGGCGACAATCACGGGCGCCTTCTCGATTCCGATGCCGTCGACCTGCTGCATCGCATCCGCGTCAGCGGCCCGGACCGCCTCCATGGTGGCGAAGTGGCGCGCGATGCGGCGGGACATCGACCGGCCGGTGCCGCGCACACCCAGCGCGCACAGTACCCGCGACAGCGGCCGGGTCTTGGCCTGCTCGATCGCGGCCAGGAGGTTGTCGCCGCTGGTGGGGCCCATCCGTTCCAGCGTCAGGAGCGCATCGCGGGTGAGGGAGAACAGGTCGGCGAAGTCGCTGATGAGGCCTGCGTCAGTGAGCTGGACGACTCGGGTCAGGCCGAGGCCCTCGATGTCGAGCTGGTCGCGGCCGACCGCGTAGGAGACGGAGGCGACCAGGTGGCAGTCGCGTCCGCGTTCGCACCGCCAGCGCTGCTCGGAGGCATCGATGCCGGATCCGCACTGCGGGCAGGTCTCGGGGAACGCGATGGGCTGCTCGGCCCCGGTGCGCAGATGCGCGACGGGAGCTTCGACGCGCGGGATGATGTCGCCGGCCTTGTAGACCATGACCTGGTCGCCGATGCGCAGATCGCGGCGGGTGATGTCGGAAGGGTTGTGAAGGGTGGCATAGGTGATGACGGACCCGTCGATCTCGACCGGTTCCAACACGGCGCGGGGAGCGATGATGCCGGTGCGGCCCACGTTCCATTCCACGTCCAGCAATCTGGTGATCTTCTCCACCGCGGGAAGTTTCCAGGCGATGGCCCAGCGAGGCGCCCGGGTTCCGGACCCGGCGGCCTGCCGGTCGGCGGCCAGGTCGGCCTTGATGACGATGCCGTCGATACCGAACGGCAGGTCGGCCCGCAGGCCCGCGAGCTCCTCGACGCGGTCCTGGACCGCCATCACGGAGGTGACGGAACGGCCGGGCACATCAGTGGCTGCCGCCGTTTGCACACCCCAGCCGACCATGCAGGCCATCACCTCGCTGTGAGAGGAGCCGGTCAGACGCTCCGCGAGCCCAGTGCCCGTGGTGGGCAGGGGCAGGCAGCCGTAGCCGAAGAACGTCATCTCCAGCCGGTACGCACGGTCCCTCGCCCGCAGCGTGCCCGCCGCGGCGTTGCGCGGGTTCGCGAACGGCTCCCCACCATGCTGGGCACGCACCGCGAGCGCCGTCTCGAACTGGACCGAGGTCATCAGCACCTCGCCGCGCACCTCCACCGTGACCGGCTCGGCCAGCTGACCGGGCAGGCCGCTCAGAGTGCCGATCGCGTGCGAGACGTCTTCCCCGGCTGTCCCGTTGCCGCGAGTGATCAGCTGCGCCAGCCGGCCGTCGCGATAGCGCGCGGCTATCGCAAGGCCATCCAGCTTCGGCTCCACGCTCCACGCCTGAACCGGCCGGCCGATTCTCCGCTCCAGCGAGGCGGCCCAGGTGGTGAACTGCTCAAGGGAGAACACGTTGTCCAGACCCAGCATGGGCTGGGTATGCGGCACATCCCCCTGCCCAACGCCTCCGGCAACCTTCCCCGTCGGCGACCCGGGCAGAATCTGCTCCGGGTGGTCCGTCTCCCAGGCGGTGATCGCCCGTATCAGCCGGTCATACGCGTCGTCGTCCAGCGCACTGTCCCCACCCCCGTAGTAGGCGGCCGCGGCCTTCATCGCGGTCTCGACCGCTTGCACGTACCCAGTGTTATCGGCGATCACAGCATCAGTGGTGGTCATGACCGCCATCGTGACTGCCACCACTGACAGCGCTGCGAAAGCCGCAGCCGAAATGGCCGCCACCAGCGACAACCAGCCGCAGCGCCTGGAGCTCACCGGAATGGATCGCAAGCCGAGGTTCGTCGCAGGCCGCCATCATCGGCGGCCAGCTCGGCGGACGCCGCGCGGGCAGACTCGCCTCACAAGAGGGGTTGGCCTTCCCGCCTGGGCACGAACCGCAGACGCCGCCCTGCGCAGGATCTTCAGGCTTCCGATACACGCCCCCGTTGCTTGTCAGATATGCGACCATCACCCAATGCTGCGCAGCCTTGAGATCAGTGCTGTTCTGTCGGGAGTGGAGCAGACTCACCGTGATCGGTTGTTCTGGGAGCGCACGATCGAGTTGACCTTGGATTGCTTCGTCTGCGAGCGAGTGGGCCGGACGACGGTACTGAAGTGGGGAGCCGAGCGGGCTGTCTGCATGAGCGGCCGGGGTGAGGACCACTTCACGGCAGCACGGATCGCGGCGTTCGACGTGACGAGCCAGGATGACCGGCTCACGTTGAAGTCCGTGGTCGACTTCTGGTGGGCACCGTTCCAGGACGCCAAACGCGGAGGGCAAGCGATGCCGCTCAGCTCCTGGGTCCGCCTGCAATACGGCTGTTACTGCCCACATCAGGAGACGTCAAGCAAGGGCTCGATCCAGACCAATGTGCGGCGCCCCAGCCCCGTGTATTGCGGAGAGTGCAAGACGGAGATGGCGATTGATGCGGAAGCACCGTCGATTCGGCTGCTGGTATAGGTCCTGGGGAGGGGCGGTGTCTGCCCACGAGGCTCAGTTCGCCCACCTCAACAAGCAGTGCGGTCCTGCTGCCGATGAGCGACCGGGACAAGGATGCGGAGATCCCGGCTCTCCGTCATCAGATCACGGTCCTGGAACGCCAACTCGGCAAGGGAAAGGCCCGGTTCAGCCCGAGCGAGCAGACGTTCGGCGCGGTAACTGTGGGAGTGGCTAGCCCGTGCCAGTAAGGACGCTAATACACCTTTTGCCGGTTGACGCGTCGACGCTCTGGGTGGTCCGCCGAACGCCAGGCGGGTGACGGTGCCCTTCGGCTGGTGAGTGGCGTGCGGTTGTGGGGAACTGGGGCGAGTGCCTGGTGTGGATGCTGGGGTGCCCGGCAGGCCCAGGTCACGTCACCACAACACCGGTGACCTCGCCCCTCGCAGGCATCACGCAAGGTCCGGTCACCGCCAGGAGGGCGGCCCACTACTCCTCCACGTCGCCGATGCGGACGCGCATCCTGTGCATAGATGCCAACACGTCCGCGATGGACCGCTCAGCCCGGTTTAGAGCTTTCCAGGCGCCATCCGGGTTCCCGTGATCGATCGCCGGCTCGGGGCGGACCTTGACGCGAGTCGATGTCTTCTCGGAGAAGATCCGCTTGCAGACGGGTTCGAGTGCGGCGAGCTGGCTGGCGAGTTCCTGCTGTGCGGTCGAGCAGCGGGCGTACCCGGATGGGAGATCGACCCGGAGGACCTGGCCCAGGTCTCCCCGTACCTGACCGAGCACATCAAGCGGTTCGGCGAGTACAGCACCCACGAACTCGGTATCCAGCCCGAGGCGTACGACCCCAAGCTCGACGTCGACTTCACTCAGCTCCGCGAACAGGAACCGGCCGCCTCCGGCTTCGGCACGGCCGCCTGAGCGCTCCATCGTTCTCAGCGCAAACTGTGCCGGCCCCATTCTCCTCGCGGGGCTGGTCCCTTGACACCTCGGCGCCTTTTTGGCCTCTTTGGCCCTCGGTCATAGTCGGCGCCATGGACTATGACGTAGACGTAGTGGTGGCCGGAGGCGGCCCGGTCGGACTGATGCTGGCCTGCGAGCTCCGGCTCGGAGGCGCGCGCGTGGCCGTCCTGGAGCGCCTCACCGAATTGAACCCGACGATCAAGGGCGGGGCGATCACCACGCCCAGCGCCGAGGCGCTCTACCGCAGAGGCATGCTGCCCGCGCTGGCCGAGGTGCAGCGGCAGGCGATGGACCGCTTCCAGGCATTCATGCGCGAGCGGAACGGCGGGGACGGAGGCGGGGCCGCGGGCCAAGGGCTCGGGATCGTCGGGCACTTCGCCGGGATCATGCTGCGCGCCGACCTGGTCGACCGTACGGAACCGGGCCTCGGCGACGCCGGACCCGCCGCCGAGATCGCTTTCGTGGCGCAGCAGGACATCGAGCGGCTGCTCGGCGGGAGGGCGGACGAGCTCGGCGTCGACGTGCGCCGGGGGGTGGAGCTGACCGGCTTCGACGCGGACGACGGGGCCGTCACCGTGCGGACCAGCCACGGGGCCATACGCGCTGGCTGGCTCGTGGGCTGCGACGGCGGCCGCAGCGTGGTCCGCAAGCTCGCAGGGTTTGAATTTCCCGGTACGGACCCGGAGATCACCTGTCACCAGGCGGTCGTGGAGATGACCGGCGCCGAGGACCTGAAGGTCGGCTGGACCGCCACGGACACCGGGGTGTACGCCTACGGGCCGATGCCGGGCCGCGTCGTCACCGTGGAGTTCGACGGCCCGCCGGCCGACCGGGACGCGCCGGTCACCGCCGAGGACCTCCAGGCGCGGCTGCGCCGCGTGTCCGGCGTGGACGTCACGATCACCGGGGTGCGGACCGCGACCCGCTTCACCGACCACGCCCGCCAGGTCACCGAGTACCGCAAGGGCCGGGTGCTGCTGGCGGGCGACGCGGCGCACGTGCACTCCGCGTTCGGGAGCCAGGGGCTGAGCCTGGGTATCGGGGACGCGATGAACCTCGGCTGGAAGCTCGCCGCGGTGATCGGCGGCCGGGCGCCGGAAGGGCTGCTGGACACGTACACCTCCGAGCGGCACCCGGTCGGTGCGTGGGTCCTGGACTGGACCCGGTCCCAGGTCGCGGCCATGCGCCCGGACCCGCAGTCCCGGGCCCTGCGCGAAATCGTCAGCGACCTGGCGGGGACGGTCGCGGGCACCACGTACCTCACCGCGCGGCTCAACGGTGGCGGGGTGCGATACGAGCTGCCGGGCAAGCACCCGCTCACCGGCCGCAGCACCCCGGACCTCGAACTCACCGACGGCGGCCGCCTCGCGGACCACCTCCACGGCGGCCGGGCGCTCCTGCTCGACCTCACCGACGACCCGGAGCTCCGGGCCCTCGCCGCGGGGTATGCCGGCCGCGTCGACACCTTGACGGCCGGCTGCCCGTACCGCCCGGACCTGGCGGCGGTCCTCGTCCGTCCAGACGGCTTCACGGCCTGGGCGGCCGACGCGGGGGCGCAGGCGCCGACGTCGACGGCCGGGCTGGCGGAAGCGCTGGAGGAGTGGTTCGGAGTGCCAGAGGGTGCGGTGACGCCGGGCTGATCCGCCGCTCTGATGACTGACTCGAACCACGAGCCGATCCCACCCACGGCCGCCGCACCCACCCGGTGTGGCGGCCCGGAGTGCTCGGGCAAGGATTTCAGTGAAACCGCTGACCGCCCCATGGGGCGGCTTTCGTGCGTATCTCCTCCGAGGGCCTTACGGGCAGGCACTCGGCGAGCAGGCCGACGATGTCGCGCCAGGCCCGCTGTGCGTGCCGCAGGAACTGCCTGCCTGGAAGCAGGCGCACAACAAGTCCCACACGCAGGTCCGGGCCCGTGTCGAGCACGTTTTCGCCCGCATGAAGACGTGGAAGATCCTTCGCGACTGCCGGCTGAAAGGCGACGGCGTCCATCACGCGGTGCTCGGCATCGCCCACCTGCACCACCTCGCACTCGCCGGGTGACGGCGACGGTGTTCATCTCACGGACCGGTCTCCGCCGTCAGTCCGGCGGGCGTGTGGCGGGGCCATGGCCTGCTCGTGCGGTCGATTGCGGCGGCCCGCAGCAGCTCCAGCACATGGCAGCCCGGGTATGTGCCGAACACGGGGAACTTCCACCGGTAGTAGCGGGACCAGTAGCTCACCACGCGGCGCTCGGTTCGCGCGAAGAACCCCGGATTCCGCGCGATGAAGTCCCCGTATGCCAGCCGCTGGGCAGACCGCCTGGACGGCAGGTCGGAAAGGCCGTGTTGGATGGACTCCAAGATCTCCAAGACGTACTCGCCAGCCAACTGCACCACGAACGGCACCACCCACAGCTGCTCGGAACTGGCGATTTGCTCCAGGTGAAGCTGGCGGACCAGCCCGTCGCAGTGCCGTGAGTACAGACAGTGCAGGATCGCCTGCTGCACCACCGTCAGCGAGCGCACCACGTCGATGGGCAGCTCATCCTGATAGATCCGATACGGAATGGCGACGGCTTCATCCTCCACGTACACCGAAAACGGCGACATAGATGCGATCCGGGCCTCCGGCATGACCGCCAAGACCGCGCGAACGTCATTGGCAAGTTGGTGTGGGAACGCCGCAACCAGGTCACCGTCGGTCATCGCCATGGATCGAGGCTGCTGCATTGCCATGGAGGCAATGGCCCACCGCCGGTTCTGCTCCATAGCACGGGACGGTCTTACGGATGGCGGCGGCACGCGGGTGCGCCTAGCCTGAAGGCTGGCGACCCCCCGCACTTCCGGAGGCGGACATGGATGACCTCCGCTACAAGATGATCATGGCATTGACCGCCGCCGACTTCGGCAACCCCCTCTGCGAGCAGGCGGCCGACATCTGCGCCGAGATCGCCGACCAGCACTGCACACAACTGCACGTCGCCGACCGGGGAGCCCCCGACGCTGTGCCGGCGGTGACAGTTCCGTCCGGCGCCCGGGGACGGCCGTGAGCGCGGCAGTACGCCGGGGATGGAAAGGACGCATGCGATGACCGCTGCTCTGCAACCGACGGTGGACATCCGCCGCAGCCAGGCACGGTACAAAACACAGCTGTCCTGGCTTGATTCCAAGCACTCCTTCTCCTTCTCGCGCCACTACGACCCTCAGAACACCCACCATGGACTGCTGCTGGTCAACAACGACGACATCGTCACCGCCGGCACCGGCTTCGAAACTCATCCACACCAGGACATGGAGATCGTCACGTGGGTGCTGCAGGGATCACTGGTCCACCAGGACTCCACCGGCCACACCGGGCTGATCTACCCCGGACTCGCCCAGCGCATGAGCGCCGGAACGGGCATCCTGCATTCGGAGAAGAACGACTCCTGGCGACTTAAGGACGTCAGCCCCCACACCGACCCCGTGCACTTCGTGCAGATGTGGGTCGTACCCGACGAGGAGGGCATCACCCCCGGCTACGAACAGTTGGAGATCGACGATGCACTGTTGCACGGCGGCCTGGTCACCGTGGCGTCGGGAATGGACCGGCATGCCGACACATCGGCGATCCGCATCAAGAACAAATACGCCGGACTGCACGCGGCACGACTGAACCCGGGCGACTCGGTGCTCCTTCCCGAGGCACCGTTCCTTCACCTCTTCGTTCCCCGCGGCACCGTCACGCTGGAGGCATCCGGAAAACTCGAAGCCGGGGATTCCGTACGCTTCACCGCAACCGGAGGCCAGCGGATCACCGCCGACGAACCCGCCGAGATCCTCGTCTGGGAAATGCACGCCACTGTCAAAGGCTGGTAAAACTCAAGATGGAAACCGCCGTCGGCGTACGGGACGACAAGAGCGAAGTCAGGCTTCTCCACCAGGCCGTAGACGCCCTTGGCACCGTCGTGCCTACGCTGAATAGCCCAAGATCAAGTACTTGACGTTACCGGCTGTCCCGTTGGTCCCCAAGGCCGGAACCTTGGAGCTCACCGGTGAGAAACTCCAGGCTGACGTCGCTCTCCTTCAGTTCCTCGGCCAGGGTCGCGTAACCCCGGCTTCGGCGGGCGAGTCGAGGGACTGCCGGGGGGTGGATGCACGGGCGTATCCCAGGCGGGCGTGCCCGACGGGTTCGGCGCCGGCGTGCCTCGGCCGGGGCAGCCCGGCCCAGGCGGAGCCGAGCTTGCGTGCGGCGGGGGTCGGCACGTCGGGGGCCTTGGCGAGTTGGGGCACGAGGCGAAAGCGGGTGGTGTGGTACTGGATGGCCACCTCGCCCTTGCCGGTGCGGCATGGCGAGCCCGCGGGGGCGGCGCAGGTGGACATCGGGCATTCGTACGATTCCACGCGCTTGAAGTTGTCGCTCACCAGCCCCGACCGTTTCATGAATTTCCTTCAAACCGTCGAGCCGTTTCCAATAACTCATGAAACACAGTTCGCCCCGGATACCGGGTGATGGTGCTTCACAGGCGACTTCCTGTGAGACGTCGGCCCCGTCGGCGTTTGGCCGGGGACCCGTGTCGGATCATTGCCCGTTGTGCTGTATCGCCTGCTCGCGAAGGGCGTGGATGAGCGTCGTGACATGGGGCCGGTCGCCGCGGCTGATTGCGGCGACGCCGATGTGCCGGATCGGCCCCTGCGACTTGATCGGGACGGTGCATAGGCCAGGAATCTCCGGGGCGAGCGCAATAGAGGGGATCAGAGAGATTCCCATACCCGCAGCGACCAGTGAGCGGGCGAAGAAGTAGTCGGTCGTGGTTCCGCGTACGTCCGGATCGAAGCCGGCGCGCTCGGCGTAGCGGCGCAGGTATGCCTCGCTCTTCAGACAGCCGAGCACCCAGGGTTCGGCTGCCATCTCAGCGAGGTCGAGCGCGTCGCGGTTGGCAAGTCGGTGCCCTTGTGGCAGGACGACGTGCAGGGGGTCTTCCAGGAGCGGCGTCCACTCCAGGCTGGAGCCGGGGCCCGGCCCCACGGGTAGCGGGCCGTCGAAATGGTAGGCGAGGGCGAGGTCCACGGCACCCTGCCGGACGAGCGGCAGGGTGTCCTCCGGTTCGCCCTCCCTGATGTGGAGCACAGTGCGGGGATGGACTGCCGTGAGCCGGGTGAGAGCGGCGGGCAGCAGCAGTCTGCCGCCGCTGGTGAAGGTGGCGACGGTGAGTTGGGGGCGGCCGGTGCTGAGCTGGGCGACCTGTTGTTGTGCGTGTTCGAGCTCTGCGGCGACAGATTCGGCGGCGCCGACCATGATGCGGCCGGCCTGTGTGAGGGTGACGCCGCGGGTGCTGCGGGCGACGACTTGGGTGCCGAGGCTGCGCTCCAGGGCGGCCACCTGCTGTGAGACGGCCGAGGGGGTGAGTCGGAGAGCCGCGGCCGCCTGGTTGAAGCTGCCGTGTTCCGCCACCGCCCGCAGGATGCGGAGCCGCTGCACATCGATCAACAGTTTTCCTTAATACCTATCCAGAAGGTCGATACTTCTGCTGATGACGATAGGTCTCCAGGATGGGGGCGTGCAAAAGATCTGCGTCATCGGTGGAAGCCGGTACTTCGGAAAGCTCCTGGTGAAGCGCCTTCAGGCCGCTGACCACCATGTCACTGTGATCAATCGCGGCTCCACCTCGCCGCCCGCCGGCATTGAGCACCTCGTTGTCGACCGAAACGACGAGGCCGCCCTGACGGCCGTGCTCGGCTCTCGCACCTTCGACGTCGTGGTGGACCAGGTCTGCTACACCCCGGTGCAGGCCGAAACCGCCGCACGCGCCTTTGCCGACCGCACCCGGCGCTACATCATGACCTCTACGATCGAGGTCTACGACCCCGCGACCGCCTCGCTGCCGGCAGTGCCTCCCGGCACGCCGGTGCCGGAGGAGATCGTGGACCCGGCCACCTGGCTGGTGGCCATGGACCTGCCCTGGCACGACGACGCGTACCTGGAGGCGCACTACGCCGAGGGCAAGCGCCAGGCGGAGGCCGTCTTCGCCCGCACCGGCTGCTTTGAGTGCACCAGTGTGCGCAGCGCTCATGTGCTCGGCGGCGGCGCGCAGGAGTTCACTGGCAGGTTGGCGCACTACGTCGGGCGCATCACCCGGGGTGAAGAGATCACTGTGCACGCGCAGGTGCTGCCCACGGTCTTCATCCACTACGAGGAGCTGGCGGAGCTGCTGCTGTGGGCGACCACAGCCGACTTCACCGGCCCGGTCAACGCCTGCTCCGACGGCCAACTCGATGTCCACGGCCTCGCCGCGATCACCGCCACGCAGGTAGGCCGGGAGGCCGTTTACCGGACCGTCGTCGCGGGCGAGCCGGCCTCGCCGTTCTCCTTCGACCGCCACTACGCCATGAGCAACGCCCGCGCGAAGGCCCTCGGATTCTCCTTCTCCCACACCACCGACTGGCTGCCCGGCGCCGTCGTCGAAGCCCTCACCACCGAGCCATCCCCCACTGCCTGAGGAACTTGAGCCACCATGCGCTACCGCACCATCGCCCACACCGCCGTCAGCGCCGTCGGGCTGGGCGCCATGCCGCTGTCCATCGAACACCGCCCCGACGAGACGCAGGCCATCGCCACCATCCACGCCGCCCTCGACGCCGGCGTCACGCTCATCGACACCGCCGACAGCTACCACTGGCACGCCGGCGAGGCGGGCCACAACGAACTGCTGATCGCCCGCGCCCTGGCCCGCTACGGCGGCGACACCTCCGGCGTCCTGGTGGCCACCAAGGGCGGCCGCGGCCGCCCCGGCGACGGCAGCTGGACCGTCACCGCCACCCCCGCACACCTCAAGCAAGCCGCCGAAGCCTCCGCCAAGCGCCTCGGCGTCGACGCCATCGGCCTGTACCAGCTGCACAAGCCGGACCCGGCCGTGCCCTGGGCGGAATCCGTCGGCGCGTTGCGCGAGCTGCTCGACGCCGGCACGATCCGCGCCGCAGGCATCTCCAACGTCACCACCGCCCAGATCCGCCAGGCGCATCAGATCCTCGGCGAGGCACTCGCCTCCGTGCAAAACCAGTACTCGCCCGCCGTCCGCGATAGCGAGCCCGAGCTGCAGCTGAGCACCCAACTGGGCCTGGCCTTCCTGCCCTGGAGCCCGCTCGGCGGCATCTCGCGCAGCTCCCTCGACGGCCCCACCGGCCCCACCTCCATAGGCACCGCCTTCCACCGCATCGCCGCCGAGCACGGCGTCAGCCCACAGCGGATCGCCCTGGCCTGGCTGCTCGCCCGCTCCCCGGCAGTGCTCCCGGTACCGGGAGCCAGCCGCCCGGCCTCCATCACCGACTCCGCCAGGGCCGTGGAGCTCACGCTGAGCACGGAGGAGCTGGCGCAACTTGAGGACGTTCTGCCGGGCTGAGGTGGGTCATGGGTCGCTTGCCGACCTGGGCCGAGGACGGCTGAGCCCTGCCGCCTGCCGCTGCCCGGGCACGGTCCCCGACCAGCCGAGGCCGAGGCGCTTGCCCATCTCCAGACGGAACGTTCCGTACGGATTGATGTTGGACCAGAACAGCGCGGTCAGGCCGCGCCGGTTCTCATCCGAGAGTGCCCGTCCCTCGCCATGCTGGCTGGCCTCCCTCGGAGCGAAGAGCCCGAAGCGCCAGTGCTCTTCGACGAGGTTGCCCTTGCCGGAAATCTCATCCGTGCACGTCAAGCCGTATTCCGGTACTCGTGGAGGATGCCGCCGAGGCGATCGAGTCGACGTATGTTGAGGCGGGCTGATATGTCCGGGTCGTCGATCGGCGGGGGCAAGGGCTCTGGCGGTCTGGCGTTCGCGATGCCCTGGTGTGGGCGGTGTCCGTTGTAGAACTGCTCGAACTCGCGCAGGGCGTGGAGAAGGTGTCGCTGGTTCCAGATCATCGTCCGGTCCAGGAGCTCGCGGCGACAGGTCTGTATCCAGCGCTCCATGATCGAGTTCAACCTCGGTATCCGGATGCCGCTGAGCACGACGTCGACCCCGCGTCTTTGAGGACGGCATCGAAGAGGACGGGGAACTTCCCGTCCTGGTCCCGGATCATGAACCGTGCCCGGCAGCCGAGGTCTTCGAGGTCCATGACGAGGTTCTTCGCCGCTTGTGCCACCCAGGTTGCGGTGGGATGGGCGGTGGCGCCCAGGATCCGGATCCGGCGACTGCCGTGTTCGATCACCACGAGGGCGTACATCCGTACACCTCGTCGGTGCGACGAGCCACCACGAGGTCGAGTTCGACTTCGGTGTTCGCTGTGGTCATCGGGGGTCCTCTCGGGGCCCGCGCCGGCCCGCGGTGCCGGCGCGGTGCACGAGCCATCGTGCGGTGGTGGTCAGGAGGTGGTGGTGTGCGGGTTGTGGGCGCGTACGGCTGCCGCCACTGCGGCGTCGTCGGCCTGGCCGCGGGCTTCGAGGCCCGCGATGACGCCCTCGACGTTCTCCTGCGGCTGGTTCTGGCTGAGCTTGAACTTGGCCTCGATGCGGCTGATGACCACCTCGACGCCGACCACGGCACGCAGCTGCCGCTCGACGAACTTCACCGGGGCCTGGTCGACGGACCAGGGTTCGGCGTAGCCGGTTTCGTGCCGGTCGGTCAGACGGCGGATCTGGCCCTCGATCCAGGCCGGGTCGTCGTGCACGACCAGCTGCCCGTACACGTGCGCAATCATGTAGTTCCAGGTCGGCACCACGCGGTGATGCTCCTGCTTGGTCGGGTACCACGACGGCGTCACGTACGCCTCGGGCCCGCGGACGATCACCATGGACTCACCCCGCACCGGCTGATGCCATTGGTCATTGGCGCGCGCCATATGGCCGATGAGGGCCCCCTGCTCTCCGGCGTCCGGGTCGTAGTCGAAGGGCAGCAGGGTGGCCACCAGGCCCTGCTCGGTCATGGTGATCAGGTCGGACGCGCCGTGGTTGGTCAGCAGGTCACGGACCGCGGCCTCGTCGGGCACGAAGTGTTCGGGGATGTACATGGGCGTCCTTTCGTGCGAATAGTGATAAATGGGGTAGTCGCCGGGATCGTGGTGCAGGCATCCAGCAGGCGTCCGTGCCTACGCCGGCCCTACGGGGGGTTCTGGCGCAGCCAGGTCAGGACCTGCTGGGCGTGTTCGTTCGGCGGGAAGATCGGATAGAAGGCGTGCTCGATCACGCCGTCACGGACGACGAGCGTGAGCCGCTTGAACAGGCGCATCCCGTCGGCCTCGAACGTGGGCAGGCCAAGGGTGTCGGCCAGGCTGAGGGAAGGGTCGGAGAGCATGCCGAAGGGCAGTCCGAGCCGTTCCACGACCTCGTTCTGGTAGTCGGTGTCCTGGCTGGACAGCCCGTACACGCGGCCGGCGCCGGCTTGGAGGAGGTCCTGGAAGTGGTCGCGGAAGCCGCACGTCTCGGGGGTGCAGCCGCGGGCTCCGGGGATGGCGTTCCAGCCGTCGGGCAGATCGGTGCCGGGGCGGCCGGTGAGGGGGTAGATGTAGATCACCGTGCGGCGAGGGCCGAGTGCGTCCAGCCGGATCGCCTTGCCTGCCGTGTCGGGCAAGGAAACCTGCGGCGCCTTCGTGCCGGGCAGGTGATTCGCGGCGCCGTCGTTCTCGGGGGCGGGCAGGCCGGCGGGCAGCGTCAGATAGCTCTCGCCTCCCGTTGCGGCCTGCTCAGTCGGTCTGACGCTGCTGCCCCGGTGGGCGGCGGCGTTCAGGTTGGTGATCAGCGTCGTGCGGCGGGCGGTCAGTGCCTCGATGCGTTCGGTGAGCTCGTCGATGGCCTCCCGGTAGCTCGCCAGTGAGGCCGGGCAGTCGTCGGCGTGCGGGCGTCCGGCCGCCAGGCACTCCAGGAACGGCCGGGTGCGCTCGACGGGGATCCCCAGCCGGTGGAGGGTCCTGATCTCGCGTACGAGGCGTACGTCGTCCTCGTCGTAGTTCCGGTAACCATTGGCGAGGCGCTCGGGTGTGATCAACCCCAGCGATTCGTAGTACCGCACGGCCTTGGTCGTCACGCCGGCCTGATGTGCAAGCTCACTGATCTTCATGCCGTTCACCTCGCTCAACGCTAAACCTTGCCCTCAGGGGTAAGGTCAAGTGCCGGTCCGGCCTGAAGGGTGTCAATGTTCCGATCAGGCTGCTGAGCTGGGCGTTTCCTGTGGATGGTGAGGCGGTCGGGGTGGCGTGGTGTGGTACTCGTTGAGCAGTCCGCCGAGTACCTGCGTGCGCCTGACCGTGGCGGCGGGCAGGGGAATGATGTGCGGGTCGTCGTCTGGGGCACGTAGGTCGAGGCTGCGGTGGGCTCGTCTGGCGTAGTCGTGCTCGGCATACCTGGTGAGGACGGTACGCAGGTGTCGTTCGCTGGTGGTGAGGAGGCGGTCGGTGCATTCGATGCGGGCTGTGCGTATCCATCGTTCGGCGAACGCGTTGGACCGTGGGCTTTGCGGCGGCGTTGGGATGACGGCTGTGCCGTTGCCGGTGAAGACGGCGTCGAATGCTGCGGTGAACTTGCTGTCCCGGTCGCGGATGAGGACCCGGATGCGCCCAGCCCTCTCCTCGAGATCTATGAGCAGGTTGCGGGCGAGTCGGGTGACCCATGTGCCCGCCGGTGGGACGGGCGGTGACGCCCAGGACCTGAACGTGCCGGGTGCATCTCCATGACGAAGAAGACATAGAGACGCTTGAGGATGACGGTCTCCACGTGCATGAAGTCGCAGGCGAGCAGCGTGTGGGCCTGGGAGCGGAGGAAAGTACGCCAGGTCTGCTGGGAGGCTCGCTGCGGTGCGGGCGGCAGGCCGGAACGGCGTAGGACGCGCCGGATGGTGGCGGCGGCGACCCGATGACCGAGCCGTCGCAGTTCGCCCTGGATCCTGACGTACCCCCAGGCCGGGTTCTCTCTCGCCATGCGCTGGATGAGCGCGACTGTCTCTTCCGGTAACGGTGGCCGGCCGGGCCTGGCTGGTGCCTGTCGCTATTCCCAGCGCACCGGACGACGGTGCCAGGTCAGCAGGGTGCCCGGGGTGACCAGCCGATGGCGACGTAAGACAGGTGGCAGGTACCGGGCGAGAGCAGAGAGCACGGCACGGTCAGCCCACGAGAGCCGCGGGCGCTCCACCTGCTGGCGAAGCGCAGCGACCTCATGGCGGAGAGCAAGGATCTCAGCGTTGTTCGCCGCGGTCGATCGACCCAGCACAGGAAGCAGCCCCAGGAGTCGGCAGGAAATCAGGTAGAGCAGTCGCAGACCCACCATCAGAGATCATGCCCATACTTGGGCGATGGCAAAGCACCAGGTCAACCACCATACGGCAATAAGGACACCCTTCAGGCAAACCCGGCACACGGACAATCCCAAAGGCTCGGACGCCGTCGGCCCCAGCCACCGGGCATCGGGACTGCGGGGCGACCGATTGGCCGCCCCGCTGAGTGTTCAGGGGGTAGGGCTTGGCATCGGCGTCGTGCCGTCGGAAGGCGTCGCGTATGGGTCCTCGTCCCACGGATAGGTGGGATTGTCATCGATCTGCGGGCTCCAGGGCGTCTCCTTCGGGGGCTCGAAGGGGCCCTTCCGCTCCTCCATCAGGAACATCACCACGAGCGCGAAGACAAGGCTCAAGATGATCAAGGCCATCCCTACGGGGTTGTTGGGGTTGTAGACGTACCGGCTTGTACCCCAGTTGCTCTTCTTGAAGACCGGCTCGTAGTCGTCATCGTTACCCTGCGGCATGAATCCCCCCAAGTTGCCTCAGTAAGCAAGATCGCTGCATATCAGGTCCCGTGCCCAGCGCTGGCCAGGGGCACGTTGCGGGCCCCCGCCATGACCCTTCGGACAGGGATGGGGTCATCACGCTTCGTGAACGACCGCTTCAAGTCCCTTGAGGTGCTCAGGGCAGCAGCCGGGCGGCCAGACGTCGCTGGAGGCGGACACCGACCCAGGCCGCGCCCAGCGCGGCGGGGAGTACGGCGGCTCGCAGCCAGGGCCAGTCGACCAGCACCGTGCCGAGTAAGCTCACGAACCAGGCAATGACCGCGCCCATCGAGACGATGACGGTGACCGGAAGGCCCGCCACGTCGGCGTGGACGCCATCGCCCCCGTCAAAAGCATCCACGCCGCCGGCTCCCCCGATCAGCACCACCAGCCAGTAACCGGCGACGACGAGGAGTACGAAGCTGAACAGGACGGCCGGGAACCCCAGCACGGCCCGCAAGAACTCAGCCACACGCCACCCCCGTTCCTCGTCTCGGTGCCCTGCCATGCTGGCATCTGGGGCCACGGCCGCACATTGCCGGATTCCGGCAATCTTTATGCGCCCCTGACGTCCCGTTAACCCGGGGAACCGAACGGTGCGGGAAGGCGTCTACAGCGGCGCTTCCGGCCAGCCGAGCAGAGGTGCCCCCATCGCCGCCGTCTCCAGGGTGAAACGCTGCAGGGCGTCCCTGGGGTCGTAGCCGGTCAGAGTCTTGATGGGAGGAGGTGGTTGAGGCGGTTCTTGTCGGTGTTGTGGGTCGGGCCGATCAGTGGCTCGCCGGGATGGCGGGCGGCGAGGGTGTGCAGCAGGGGTGCGTAGGCGGCGAGCACGGGGATGGCGCGCGGCCGGATACCGGCGATGCTCAGCACGGTGATGCCGCGCTCGGTGGTGGCCAGGGAGCGGCCGGTGATGGTGAGGTGTTCGCCGGGCCATCAGGTATCCGGCGACCTGGGCGGGGGTGTAGGGGGTGGCCAGCCGGTTGCGGGCCAGCCCAGTCCTGGCAGGTGGCCAGGGTGCACGGCGGGTGATCGTGCGGCCGATGGCGGACAGCTGGGAGAGATGCGTGCGCCGGCATGAGGGCTGCAGATCCCGCATACCGGTCAGAACGTAGCGTTCGACAGTGTCGGGGGTGAACAGCGTTTCGCGGTCCAGGGGGAGGAACTCCTCCAGGCACCAGGCGCAGAACCGGGTGACGATGGACATGCGGTCCACGGCGGACCAGGGTGAGACGGGCTCGGAGTCGGTGACACAGGCGCGCACGGACCGAAGACCGGCTGGGCGAGGACCTGTTCATACCCTCGACAGCCATTTCACCGTCGAACTGCCCAGCACGGAGCCCGAGCCGAACCTCATCGCCTTCCGTACCGGCCGGGGCGACGGGGCCTACCCCGTCCGGATCGGCCGCACCGATGACGGACGGGTTGGTTGCGTCGTCGTCGACTTCCAGCTCCATTCCGCCGACGGGGGAGAGTAAGGAGCCGCCGACCATCGGCGCGAGGCCGCACTGCCCGAGACTGGGACCGCGGCGAACCTCCAGAGTGCACACGGCGATTGAGAAGCTCGACAACTCGATCACCGACTTCGGCCTGGTGGACGCCTTCCCGGAGGACGTCAAGGAAGCTCGCCAGCGGTGCTACGCGTCGATGCACATGGCGATAGGGCCACCGACGCAATGCGCCGGCATGGTGGGCCAGCAAGTCCAGCAGGGCGTGTATCCCGCGCAGATACGCAGAAGTTCCCGCACACGGGAGCCGCCTTCGGTGGGATCGGCGTCAGCCCAATCGCCCGGCCGACGACGGACTGCGTTTCGTCACCCACACAGCCCCATTTCGTCGGTACGCCGTTCTCGCCGTCGACGTCGTCGCCGCCTCCAGCGCCCTCGGTGCCATCCCGTCGGGAACCGGGTCGCGGTCGGCGACGCCGCCCGGCGGGCGCACGACGCGCTCGTAACCCCAGCCGCCCGCGCCTGCCTGAGGTCGGGCACCACAGCGGAGGTGCCGCCCCGTAGCCAGCCAGGTCTGGGGGCGCGTCGAGCTGTCCAGGGCGGGCGAAGCCCAGCGCACAGCGCCGCCGAAGACATCTCACGACCGCTCGCCACGGCCCGCACACTCCACAGGCGGGTGGCCCCGGCTCCCGTTGCCGACGGCAACCGAGTGGGGCATGAAGAGCGATATTGGCCGATTTCACGGCTCTGGCCGCAGTTCGGTGAAGGCGTGGGTCGGCGACGGGAAGACGCCGTCCGTCTCTCGATGTCCGTACTGTCGTGATCAATGCGCTCAGGGATGTAGGGACAGTGGTCGGCTGTCTTGTGATGGTCGACGGCTCGGCCGGTTCACGCCTGGAACTCGGTGAGATCGATGGCGTGAACGCGCAGCGGGTAGCCGTACACCGGGTGGGCCGTCTCCCGCTCGGGCACCATGCCGAGCTTGCGGATGACGTTCTCGGAGGCGTTGTCCCCCACCTGGTTGATGCTGATGACGCGGTCCAGGCCGCGGTCCTGGAGCGCGAACTCCAGCGTGGCGTGCGCGGCTTCGGACGCGTATCCCTGGCCCCAGAACTGTGAGCCGAGCCGCCAGCTGATGGCCACGGCGGGCATCACCTCCGGCAGGAACTCGGGCACGGACAGTCCCGTGAAGCCGATCAATTCGCCCGAGGCCAGCAGCTCGACGGCGAAGAGGCCGAAGCCCTCCTCGTCCCACTCCTCCTCCCATCGCTCGATGGCCTCCACCGTGTGGTCCAGGTCGCGCACCGTGCCGTCGCCGATCCAGCGCATAACCCGCGGGTCCGCGTTGATGTCCGCCATCGGCGTGAGGTCGTCGTCGTGCCAGCGGCGCAGGAGGAGACGGGATGTGCGGATCTCGGTCATGCGCCCATCCTGCCGAAGGCGAGCGCCTCATCGGTAATCCGGCGCTCGCCCGCGCTGCCGCTCCGGAACCACAAGGCGTCAAGCCGCCTGCACCGCACACCGTGACAGGGGAAACATCGGGCCGACGGCCGGGCAGACGACGTGCCACTTCGGCAGCGCGGTCGAGCGGTGAGACCGATTCGACGGCAGCCTGCCACAGCACAAAGATCATTCACGGAATCGCGGTCAGAGCCATTTTCAGGGTTCCTCACCATCGCCGTCCGGCCACTGAACGACCTCGCTCACCGGATCGGCTGGTCCGACTGCCGACGCCGCCATCAGGCACGACCACAGGTCAGCCATTACCGTCGACAAGCCGCAGCGCAGACATGAAGATCACGATCTACACCTGGAGTACTGACCGATCGCGGCACGCCCCGCGCTCTGCCGGAGCGCGCTCGAGCATGTGAACATGAAGCCCCGCGAGCGTGCTCTCTCGTCACGGCAACGAGCGTGTCAGCCAGACCACTTCACCGTTGTCTTCCGTGGAAACGTGGTCCCGCTCGAACCCGAGCTTCTCAAGGACACGGAGCGACGGTGTGTTCCACGTGCCGACGGTCGACCAGAGCCGTTTCCGCCCGGTCGCGATAGCGGCATCGAGCACCGCGCCGGCCGCCTCGGTGGCGTAGCCACGCCCATGCGCGCGCTGGAACAGCTCATACGCGATTTCAGGCTCCTCTATGGTGGAGCGGCCGATGATCAGCCCGCAGTAGCCGATGAAGTCGCCTTCGTCACGACGCTGGATGGGCAACAGGGCGATCCCCGTAGTCGCCGTCGCGGTGAGCAGCTCCGCGATGGACGTCCGGATGTGCTCAACCGTGGGGGTTCCCTTGCCGCGTTCGGAGAGGAGGGCGCAGAACTCGGCAGCGTCGGACTCGGCCCACGGCCGCAGCATCAGCCGCTCGGTCTCAAGGTGGAACGGCATCGTCTCGTACGCAGTCATGCCCTCACTTTGCCCCACGGATCACCACGAACTACAGCTGGAGCAGTAGCCACCCAGGCATCGACACGGACACGTCGTCCGCTTCGGCGACACCATGCCCCGTGACGCACACCCCGGCCCCCGATCACCACACCTGGTCGATGCACCATCACCGCGGCCCCCACCCGCTTGGCACACTTTTTCTCACCGCAGGGCCTCTGCGAAACTGTCCCGCTACGGCGCCACAGAGCCGGATACAGCGCTCACGCCCTGGGAGTGCCCCATCTGCCGGCGGACGACAGGGGGCTTACCCTGCCTTGACGCGGGCGCACCCCGGCAGTCAGGAACCCCACGTGCGAGCTGCCTGCGAAAACCAACACCATACGGTAATAAAGACACCTTTCACGGCCCGCCCATCGCGACCAGGGCGATCGGATCACCGTCGGTGCCCGTCGGCGATCTCCCTGTACTCCTGGACGGTGGGCTTGGGAATCTGCGTTCCCTCCCCGTAGAAGCCCCGGCTGACCCTGGCTCGCAGCCGCCGAGTCCGGCTGGTCCTGCTCTCCCGGCTTCCCTGGCCGCCCATGGCGCCGGGCTCGATCGGCTGGTACTGCTCATGCGCCGTCAGCATGTGCAGACGCTCCTGGCTCAGTGGCTCGTGTACTTCGACGAACTCGCCGTGCGGCAAACGCTTGATGATGCCGGTCTCACGTCCGTGCAATACCTTGTCGCGGTCGCGGCACTGGAGGCCGAGGGCCCACCGCTTCGTCACCGAATAGACGACGATGGGCACGAGGAAGAGGCCGATGCGAACTGCCCATGTGACGGAATTAACCGAGAGATGAAGCTTGGTCGCGACGATGTCGTTCCCCGCGCCGATCAACGCCACCAAATAGGCACTGATCCATGCTGCGCCGAGTCCCGTGCGCACTGGCCGGTTGCGTGGTCTGTCGAGGCGATGGTGTTCACGGTCGTCATCGGTGACCCAGGCCTCGATGAACGGGTACGCGCCCATGACGAGAAACAGGCCGGCACCCGCCAGCAGCGGGATCAGATTGCCAAGGGCCAGGGTATGGCCCCAGAGCCTGATCTCCCACCCGGGCATGACTCGTATCAGCCCGTCGGTCACGCCCATGTACCAGTCCGGCTGTGATCCCGCCGAAACCTGATCGGGGCGGTAGGGGCCGTATTCCCAGACGGGGTTGATCTGTGCGACCGAAGCGATGATGAAGATTACCCCGATGATCAGGAAGAAATACCCTACCGATTTTACCGCGTGCATCCGGAGCGGCATTCCGATGACTTTTCCGTCGGTGCGACCCGGCCCCGGATACTGGGTGTGCTTGTGGCGGAACACCAGGATCAGATGGACGACGATCAGCCCCACCATGAGGCCGGGGATGACCAGAACGTGAATGGTGTTGAAGCGCGCCACCAGATCGTTCCCGGGGAACTCACCCCCGAATAGGAACATCGACAGATAAGTGCCGATAATCGGCACGGAAAGGAGCGTTCCGTTCACGACCACCAGTCCGGTCCCGGACAGCAGGTCGCCCGGGAGGTCGTATCCCGTCAAACCGGCGAACATCCCCAGGACCAGCAGCAGAAAGCCGAACACCCAGTTGAGCTCGCGTGGCCTGCGAAACGCGCCCGTGAAGAATACGCGCATCATATGCACGAATATCCCGGCGACGAATATCAGTGCCGCCCAGTGGTGGGCCTGCCGGATCAGCAGGCCGCCGCGCACATCGAAGGAGATGTGCATGGTTGATTCAAACGCCTCCGACACCATCTGACCCCGCAGCGGCATGTAGCTGCCATGGTATTCCACCTGGTTCATCGTCGGGTGGAAGTACAGGCTCAGATAGACGCCCGTGGCGATGACGATGAGGAAACTGTAGAGGCAGATCTCCCCCAGCATGAAGGACCAGTGGTCCGGGAACGCCTTTCGCATACCGGCCCTGGTGAGACTGGGGACACCCAGCCGCCCGCGGACCCATTCGGCGGCCTTTTCCCCTCGGCGCCCTCGCTGCGATTCGGTTGCCTGGGCCCCGTTGGCCATGCTTCTACCACCATTCGTAAATCACTCAACCCGATTCATCCCCGGTGCGGTGTCGAAACCGTCACGCCACCACGGTGACCGCGTCCTTGGACTGGCGGGCCTCGCATCGCCGCATCGCGCGGCGTTCGCCCTCTGTCGTACCGCCCCAGATGCCTTCGACCCACCCCATTCGTATGGCCCAGTTCAGGCACTGCTCCACGACGGGGCATTGGTCGCATACGCCCTTCGCCTCGTCAATCTGCCCCAGGGTTGGGCCACTGTTCCCTATGGGGAAGAACAAGTCGGGGTCCGCGCCCCGGCAAGCTGCCCTTTCACGCCAACGCATGGATAATCTCCTCGACTCGTGGGCTACTAGGTCAGACCGGATAGTCAGCGCAGATGTGACATGGCGACGGATGGGTACCGCCTGTGTCGTGTCACAAGATCCATGCCTGCCCTGTCTGATGGATTGAGGCGAGAGGGGATGCCGTATGGACCATGCCGGTGACGCACTGCCGATCGCGGATCTGCTTGATGAGCGTCGATATCTTCTGGATGTCGCTTACTGGATGTTGGGCAGCCGCGGTGCGGCGGAGAGTGTCATTGATGAGGCCTGCCGTCGGTGGTACGGGCTGTCGGACTCGGCACGTGCGCAGATCACGGTGCCCCGTTCCTGGCTCGCGGAGACCGCCGGTGAAATCTGCCTGGGCCGCCTGGCCCTGCCCGACCGTGACGAGGACGTCGACCAGGGCGAGGGGGGCGGTCCGCATGCTGGAGACGCCAATGGCGCACGGGCGAGTGTGGAGCTGGAGCAGGAGATCAGTGGGGTTCTGGTGAATGCCCTGGATTCACTGTCTCCGGCGGAGCATGCGGCGTTCGTACTCAATGATGTGTTCGGGATGACACCCGACACGGTTGCCGACATCGTCGGACGCACGGGGCCGGAGTGTGTCGAGCTCGCCGATCGTGCGCGTCGCCGTCTTCGGGCACGGCGGTCGCGCCCCACGACGCCGGGGCAGCATGACACGGTCGCCCGCGCTGTCCGGCAGGCCTGTGCGGCCGAGGACGCCGGGCTGCCGGCGTCCTTGCTGTGGCCCGATGCCACGGCGTTCTTCGACGGCGGTGGCAAGGTCCGTGCGCCGGCACAACCCGTACACGGCAGCGAACAGGTGGCACACAGCCTGCTGACACTGCTGGTCCGGCGCCAGCTCACCACACTGACCGCCCAGTCCGTCAACGGCCGGACGGGGCTGGTGGCGCGCTACGACGGCCAGGTGGCCGCGGTCATCAGCCTCGATCGCCGACCACCGCGTGGCACAGGTCTGGGTCGTACTCAACCCCGACAAACTCCGACAAACTCCGCTCCTGGAACCAGCCCCCCAGCCCACGCCCAAAGCCGTCACAGGCATAGTGACGGCGGGGCGTGGGCTCACGACGGGGAGCCGAGTGGGGATGTGGAGCGAGAGTGTGAATCAAGGAATGCGGCGATCTTGCTCGGGTTGAACAGCCACATCACCTTGTAGATGCCCTCCCGCGAGGCGGCCACCGTCAGAAACGTCTTGGGCTCGCCCTCGCGGTAGATCATCACTCCCGAACGCCCGTTGGCATGGACAGATCGGAGATCCAAGCCACGCCAGAACCCCGGATAGGCAGTCGCCAGGTTCGCCACGCGCGCACAGCCCAGAACGGGTACGCGCGCAACGCCCCGCATACCGTTGCCGTCGGACAAACTGACGGCATCCGGGGTGAGGAGGGCTTCCAGCGAGGCGATGTCGCCCTTCTGAGCTGCGCCGACGAAGGCTTCCAGGAGACGTCGGTGTTCTGCCGCGTCCACGCTCTCCCCCTGTTCCGCAGCCAGATGCTTACGAGCGCGGCTCACGATTTTCCGCACGTTGACGACGCTGAGATGAAGCATGTCGGCAATCTCGGGATAGCTGTAATCAAACGCCTCACGCAGTACATACGCCGCGCGCTCCGTGGGGCTCAGCTTCTCCAGCACCAACAGCAGAGCCAGCTCCAGGGCCTCCGCCCGCTCCGCGCCCACCTCCGGGTCCGAGCTCGTGTCAACGGGCTCGGGCAACCACGGCCCGATGTAGGTTTCCCGGCGCACACGAGCCGACTGGGCGACGTTGATGGCGAACCGGGTCGTCGCACTCGACAGAAAGGCCGCCGGGCTGACCACCGCGCAGCGGTCGGTCTTCTGCCAACGCAGCCACACCTCCTGGACCACGTCCTCAGCTTCGACCGCGCTGCCGAGCACGCGGTAGGCGATACCGAAAAGGCGCGGCCGGAGCTGCACGAAGACAGAAACAGCCTTGTCAAGGGCGCTCGTGGTGTTGCTGTGGGGGCTGTGGTCGGTGAAGGTCATTGCTGCTCCAAAATTGCTTCTTCCTCCATAGACCAGGGTCGCCCCTCTCCTGTGACAGGGCGAGGGCAGAGAAGCGCGCGGATCGACGAACACCGGAACGGCAGGGCCTCGCGGAGTACGGATTGCTATCAAGCACTCACGCACCGTCAGCGACCGACACAGTAGTCAGGGGGAGAACACGCTCCTTAAGGCCTTGCTGTGATGACCTGGTGACTGCGCGTGCTCCGATCGCTCATCGTCGGAGAACGCACCGCGTGACTCTGTTGAGCGGACGCTGATTCGCGTGTGCCCGACCTGGCCATCACCACACCTCGCCATGAGATGGGAAAGGTGTGCATAGTCACCATTCCGCGAAGCACCCTGTACGCGTACGTCAAGCAGGGGACCTCAAGCCACTTCCATGCCACCCGCACGTCCGACGGTGTGTACCCCCAGGGCCGGTCCCTCGAGGAACTGCCCGGTGCCGACCACGTACACATCAGCCGGAACCTCGGTGCCACGGACGTCGTCCTGGAAGTTCTCCACGTCCTGGAGAGATCCGCCGGAGGGTCTTTCCAACCTCGCTGAGCCGGGACGAACCGTGGCCCCGGTCCGCGGCTGTCACAGCTCCCCGGCTATTCGGTCAATGCGGGCGGTAGCCTGCGCGCCGCCCGCATTGATTCCGCACGGGCGCCCCGGCGCCGCACTTCCAGGGGCGGCGCGGTGGCATGGGGCGGCGGGCTGTGGGCCGCCTGGTGCGTGGCGGCCTCCACGGCGGTGCTGCTGCCGCCGGTTCCGCGGCTGGTCGGCTGTCTGGCGCTGAGGATGCTGCTGTGCGCGACTGCGGAGATGCTGCACGGCCCGGCCTCTCACGCGCTCTCCGCGGAGGCGGCGCCGGACCGGAGCGGCGTTTGACGGACGTGTCACATACGCATGGGGTTTCCGGCCGCCCAACACTGCGCCGATCGTCGGCTCGCCGACGCCACCGACGAGGACGCGCCAAGTTCTTCGCGAAGCACGACTCCTACTTTGTGGAGTAGCCGGCACCGGAAGGTGCTCTCGCAGGTACGGCCGCGTCGGCCCGGGCCTCGGTAGGCCTCCTACGCCGCCGGTCCGGGCCGACACACAGCATTCAGGCCCGGGCCATCACCTCGGCTCCTCGGCAGGCTCGTCACTGTCACGGGGGTTGCCCCGGGATACGAAGGCTTCCCGGGGGCGCTGCACCGAGGCCAGCGAGACGATGTCCCGCCCGTAGAGGGCGGCGGTGAGCCAGACGGCGAGGACACGGATCTTCCGTTCCCACGTCGGCACGGCGAGCACGTGGTAGCCGCGGTGCATCAACCAGGCCGGCAAGCCCTTGATGACGAGGCGCCGGTACTGGAAGACGCCCCGCCCCATACCCAGCGTGGCCACTACGCCCAGGTCGTGGTGGACGTAGTTCTTGGCCTTCCGCCCGTGCAACGTCGCCACGATGTTCTTCGCCAGCCGTTTGCCCTGCCGTACGGCGTGCTGGGCGTTGGGCACGGTATGTGCTCCCGGCCGTCCCGCCGCGAGGTCCGGCACGGCAGCATCGTCACCCGCGGCCCACACATCCGGCACCGCCTCCGTGTCCGTGCCCACGCGCAGGTCGGCCCGCACGACGAGCAGACCACGCTCATCGACCGGAAGGTCGGTGTGGTTGTGGACAATGGGGTTCGACGCGTTGCCGGCAGCCCAAACAATCAGGCCCGACTCGTACTCCTGCCCATCGGAGAGCACGACGTGGCCGTCCTCGGCCGAGACGAGCTGGGTGTTCAGGTGCACCTTCGCTCCTCGCCGCTCCAAGGACCGGACCACCCACGCACCGGGCTCGTCGGTGACCTCGGGAAGGATTCGGCCACGCGCCTCGATCAGGCGGAAGTCGAGCTCTTTGGCGTCGAGTTCCGGGTAGTGCTTCAGCAACGCGGCCGCGAGGGACAGCAGCTCACCGAAGCCCTCCACACCGGAGAATCCGCCGCCAACGAAGGTGACCGTGAGAAGTTTCCGGCGCTCGGACCCGCGTGGCAGTGCGGCTGCCCGGTCGAAGGAGGTCAGCAGCCGGTCACGGATGGCGACGGCCTCTTCGACGTGCTTGAGGCCGAACGCCTGCTCACTGAGTCCCGGTATCGGGAAGCTGCGGGTGACGGCCCCCGCTGTGACCACGAGCATGTCGTAGTGCAGCTGATAGTCCGGCCCGCGCTCCGGCCGGACGGTGACGCTCCGGCTGCCGTTGCGGATCTCCGTCACCGTTCCCGCGATCACCCGCGTACGGCGCAGGTGCCGTCGCAGTGACACGGCGGCGTGCCGGGCCTCCACCGACCCCGCCACGACCTCGGGCAGAAACGGCTGGTACGTCATGTACGGGCGCGGGTCGACCACGGTGACCCGCACCTCCCCGCGGCGCAGCTTCTTCTCAAGGCCCCACGCTGTGTAAAAGCCGGCGTAACCGCCGCCGACGATCAGGATCTCACGCACGGTGTCCTCTGTTTTCTCTCGGTTCCCCCTTAGTGACAGGTCAGAACCGTGTGTTGTGACACCCGCGTGCTCGCGTACGTGATCAGGACGGATTGGCGCGGTACAGACCGCGCCCAGCTCGCCGGATGCACGAGGTCGCGACAAGCCGGTCGCATGCCGCGCACGGCGTTGATGCTGCCCGCGTCGGTGTCCCGTCCGAGCGCGGCGGCGACGTCACGCGCACGGACATCGGCGCCACCGGCCTGCTCGCGTCCCAACCTGTCCGCCCTCTCCGTCCACCCCACCCCTCAGGGATGTTGTGCAGCACGATGTCGATCGCAGTGTGGTGTCGGGTGCACACCGTGAGAGGGCAAGCGCGAGTCGGTCAAGCCGATGGCCGCCCGGCTCGAGGAGGACGGCAATCGCTGTCGGCGGCGGCTGAACCGTGACCTACTTTGGACGGTTGAGTTTGGACCCTTTCGCGTCGTCGGTGGTCTTGTTCAGTCTTTGTCGGTGGCGGTGGGGACGCGGCCGAGTTCGCGGCCCCGCATGCGGTAGGACTCGCCTTTGAGGGAGTGGGCCTCTTTGAGGGAGTGGGCCTCGGCGTGATGGACGAGGCGGTCGATCATCGCTGCTGCCACGGTCTCGTCGCCGAAGACCTCTCCCCAGCGCCCGAACGGTTTGTTCGAGGTCACGATCACACTGGCCCTTTCGTATCTGTTCGAGATCAGCTGGAAGAACAGGTTCGCGGCCTCGGCCTCGAAGGGGATGTATCCCACCTCGTCGATCACGATCAGCGGGTAGCGGCCGAGTTTGACCAGTTCAGGCTGGAGCCGGTTGCTGTGGTGGGCGGTGGCCAGGCGGTCGACCCACTGGGCGGCGGTGGCGAACGCGATCCGGTGGCCGGCCTGGCAGGCCCGGACGGCAAGCCCGGTTGCCACGTGTGCCTTGCCGGTGCCCGGTGGCACTGGGAAGTCGCACTTCACAGAGGCACTGGGGCAGACCGCGGTCGAAGCCAGCCTGACCCGCCCCCTGGTTCACCATCGAGGACCTCGGGGCTCTGGCCCGCCGTCATCGCACCGACGACTCGCTGGTCCGAGCAATGACCCGGTTGATCCGCACCGACCTGATCATCCTGGACGACATCGGACTCCTGCCCGTCTCACCGGACGCCGCCGAGGGCTTCTACCGCCTGGTCGATGCCGCCTACAAACGCCGGGCCGTGGCCGTCTCGAGCAACCTCCACCCGTCAGGCTTCGACGAGATCATGCCGAAGACCCTGGCCACCGCGACCGTCGACCGGCTTCTCCACCATGCCCACGTCGTGGTCACTCAGGGTGAATCCTTCCGGCTCACCTAGGCCACCACAGGGAAGGGGGTGATGCCTCTGAGATGAACGAGACCTCAGAACGGCGGGGAAGGATCTGGCCGCCACCGGAGATTACAGATGGCCGTTGACAGGACATCGGACCCACCAGGAGGGATGGTGTGGGTCCCGGCGTCGGGTGAAAATCCAGCCGACGCCGACAGTGGGTGCTGGCGGAGACGAGAGATGAGTCGGTCGGTCAAGGGCCCGAGGTCCCCACAGTCATCATTCGGGCCACGCTCCCCGGCAGCCGCGTCCTGACGCGGACAGGCGACGGTCGACCCCGGATTGACACGCTCAGAGCCCACCTTGTTGGCGCTCCTTGAATTCGGCTCTGACCGCGATTCCGTGAATGATCTTTGTGCTGTGGCAGGCTGCCGTCGAATCGGTCTCACCGCTCGACCGCGCTGCCGAAGTGGCACGTCGTCTGCCCGGCCGTCGGCCCACATTGATCACGACAGTACGGACATCGAGAGACGGACGGCGTCTTCCCGTCGCCGACCCACGCCTTCACCGAACTGCGGCCAGAGCCGTGAAATCGGCCGTACCCGCTCGTTCCCCTCACTTGGTTGCGATCTCAACAGCGGGTAGGTCCCGGTCGAGCGGCGTGGCCGACTTTTACTCCCCAAACGGCGATCAACTTCCGTACTGTGCAAGGTAATCTCGGCGAGGTGAACGCTCTCGCGCCCATTGGTCCACCGGAGATCCTCGCTTCGCTCGGTGTGTCCTTCCGGCTGCACGCGCACCCTGACGTGACCAGCCCGGTGGAGGTCTGCGCCGCGTTGGGCGTTCCGCTGGAGCGCACCGTCAAGACCTTGGCATTCGTCATCCCCGAGGACCGTCTCCTGCCGGCGGCGTTGCCCGGCCGTGCACGGCTGCGGTACGGCGCCCTCGCCCGCACGGCCGGGGTCCGTCGGGGCGACCTGCCTCCCGCCGATGCCGGGCTGCTGGCGCGGGCGGGGATGCGGCCGGGCGGTGTGTGTCCCGTGTCCGCGGACCGTGCTGCGGTGGTGGTGTTCGACGGGACGGTCAGCGGCCGCGGACGTGTGCACTGCGGCAGCGGTCGGCCCGACAGCAGCGTCGAGATCGAGGCAGCAGAGCTCACGGCAGCCGTCCCAGGGGCCGCTACGGCGTCGATCGCCGACCTGCGGGCGGACGGGCCGGCATGACGACTGTCCGCGAGGCCACGCCCTCGGACGCCGATGACGTCTACCGTCTGCTGAGCGGGTTCGTGACGAGTTACCGGCCCGACCGGGTGGTCTTCGACGACGCCACGTTCCCCCGGATCATCGAGGCCGCCTCGGATGGCAGCGCCGAGTTCCTGGTCGCCGAGCAGGACTCGTACGTGGTCGGGTACCTGCTCGCGGTGCGCGTGCCCACCCTGTTCGCGGGCGGTACGATCCTCGAACTGCTCGAACTCACCGTGGCCGAGCCCATGCGGGGCCGCGGTACGGGTTCCGCGCTGATCCGGGCCGTACAGGCAAAGGCCCGGGAGGCGAAGGACGCCGAGGTGACCGTGCCGACCCGCAGAGCGGCCGACTTCTATCGCGCTCTGGGGTTCCACGAGACCGCTGTTCATCTCAAGTGGTCCACTACATGATCGGGAATCTGTCGGCCAATCGGCTGGGCGAGACGGGGAAACCATGCAGATCCAGGGGGCAACGGCGCTGGTGACCGGCGCGAACCGGGGGCTCGGACAGGTGATGGCCCGGCTGCTCCTGCAACGCGGCGCGCAGCGCGTCTATGGCGGGGCCCGCGACCCGCGGTCAGTCCTCGAGCCCGGCGTGATCCCGGTTCCCCTCGACATCACCGATCCCGCCCAGGTGGCCGCGGCAGCCGATAGGTGCTCCGACGTGACCTTGCTGGTCAACAACGCCGGCGTCCTGACCGACAGCCCCCTGCTGGCCGCGCCCGCCCCGGACGCCGCCCGCGCGGAGATGGAGGTCAACTACTTCGGCACGCTCGCCATGTGCCGTGCCTTCGCCCCGCCACTCATGAACAACTCGCCCGGTGCCATCGTCAACGTGCTGTCCATCGCGAGCTGGCTCACCAACGCCGCGATGGGCTCTTACAGTGCTTCCAAGGCCGCTGCTTGGGCCCTGACCAACGGGATCCGCGGTGAACTCCACGACACCGGCGTCCTCGTTGTCGGCGTGCACTGCGGCTACATCGACACGGACATGGCCGCCCATGTCACCGGTCCCAAGAACACGCCGGAAGCTATCGCCGAGCAGACTTTCGCCGCCGTCGAAGGGGGCCGGACGGAAGTCCTCGCTGACGAACGCACTCGACAGGCCAAGGCAGCCCTGGGACTCACTCCCGGCACAACAGCTTCCGCCCTGCGCCCGTAAACACCCTGTGCCGTTCGGAAACTCATCCTGTGCCGCTCGAAAAGTCATCGCTGCACGTCATGCCGCATATCTGTACAGGACTTTGCTGGTGCTGAGGGCGTGCACCGCGGCGGGTTCTTGATGGGCGTCGGGTGGTAGCTGATTGCGGGATGGGTGGGGTCGGTGCTCGTTGTAGTGCTGCGCATAGGCCGCGCGGACATGGCGGGCGTGGGCCTCGTTCATGATCAAGACGTGGTCGAGGGCTTCGCGTCGGATGCTGCCGATGATGCGTTCGCAGTGCGCGTTGATGCGAGGAGCCTGCGGCGCACTTTTGACGATCTCCATCTCCTCGGCCTCAAAGACGGCATCGAACACATTGCCGTACTTGCCATCGCGGTCGCGCAGCAAGAAGCGCAGAGAGTCGATGCGTATGCCCAGGTCAGCCATGAGATTCCGCGCCTGCTGCACCGCCAGTCGTGTGTCGGGCGGGCGGTGACCCCGGTGATGTGCAGCCGCCGGGTGCCATGCTCGAGGAACACCAGCGCGTACAACCGCCTGCCGAGGGCAGTGTCGATATGGAAGAAGTCTGCCGCGATGATGCCCTCGGCTTGCGCGGCCAGGAACTCGCGCCAGGTGGAACCTGAGCGACGTGGAGAAGGGTCGATGCCGGCCGCGTGAAGGATCTCCCAGACCGTCGAGGCGGCGATCCGGTGCCCGAGTCGAGCCAGCTCCCCCTGGATCCGTCGGTGTCCCCACCTCGGATTCTCCCGGGCCAGCCGCATAACGAGTGTCTTGAGCGCCGCCGGGGTGGGTGGGCGTCCGATACGCCGGCGCGCGGTGTAGTCCCACTTCGCGGCGAGGAACCTGCGATGCCAGGCAAGCAGGGTGCCGGGGCTGACAGGGAAGATCTCACTCCAGTGGCGCCGGGGTATCAGCCCGGACAACGCTGCGAACCAGAACCGGCCGGCGGGCTCATAGCGGACCGGCCCGACCAACTGACCGCGCAGGACCGCGTTCTCGTGCCGCAGCACCAGCAGTTCCGCGTCCTTCACCGTCTCGCAACGGAGGAGCACCGATGGAACAGTCAACAGCTTCCGGGCCACCTTCTACAACAAGGACACGATCACGGAAGGCGTCATCCCAGCGAACTGACCGCACCCCCGCTCACCTGCGGCGACGACTTTTCGATATGTGGGCGTGGAGGTAGGCGGGACCGGGCGGGAACCTCAGGCCCGCACGCCGGGGGCCGCTGCGGCTGTGGCTTCCTTCTCCTCGGGGCGTCGTGCGTACCGGTGGTGGATGAAGGAGGCGGCGATGAGTCCGCCGAGCCAGAGCGGGAGGGCGATGGCTCCGGCGCGGAAGTCGGGTATCCGTGTCATCAGTACGGCGATCATGGCGAAGTACGCCAGGCACAGGTAGTTCGAGTAGGGGTGGAACGGTGCCTTGAAGGAGCTGTGCTGTCCGGCCATGCGGAAGCGCAGGTGGGAGAGGGCGATGGAGCCCCAGGTGATGAGTTCGGCGCTGAGGATGATCGCCACGAGGACCAGCAGGAGGCGGCCGGGGAAGAGGTAGTTGAGGAGGACGACCACGGCGGTGACGCCCGAGTTGATTAGGAGACCGGTGACCGGGACGCCCCGGTGGTTGGTCCGGGCGAAGAAGGCGGGGGCCTGGCGCCGGTCGGACAGGCTGTGCAGGACCCGGGCGTTGCTGTAGACCATGGTGTTGAAGACCGAGAGGGTCGCGGTCACCACGACGATGTTGAGGAGCGTGGCCGCGCCGCCGATGCCGAGGCTGGACAGCATCAGGACGAAGGGGCTGCCGTCGGTGCCGACCTTGTTCCAGGGCCAGATGACGAGCATGACGCCGATCGCGCCGACGTAGAACAGCAGGATCCGCAGGATCACCTGGTTGATGGCCTTGGGGATGGTGCTCTCGGGGTTCTGTGCCTCGCCCGAGGTGGCGCCGAGGGACTCGATCCCGCCGAAGGTGAAGGTCACCGCGACCAGTGACAGCAGCAGGCCGGACAGGCCGTGCGGTGTGAAGCCGCCGTGGCTCCAGAGGTTCTCCAGGCCGTGCACGTCGTAGTGCCCGGCGCCGGAGATGATGGCGACACCGAAGACGATCATGGCGACGACGGCCGCGACCTTGATCAGCGTGAACCAGAACTCGAACTCGCCGAAAGCGCTCACGTGGATGAGGTTGACGCCGGTGATGACGACCAGCGCGACCGCGGCGGTGACCCAGGTGGGCAGACTGGGGAACCAGAACTCCATGAAGGTTCCGGCGGCGGTGAGTTCGAGCATGCTCACCACGATGCAGGTGAACCACCAGTTCCAGCCGACGACGAACCCTGCGGAGCGGCCGAGGAATTCGTGGGCGTAGTCGCTGAAGGAGCCGCTGGTGGGACGGGTGACGGCCATCTCGCCGAGCATCCGCATGATCAGGAAGAGGATGACGCCGGCCACGACGTAGGCCAGCAGGACGATGGGGCCGGCGGTCTGGATCGTCGAGCCCGAGATCAGGAACAGGCCGGTGCCGATCGCCGAACCGAGCGCGATCATCTGGATGTGACGGTTGCGCAGGCCGCGTTCCATGGGGGAACCGGCGCTGGTGGTGGGCGTCTTGTCCATCTGCGACATTCCTTTCTCATCGTGGGTGGGTGCTGTCGGTCCAGGTGCGGTGGGGGTTTCTGCAAACGAGAATGGTGGGGAAGGGGTACGAGGGGCACAGTGCGGTCGCCGATCCGGCGCGGGGGCGTGCTCGTGGCGAACCGGCTCGAAGCCCTGGCCCGATGCCGGTGGCTCTGGAGAGCGGCCGGTCGCTCTGCCCTGACGCGGGGAGAGACAGCGGTGCCTCAACCGCCCATCGGGCGGGAGGCGTTCAGCCGCCCGGCCCTCTCCGGTTGGCGGAGCCGGGCCGGCCTGACCGCGGTCGGCGGCGAACCCGGCTGGTGTGGGCGCGGGCTCGCCGCCGAAGGATGCCGTCGGTCGGACGGACGTCCTGGCAGCGGGTCCTACAGGTCGCGGGTGCGCTGGCGGGCGAGGTCGGTGGCCGCGGTGTGGGTGGAGGTGTTGTTCTTGTCGGCGAGGTCGTAGACCTCGGTGAGGGTGTCGCCGATGCGGGCGCAATCCTGAAGGACGCGGGCGCGGTCGTAGCCGTCGAGGAGGGCGGCGTTGTTGATCAGGCCGCCGCCGTTGGCGATGAAGTCGGGGGCGTAGAGGATGCCGGCCTCGCGCAGCAGGTCGGCGACCTTGGGGGCGGAGAGCTGGTTGTTGGCGGCGCCGGCGACGACCTTGGCCTTGATGTGCGGCACGCTCGTGGGGGTGAGGACGTCGCCCAGTGCGCAGGGGGCGAAGATGTCCGCGGGCTGGGTGGCGATGTCGGCGACGGTGACCTCGCGGGCGTCGTACTCCTTGACGGCGCGGCGTACCGCGTCGGGGCGGATGTCGGCGACGAGCAGGTCGGCTCCCGCCTCGGCGAGCATCCGACACAGGAAGGAGCCGACCTTGCCGAGACCCTGGACGGCGATCGTGCGGCCGGCCAGGTCGGGGGTGCCCCAGACGCGCTGTACGCCGGAGCGGATGGCGGCCAGCACACCGGCCGCGGCGGGCTCGTCGGAGTCGACGCCCTCGCCGCCCAGGACGTGATCGGTGGACTCGCGCATCACGGCTACGTCGTCGACGGCGATGCCGACGTCCTCGCCGGTGACGAACCGGCCGCCGAGGGTGTCGACGGCGTTGCCCATGGCCCGCAGCAGCGCGGCGGTCTTGTCGCGCCCCGGGTCGCCGAAGATGACGGCCTTGCCGCCGCCGAAGGGCAGGCCGGCCAGCGCGGACTTGTAGGTCATGGCCTGCGACAGGCGCAGCGCGTCGGCGATGCCGTCCGCCTCGGTGGCGTACTGCCACATGCGGGTGCCGCCCATGGCGTTGCGGGGGCCGGTGCGATGCACGGCGATCACCGCGCGCAGTCCGGAGCGTTGGTCGCTGGCGAACAGGACGCGCTCGTGATCGTCGTAGGCCGGGTGGTCGAACAGGGCCACAGTGACTCCTTGGTCGCGGGGGTCGGAGAGTTGGCACACCGTAGGTACGGGGAAGCGGCGGTGAACCGGTCCAAGTGGAAGCCGATGCACCGGACCGTCGGCCCGTCCGCGACTTGGTTCGGCCTTTCCGGACTGCATTGGTCCGGGCGTTCGCCGGGCGACGCTGCCTAGCGTCGGGGAACACCCCATCCCTCCGCTTACGCGGCGTTCACAGGAGTCGCCCCCATGACTGATGCGGCACCCGACCGTCAGCCCCTGCTCGGCTACCACCACCTGCGTTACCACGTCGGCAACGCCAAGCAGGCGGCCCACTACTACCGCACCGCCTTCGGCTTCACCCCCATCGCCTACTCCGGCCCCGAGACCGGCAACCGCGAGAGCGCCTCGTGGGTGCTGGCCCAGGGAGACGTCCGCCTGGTGCTCACCGCCGGGCTCCTGCCCGGCCACCAGGTCACCGACCAGCAGCACCAGCACGGCGACGGCGTGCAGGACATCTCCTTCGCCGTACCGGATGTCGACGCCGCCTTCGAGTACGCGCTGGCCGGCGGCGCCAAGCCGGTCACCGAGCCGCACGAGATCAGCGACGAGCACGGCACCGCGCGGCTGGCGACCATCGCCTCCTACGGCGACACCGTCCACACCTTCGTCGACGCCTCCGGCTACACCGGGCCCTTCCTGCCCGGCCACCGCGCGGTCGGCGACACCGGCAAGCTCGGCGGGCTCAAGCCCCTGTGGACGGTCCCCGAGGGCCAGGGCATCGGCATCACCAACATCGACCACATCGTGTGCAACGTGCCCCTGCACGAGATGAACCTGTGGACCGAGTTCTACCAGCGGGTCCTCGGCCTGACCCAGCTGGTCCACTACGACGACGAGACCGTCGGCACCAAGTACACATCGATGATGAGCAAGGTCGTCTGGGACGGCACGGGCAAGATCAAGCTCAACGTCAACGAGCCCGCCCAGGGCAAGTCGCTCTCCCAGATCCAGGAGTACCTGAACTACTACGGCACCTCCGGGGTCCAGCACATCGCCTTCGCCACCGAGGACATCACCAGGACCGTGGCGGCGATGCGGGAGGGAGGCGTGCGGTTCATGCGCGTGCCGGAGACCTACTACGACGAGGTCCGCGCCCGCGCCGATGTGGACGCGCTGGGCCTCGACCTGGAGACCCTCGCCGGACTGTACGTCCTCTTCGACCAGGACGAGGACGGCTACCTGCTCCAGCTGTTCACCGAGCCCGCCCAGGACCGGCCCACCCTCTTCTACGAGGTCATCGAGCGGCACGGCACCCGGGGCTTCGGCCTGAACAACTTCAAGGCGCTCTTCCAGGCCATCGAGCGCGAGCAGGCAGCCCGCGGCAACCTGTAAGTCCTCACGGCACGGTCCGGTTCCGTCCGTTCCCTCCAGGCGGCACGACAGGTTCGATCCCGAAGGGGTTGGTAATGTCCCTTATGGCCTTCGACCAGACCGCACGGGGATCCGAGCTGCTGCTGGCCATGGACCCCGCCAGCGGCACTCCGCTGCACACTCAGCTGGAGCGAGCCCTGCGGGAGGCCATCCGCAGCGGCCGGTTCACGGACGGTACTCGGCTGCCCGCCTCCCGGATCCTGGCGACCGAGCTCGGCTGCTCACGCTGGGTGGTCGTGGAGGCGTACCAGCAGCTCGCCGCCGAGGGTTTCCTGCGCACCCGGGCCGGCGGCGGCACGACGGTGATCACCCCGCAGGCCGAACGCGGCGACGCGCCCGCGGTCGCCCCTGCAACGGCGGCTGTGCCCCTGCCGGCCGACTTCGAGCCGGGCCTGCCGGACCTTGCCGCCTTCCCGCGCAGCACCTGGCTGCGTGCCCTTCAGCACACGGTGCGCAACCTGCCGCCGCACCACCTCGACTACGGGGCCGATGCAGGGGTGCCGCAGTTGCGGCACGTCCTGGCCGAGCACCTGGCCCGCACCCGCGGGGTACGGACGGATACCGACGGCGTGATCGTGAGCGCGGGCGTCACCCACGGACTCACCTTGCTGTGCGAGGTACTGCGCGAGGAGGGCCACCGTCAGGTAGCCGTCGAGGACCCGGGCTGGCCCCGCCTCGGGCTGGCGGTGCGGCGCGCCGGTCTGGAGCCCGTCCAAGTGCCCGTCGACGACGAGGGGCTCGTCGTCGACGCACTGGAGCGCACCACGGCCCGCGCCGTCCTTGTCTCGCCTGCGCACCAGTTCCCGGCCGGCGTGGTGCTGTCCCCGACCCGGCGCACGGCCCTGCTGGCGTGGGCGGCCGCATGTGACGGCGTGATCCTGGAAGACGACTACGACGCCGAGTACCGCTACGACCGCAGGCCCGTGGCCGCGCTCCAGCCACAGGCGCCCGACCGCGTCGCCTATCTGGGTACGGTCAGCAAGACCCTGGGCCCCGGCGTGCGGCTCGGCTGGCTGGTGCCCCCGCCCGCACTGCTCTCCGGCGTGCTGCGGCTGCGGGAGTGCGGCGATCCCGTCCCCGCAACCGTCGACCAGCTGGCCCTGGCCCACCTCATCGAGTCCGGCACCCTGGACCGCCATCTTCGCCGCACCCGCGTCGACTACCTCGCCCGCCTGACCGCTCTGCGTACCGCCCTGGCGGAGTATCTGCCCGACGCCCGCATTCAGGGCGTCGACGCCGGCCTGCACCTGACCGTCCACCTGCCCGACGACACCGACGAAAGCGCACTGCTGAAGGAAGCACGCGAACACGGCGTGCAGATCACCGGTCTGAGCCAGTACAGCAGCAGGCCACCGGCGCGACCGGGCCTGATCATCGGCTACGGCAAGGCCCGGCCGCGGCAGATCGCCCCGGGCATCGCCGCGCTCGCAGCGGCATACGCGACCGTGCGCGGCACCCGACCCTGACCCCAGCAGGGCCCGTCGATCCACCGGTCACCAGCACAGCGATGCCAACGCCCTGGGCGCCGGCGCCCGCGCTGCCCGGGCGATCACCGCGCACAGCGGCCCGGGAAGCCATCCGCACGCGGGAAGCCAGACGCTTCCGACTGCCCGCACCCGACCCGAGAACAGAGGCCCCCGTGAAGGCCAGTTACACCATCAGAACAGCCAAGGGCGACAGATCCCTCACACCCGGCTCCGGCTACGTCCTGCCGCACGAACACATCATCTGCGACCTGCGCGCGCGTTGGTCAGGCCAGGGCGACGCGCACGATCTCGATGCCCCCGGCCTCCCGCTCGGACCGGAGACGATCGACGCCGTCCGCCATGACTCACAGGGCACCGTCCGGGAAAACCTGATGCTGTCCGACTGGTACGTCGCCGCACAGGAACTCCTCGAAGCGCGACGATCGGGCTGCGGCCTCCTCGTCGACCTCACGGCGCACGGGCTGGGCGCCATGCCGTCACTGGCGGTCCGCGCGGCCGACGCCGCGGGACTGGACACAGTGATCGCGGTCGGCAGGTACATCGTCGCCGCACTCACCCCGGAAGAACGCGACCTTCCCTCCGCCGCACTCGCCGAGGAGTGGACGAAGGCGGCCGAGAACGGGATCGACGGCTGCGCCGTCGGCGTCATCGGCGAGATCGGTCTCAGCGTCGACATGCACGAGGCCGAACGGCGTTCACTCCAAGCGGCGGCCACCACACACGGGCACACCGGGCTGGCGGTCAACGTGCACATCGAGCCCGGACACGGACTGGGCACCGCACATGAGGCGCTGTCCCTGCTGGAGTCGGGCGGCACCGACCCCGCGAAGATCGCCATCAGCCACATCGACTACGAGACCGACCTCAACGCGCTGATCGAACTCGCCCGCCGTGGCTGCTACCTGGAGTTCGACCTGTTCGGCCGCGCCTTTCCGCCCGTCAGCGAACCCAACCGTGTGGACATGATCACGTCCCTTGTCGATGCCGGACACGGCGACCGCGTCCTGCTGTCCCAGGACATCTGCATGCGCCACGGCCTACGGCGGTGGGGCGGCCCGGGATACGGGCACCTCGCTCGGGAGATCCACCCAGTACTGCGCGATCGACTCGGCGCCGCCGGTACCGAGCTGCTCATCAGCGAAAACCCAATGAGATTCCTGTCACTCGGCCAGTAGCCGCAGCCCCGCATCCGGTCCGGGACGAGTACGCGAGGGCCCTGGACCGGATGCCGTACACAGCGCCGACGCCGCCGGGATGGTCCGGTGCACCGGTCGGTGATTGGTCCGGTCCACCGGACCACGTGGTGCCTAGCCTCACAGCGGCACGGCATTCCCGGGCATCTCTCTCCCCGAACGACTTCTGGAGATCATCATGGCAACCGAGCCGCAGGCCGTCAGCGCCCCCGAACTGGCCTCCGCACCGGCCGCCCGCTTCTTCTACAGCCACGGAGTCCTCCACGGCCGTCAGCTGTGGATCTCCGGCCAGGTGTCCATGGACGCCGACGGCGCGGTCGTCGGAGCCGGCGACATCACCCGCCAGGCCGAGCAGGTCTTCGAAAACCTCGCCGCCGTCCTACGTGCCGCGGGCGGCGACATGCCTCACGTGGTGTCCACCACCACCTACGTCACCGACCGCGCCCTGCTGCTCCCGGTCAACGAGGTCCGCGGCCGCTACCTGACCGCCGGCCCGGCCCCCACCAGCACCCTGCTGGTCGTCGCGGGCCTGGCCCGCCCGGACTTCCTGCTGGAGATCAGCGCGGTCGCCGTCCTGCCCGAGTAGGCCCCGCACACACCGCCCTCCGCCGCCGGGCCCCGGCCCGCCTCCCTTGAAGGAGATCACCATGTCCAAGACCTTCGCCTCCGCGGGCGACCTGTCCGAGAAGAAGCAGACCCTGGAAGTCCTCGCCGACGGCGTCTACGCTCTGACCGCCGAAGGCGACCCGAACGTCGGCGCCATCGAGGGCGAGGACTTCGTCGTCTGCTTCGAGGCCCTGGCCACCCCGGTCGCGGCCCGCGAATGGCTGGGCCGGCTGCGCGAGCACACCGACAAGCCGGTCAAGTACCTCATCCTGTCGCACTACCACGCCGTACGCGTCCTGGGCGCGAGCGCCTTCGACGCCCAGGTGATCATCGCCCACCACCGCACCCGGGACCTGATCGCCGAACGCGGCCGGCAGGACTGGGAATCCGAGTACGGCCGTATGCCCCGGCTGTTCAAGGAGCCCGAATCCATCCCCGGCCTGACCTGGCCCACCCAGACCTTCCGCGACCGCGTCACCATCGACCTCGGCGGTGACCGCGGCGACCTGGTCCTGGAACACGTGGGGCGCGGTCACACCGAGGGCGACATCGTCGCCTGGCTGCCCAAGCACAGGATCCTGTTCGCCGGCGACCTCGTCGAGTCCCAGGCCGCGCTATACACCGGCGACGCCTTCCACCGCGAGTGGTCCACCAACACCCTCGACCGCGTCGCCGACTACGCCGCCGAGCTCCTCATCGGCGGCCGGGGCGCCGTGGCCCGCGGGCGCGACGAGGTCCAGGCCGCCATCGCCCAGACCAGGCACTTCCTGCAGGTGATGCTGACCGAGGTCGGCGCTGTCCAGCAGCGCGGCGGCATCCTGAAGGAAGCCTTCCAGGCCACCCACGCCGCACTCGTCGACCGCTACGGCGGCTGGCCCATCTTCGAGCACTGCCTGCCCTTCGACGTCTCCCGGGTCTGGGACGAACTCGCCGGCACCGAGCGCCCGGTGATCTGGACGGCCGAACGCGACCGCGAGGTATGGGCAGCCCTCCAGGACTGACCGACCCGGACGAACCAGGAAACCACCCATGGCGTACTACCGGCAGGTGGGCAGCGTCCCACCCAAGCGGCACACCCAGCACCGCCGCCCCGACGGCGGCCTGTACTACGAGGAGCTGATGGGCGAGGAGGGCTTCTCCTCCGACTCCTCTCTTCTGTACCACCGGCACATCCCCTCCGCGGTCGTGGACGCCACCGCGTGGCCTCTTCCCGACCTGACCACCCAGGCCAACCACCCCCTCAAGCCCAGGCACTTGAAGCTGCACGCCCTCTTCCCCGAGCAGCGGTGGCAGGACCACGACGTGGTCACGGGCCGCCAGCTCGTGCTGGGCAACGCGGACGTGCGCCTCTCCTACGCCGTCGCGGGAGCACCCTCCCCGCTCTACCGCAACGCGATCGGCGACGAGTGCCTGTACGTCGAGGCCGGTGAGGCCACCGTGGAGACGGTGTTCGGGACACTGCGGGCGCGGCAGGGCGAATACGTCATCCTGCCGCGCGGCACCACACACCGCTGGACACCGGCCGGGGACCAGCCCCTGCGCGTGTACTGCATCGAGGCGAACTCCCACATCACCCCGGCCCGCCGGTACCTGTCCCGCTTCGGCCAGCTGCTGGAGCACGCCCCGTACTGCGAACGCGACCTGCACGGCCCCACCGAGCCCCTCCTGGCCGAGGCGAGGGACGTCGAGGTCCTTGTCAAGCACCGCGCGGGCAACGCGATCGCCGGCACCCGCATGATCTACGCCGACCACCCCTTCGACGTGGTCGGCTGGGACGGCTGCCTGTACCCCTACACCTTCAGCATCCACGACTTCGAGCCGATCAGCGGACGGATCCACCAGCCGCCGCCCGCCCATCAGGTCTTCGAAGGACACAACTTCGTGGTGTGCAACTTCGTGCCGCGCAAGGTCGACTACCACCCGCTGGCCGTGCCTGTGCCCTACTACCACTCCAACGTCGACTCCGACGAGATCATGTTCTACTGCGGCGGCGACTACGAGGCCCGCAAGGGCTCGGGCATCGGGCCCGGATCCGTCTCGGTCCACCCCGGCGGGCACGCGCACGGGCCGCAGCCCGGCGCCTACGAGCGCAGCATCGGGGCCGACTTCTTCGACGAACTCGCGGTCATGGTCGACACCTTCCATCCGCTCGACCTCGGCGAGGCGGCACTGGCCTGCGAGGACCCCGGATACGCCTGGACCTGGGCGGGGCGGGGGCCACGGACATGACCGGACTGCCCACGATCTTCCGGTGCCTGTGCGATGACGCGGCGGTGTTCCCACCCGGCCTGCTCTCCCTCCCCGCAGCGGTCGCCGCCCACCGCGCACACCAACGCGCCGGCCACGCCGACTTGGTGGGATCCTTCGTCCTCGCCGCGAACACGCTGCGGGAACTGGGCGAGCTGCTGCCCACCGACGCGTCGAGCGGGCACCGGCTGCAGCTGGCCATCACCGTGCCCGGGCCCGGTCACATCGGCCCGGCACTGGCTGCGGCGGGGAACCTGCCGGTCAGCCTCCGCGCACTGGAGGTCACCGTCCCGGAAGGCATGACCGCCCCCGAACTCGTCTCCGCGCTGGACACGAGCTGCAAGGACGCACCGGGAACCGAGGTGTTCGTCGAGATTCCCCGAGACGACCGCCGCGTGGCCGTGCTCGCCGCCCTGTCCGGCACCCGGTATCACGCGAAGCTCCGCACCGGCGGGGTGAAGGCCGAGCTCTACCCCGACGAGACGGAACTGGCCGCGGCCGTGGCCGCCGCGGTCACGGAACACGTGCCCTTCAAGGCAACCGCCGGACTGCACCACGCCGTCCGCAACACCGACCCACGCACCGGCTTCGAACAGCACGGCTTCCTCAACCTGCTCCTCGCCACGGACGCCGCCGTGCGCGGCGCGCACCATACCGAACTGGCGGCACTGCTCGCACAGCGCGACCCCGCCGTCATCACCGTCCAGATCGCCGAGCTGGACGGGGAGCGTGCCGTCGCCGCCCGCTCGACGTTCCTCTCCTTCGGCACCTGCAGCGTCACCGAGCCGCTCACCGAACTGATCGACCTCGGCCTGCTCCCCACTTCACTGAGCAGCAGCATCGGAGAACCCGCATGACCACCCTGGACGTCCCCGAAGGCTCCCTCTTCGGGCGGGACAACCTGCCCTACGGAGTCTTCTCCACAACCGGCAGCACCCCCCGAATCGGCGTGCGCATCGGCGACTGCGTGGTCGACCTCGCCCGGCTGCTCGGCGACGACGTCTTCGCCGCACCGTCCCTCAACCCGTTCATGGCACAAGGGCACGGCCGGTGGGTCGAGGTGCGCGAGCAGCTCACCGACCTGCTGCGCCAGGACGTACCGGACGAGGCGCTCTTCGCCGTCGACGAGGTGAGGCTGCATCTGCCGTTCGAGGTCGGCGACTACGTCGACTTCTACGCCTCGGAGCACCACGCCTCCAACCTCGGCCGGCTCTTCCGCCCCGACTCCACCCCGCTGATGCCCAACTGGAAGCACCTGCCGGTGGGTTACCACGGCCGGGCAGGGTCCGTCGTGGTCTCAGGAACGGACATCGTCCGCCCCAGCGGACAGCGCAAGGCGCCCGACGAGCAGGCCCCTACGTTCGGACCCAGCCGCCGCCTCGACATCGAAGCCGAACTCGGCTTCGTCGTCGGTACCGGCTCCCCGCTCGGCCACCCTCTGACGACCGCCGACTTCGCCACCCACGTTTTCGGCGTCGTCCTGGTCAACGACTGGTCCGCACGCGACATCCAGGCATGGGAGTACGTGCCGCTCGGTCCGTTCCTCGGCAAGAGCTTCGCGACCTCCATCTCACCCTGGGTGGTCCCCCTCCTCGCCCTGCAGGCCGCACGCGTGCCCACCCCGCCACAGGACCCGCGGCCACTGCCGTACCTCCAGGAAGACCAACCACGGGGCCTGGACATCGACCTGACCGTCGAATGGAACGGACAGGCGGTCTCACGTCCGCCCTACCGGGAGATGTACTGGTCACCCGCGCAGATGCTGGCGCACATGACCGCAGGCGGCGCCTCCACCCGCACTGGCGACCTCTACGCCTCGGGCACCATCTCCGGACCTCAGAAGGACCAGCGCGGCGCCTTCATCGAACTCACCTGGGGCGGCAAGGAACCGCTCCAGGTCAAGGGTGAGGAACGTACTTTCCTGCAGGATGACGACGAGGTCACCATCACCGCGACGGCTCCAGGCACATCTGGCGGACGCATCGGCCTGGGCGAAGTACGCAGTCGCATCCTCCCCGCAGACTGGGAGGGACCATTGAGCGGCTGACGATGGCTCGGCGGCGGTGCCTGAAAAGCGCGGGAGAGCCGGAGTTCCACTGCCGCTACTGACCCTCTTCCTGAGCAGTTCGTAGCGTCCCAGGTCACGGCAATGATGGCGCGGCTGGTCGGCTGCGAGCCTGCAGGCGAACGACCTCAGCGCCCCTACGCCCTTCCTCGCCACGAAGATCTCCTTCATCAACGCCGTCGCCGAGGTCTGCGATGCCTCCAGCGCCGACGTCGGCCAGCTTGCCGACATCCTCGGCCACGACGCCCGCATCGGCCGTCGCGGCATGCGGCCCGGCCTGGGCTTCGGAGGCGGTTGCCTTCCCAAGGGCATCCGCGGGTTCATGGCCCGCGCCAGCGAACTCGGCGTCGATCAGGCCCTGACGATCCACTGCGAGGTCGACGCGATCAACAACCGGCGCCGCGACCGCATGGTCGTCCTCGCGCGCGAACAGACTCGACGGCACCCTCATGGGCAAGCGGATCACCGTCTGGGGCGCCGCCTTCAAGCCGAACACCGACGACATCCGCGACTGGCCCGCCCTCGCCGTCGCCCCGCGCGTCATCGACGGCCGCGGCATCGTGAACGCCGAGACCTGACGCGATGCCGGATGGACCGTCCGCGTCCTCGGACGCCCCTGAGGCGCAGTTGTGTCGCCCGGCCCGTGACGCCTCCGCAATCGGCGCACGCGGTCCGGTTCATGTCAGAGCCGCCAAACAGCGTCCTGGCGATCATGGAAGTGATGGCACAGTGATAGGCCCAACTTGCCCATCGTGTCTGGGAGAGCACCTGATGAACGCCACAGCCGCGGCCGGCGCTCAGGGAGCCGAAGATGCTGAGGGACGTACCGGCGGATGCCTGTGCGGTCGTATCCGCTTCGCCACCCGGGGTCCGGCCGTCTTCCCCCACACCTGTGCCTGTGAGCATTGCCAGAAGCTCGGCGGCACCCCCGTGATGTGGTGGGTGGGCTTCGCGAACGGTCACTTGGACCGGCGACAGCGAGCCGACCTGGTACGAGACCTTCGAAGGCGAGGCGAAGCGCGGCTTTTGCCCGAACTTCGTTATGCAAGCGGAAAACGTGTCCAGAGATGTGGTGTCTCACGGATAGCGCGGTACGAACGCGTGGTGCCGGGCCGACAGCTGCCAGGGTAAGAAGCCGGCGTGTCATACACGCCGCCCCTCCACCGCCGTCAGTAATTTGGCGCCCACGGGTCGTCGTACCCGGCCGGGTCGGGCTGTTCGGGGTGGAGCATCTCTCGGATGCAGTGTCGCAGCCCCGTCTCGCCGAACCTGCTGGCGGCGGCCATCCAGGGCAGGGCGTCCATAGCGTGGGCGCGCTGGTTGGAGGCGAGGTTGTCGACGGTGGCGCGAAGATCGTCAGGGGTGGGTTCGTCGGTGAGGCAGAGCCAGCCGATCGCGGCGGCCAGTCGGACCTCAGGTACCTGTGTCCGGTCCCGCCACAGCTCTCGCATCCACTCGGTGGTCGGTGGGTGGGGGTGGTTACGGGTGGCTTCGGCGGTGGCGAGGACCAGGGCGGCACGGACGATCGGGTCTTGCTCGGCGCCGAGCCGGGTGCGGAAGGCGGCGCGGACCGCGCGGTCGGAGTCGGCGGCGGTCGCCAGCGTGTAGGCGGCGCGGATGCGGGTTGCGGGGCTGGGGTCGTTGAGGAGGGGCAGCAGGAGGGCGGTGTCGGCGGTGATCGCGGCCCGGGCCGCGGCGACCGACCAGCCTGCCGGGTAGCCGGTCACCTCGACGCCGTAATCATCGTAGAGGGTGTCGTCCCGGGTGTCGGCGCGGTGGAGCAGAAGTTCGTTGCGGGAGGCGACGCCGAAGTGGCGGGCGCGGGCAGGGGAGGAGACTTCGGCGAGCGCGTCGGCACGGTGGGGGTGGCGGGTGTCGGCGGCTATCCGGATCAGGAACGGTACGGCGAGCACGGTCGCGGCCCGCATGTCGTTGGCGCACATGCCGCTCACAACGCCCGTTCCCGTGCGAAGGGCGGAGTCGCCGGTGTGCAGCAGGTGAACGGCATCTTTGACGTGATCCCCCTGTGGGAAGTGCTCCCAGGGGACTTCGTCGAGCAGGAATCCGTCCGTGGCCTCGGGCCGAATAGCGGCCGCCACCGCACGCACGTCGAACGGGCCGCCCACGAACGAGGACAGTTCCGCCCCGTCCACCAACGCCCGGCACATCGCGAACGTCGGATCGGTCCGCCACTCGCCCACGTCACACCCCCATCTCATCGCCGACTCTAGTTGGAGCCGATCATGCCCGAGCGGGCCGGACCCGGTGCCGAAGTGCTGCGATTGCGTGTGCCGTTCGGAAACTCATCGCTGCTGCTCGGAGGTGGTCTGGCGCGCCATCACGGTCTGCTGGAACCCCGGTGGTCAAGGACTTCGCGCCGCAAGGTGCCGATCACCCGCTCGCAGTGCGCGTTCATTCGGGGAGCCCGCGGCGCTGGGGCTCGCCGACCTCTATGGTCGCCTTGACGGGACGGGCTGAAGCGCGGGCCAGCGAGTGAGCATACGTTGCCGCATAGCGGTGCTGAGGCTGCTCACACCGCTCAGCGAGGTGTCGCCGGCCGTCATCTGGCTAACGACCCCGAGCCGGTGGACAAGCCGTTGTCGGGCGGTCGCGGTGCCCCACGTCCAGTCCCGGTGCGGAATCCGGGCCAGGTGATCAGTGCTTTCACGGCGTGCCCGCTCAACCAGCGCGTCGCCGCGGAGCAGCCAGCCGGTGCACGCGTCAGCGAGCCCGTCTTGGGCTTCGGAGCCGGTCAGGGTGCGCCACTCGTTGCGGTATGCGCTCTCCGCCCGTTCCAGCAGCGGCTCCGATGCTGAAGTGACACACCAGCAGGTCGGAAAGCCGATACGGAGGTAGGCGAGCTCCATCAAGCCGCTGCCCAGTGACGCTTGCTCGAAGTCGATGAACCTGATCCCCGTGGCGGTGTGGAGATCGTTGCCGGGACAGGGATCTCCATGGAGGAGGGCATGCCCGGGTGCCTGGTCGAGCCGGTTCACGAGGTCATTGAGTTCACCGGACACGCCAGCGGTGACCGGGACCTCCAGAGCCTCGGCCAGCCGCAGGAAGGACTCGATATCAGGCTGGTTCGGGCCCTGCCACCGGGGAAGTACCCCGACGTCCTCCGGGCGGGCGGTGGCATGCAGCCGTGCCAATGCGGCTGCATAATCGACGATCCAGTCGCTGGCCGGGCGTCGGTGATCCAGATGCTCCAACACCAACACGCGCTCGCCGGGATCGATGGCCAGTAACGCGGGCACCACGGGATTCTCGGCTCGGGCGGCGAGCCGCAGGGCGGCCACCTCGCGGGCGTATCGCTCGTCGGCATCAGGACCGTCGACGATCTGCTTCACCACTGCCGTTACCTTCGGCAACTCGACGCGCCACACGCGCGAGCGAGGGCTGCTGCCCAGTTTGCGGGAGCGCCTGGGCGATCCCAGCTCGGCCCGTAACTCGTCCCCGAACGGCAGTCGCAACCACATGCGCTCATCCTTCCACGCGACCGAACGAGCCTGCGGCTACTGCGCACAACCGACCGTCCTGCTTCACGCCGACGAGGATCACCACCCCCGCAGCGAGAGCGGGGAAACCCCCGGGACTGCTTTCGGGGTGCTGCCAGTTCTCATCGACATTCCTGGACAGCTCGATCACGAAGCGGTGCCGGCCCCCATCAACAATCGCTCTCCGTTCCCACCTACGAAGCCAGGCAGCGGGATGACGTTCGGGGCGTCGTCTGGGGCACGTAGGCCGAGGCCGCGGTGGGCCCGTCTTGCGTTGTAGTGCTCGGCGTACTGGTTGAGGACCGTGCACAGGTGCCGTTCGCCGGTGATGGGGAGGCGGTCGGTGCACTCGGCGCGAGCTGTGCGTATCCATCGTTCGGCGAACGCGTTGGACCGGGGGCTTTGCGGCGGTGTCGGGATGACGGCTGTTCCGTTGTCGGCGAAGACGGCGTCGAACGCGGCGGTGAACTTGCTGTCCTCAAGGAGGCCGGGATCGACCGTCACCGCAGCGCACGGACCACTCCTGGTCTGTCTTCCTCAAAGCTCAGCCCACTGCGATCGTGGCCACAGACCTGTTCCATATCGACACGGTATTCTTGCGGCGCTGGTTCGTTCTGCTCTTCATCGAGCACGGCACCCGCCGTATACACATCGCCGGCATCACCCGACACCCCACCGGCCCACGGGTTACCCGGCAAGCACGGAACTACCTCATGGAACTGGGCGACCATGCCGAGTCGATCAGGTTCCTCATCCGTTACCGCGGCGCCTACGTCACCGACAGCTCCGACGCCGTCTTCCAAACGATCGGCATGCGGGTCCTTCCGGCACTGCCCCAAGTGCCCCGGATGAACGCCATCGCCGAACGCCGGATCGGATCATGCCGCCGCGAAGCCACCGACCGCATCCTGATCACCGGACAACGCCACCTCCACCTCGTCGTCAACGAGTACGCACAGCACTACAACAGTCATCGGCCACACCAATCCCTCCGACAACGACCACCAGGCCCACTCGCCACCCCTGAACCGCGCCCGAGCCGCCGGCCTGCGTAGTTCCGTCCCACAGGGATGCGGCCACGGCCCTACGGAGCATGGGCCTTCGCGGTTTGTTCAGGTCCCCGCAGTGCTACCACGATGACGGGTCCCAGAGCTGAAAGCAGCATGTTATTGATCTGCGGGCCCTAAGGACTGTCCCGTAAATGATCTCCTCACACCAGCCACATCAAGATCATCTCACCCGTGCCCAGCAGTTACGGAACAGCCCTTACGCTTGTCGGTCGCAGTGATCGTTTTCTATAACCTTATTCAGGCCGTTAAAGTAGCCGCCCCAATCCACGCATGAATACCGTGCGTACACGTAGACCGGCCCCGCGTACGAAGTGTAATTTCCGATGTCCTCATGCGCAGATCCGGGCTCACCCGAACGCCTGACTCCCGCGCCTAATCTGAGGGCGGTGCCGACCGTGTCGCGCTTGGTCACAACGCAGTTGTTTCCGCTGGCGCTGGAGAAGGTCAGATAGGCAGTGGCGCCGGTTGACAAGTGGTAGGAGTCGATTTCGACGTATCCGACTCCGCATTCCCCGCCGTAAGCGCGAGCGGCCTCAGCGGCGTGGGTTGATGGGGACGTGACGGTCAGCGAGGCGATGCAGGCGCCAGTAATGACCCCGATCGACATCAACGGCTTGCTGGTGAGGGGTGCTTGCCGTGATCTTTTCTTTTTCGCAATGGGCATGAGAGCCGTCCTTCCGTGATATCGGGTGGGGGAGATACTATGGGTGGTAAAAGATCAGCGAAAGATGCAATTTTTGCCAAGAGTGGACTGCGGTGGCCCCCCTCGCGGCGGTCGGGCCATTGCGCACACGCCGCGACAAGGACGGCGGAGAGTGGACGCACTCGTGAACTCGTTGAGTCCCTGATCCACCCTCTACCCCGAACTGGCGCAGAGGGTGGAAGAAGCTGATTGCCAAGGCCCTTAGGCAGACCACGCAGCGAGAGCGCGCTCGGGACCATATCGCTCCCTGGCGCCGGTTCGCCGCTGGTCCGACGTCGGCCTTCTTCAGGAACGGTGGCTGAAGGTGACGGCGTTCTGGGTTTCGAAATAGAACTTGTACCTCGTGCCCGCCTTGACGTCGTCCGCCACAGTGGTCCACTGCCCTGCGTACGCCGGCGTATAGCCGCCCTGGCAGTAGTCGTCGCTGCCGTTACGAGGGTTGTAGCAGAGCTTGACGTTCCGTCCCGTTGTGGGATTGATGGCGATGGTCCCGCAACCTTCGCTGGTGACGTACCAGTTTCCCCCGGGATACAAGATCGGGCTGTAGTGGTAGTCGGCCGGCTTGGTGATAGGCCCCCGCGTCACGCACGCTTGTATCACGACGTCTTCCTCGGACGCCGGAGCGGCACTCGCGGTGCCGGCCAGTGTGCCGGAGGCCAGCACGAATCCGGCCGCGAGCGCCGCTAATCTGTGCTTGTTCCTGGACATGTGACCGTACCTTTCATCCACGTCGTGCGACCGGAAGGGAGCGCCTCCCGGACGCGGTCAACTCACGGCCGTGTTGCCCGTGTCCATGCCACTATGTGCGACTGGCCTACGAGCGTCTTTGACGCCCCGTGCACAGTGTTTGACGATCCGTCTCCAACGACCAGGCCGGCCCCGCACCTCTGGTCGCAGCGAGTCCGCCGTCCGGGCATCACAAAACCCTGTGGGTGCCGGAAATGGTGTCACCCTGTGCGGCCTGCTTGTATTCGTGGATGAGGCCACCGATCCGGTCGTGCCGGGAGACTGCTGTGTTGT